>SXIK01000059.1 GCA_005772855.1 Planctomycetia bacterium | reverse complement strand
TGAGAAGCGTGGCGAGTACGATGAATGAGCATGTCGTGAAGCCCCGGGCAAGGAGGCGCGATCGCGCTTCGCGCTGTGGGCTCGGGTCTGCATGGGGCTCGCCCTGTGCGCGCCGATTGGCTGGCTGACGCTGGCCACCAGTTGCCTCGTGACGCTCCACACCACGGCGTCTGCGTTCGGCCTGCTGGCCGGTCGGATAACCCGAAACGTACTTGCCGCTTGCTGTGACGTGAGGCCGGTGGCGGCTCTGCGGAGCTCGAAGCCTGATACGCGCTCGATAGCGCGGTGGCCTACATAGCCTCACGCTTCTCGTTGTGCCGCTGATAGCGGTGGGACTTCTTGACCACGGCACGCAGAAGGCTCCGGCGCTGCTGCACCCGGCCGCTCTTGAGCAGATAATGCCGGAAGAAAGCCCTTCCTGCGCTCATGGGCACGTGCTCACGGCGGGCCGAGGCGAGCAAGCTCGCGAGATCCTTGACGATCCACCGCCCATGATGGAACCGAGAGACACGACCGACGTCGATCAGGCGGATACCACCACTTGAGACGATCACGTGATAGACGTTCAAGTCCTTGTGGCACCACCCGGCCGAGTGGAGCCTGGCGGCGAGATGGGCCAGATCTCCTGCAATCTTTACCAGGTCTTCTTCGGTGAGGCCGTTGGTTCTCCACTGTTCAAGTGAGAATCCACGGGAGCCTTCAAGTACGACAAATGAGCCTTTCAGGTGCCTTCCCCACCCGACGGCCTTGACCGTTGGAATCCCCAGATCACGGAGCACGATCGAGTTTCGCCACTCCTTGCGCGCTGGGTGGGCCCAGCGACTGTGGAAAAACCACTTGAGAAAATAGGTGACGTCCCCCTCGGATCGCCTCGCATTGAGGTGGCTCGGACGGCGCTTCTCGATCGTCCAGCCCGACAGTTGGCTTCCGACTTCGGGGGGCGAGCTGCCAGCAACCCGTTCGATCCAGACAATCTCCTGGGCCTTGACGGCGGAACGTCGTGTCCATTGGGCCAGGAGCTTCATCTGATTCACCGCGATGACTTGGGCTTTACGGTCACCGAAATTCCGTGGGACGCAACCGCCAGAACACTTGAAATTGGAACGCTCTCGAGATCGTGTGGGAAAACCTGGACTGCTCGCGGGGGAGGAAGGAGTCCCCCGCACCGGCCGCCAGGCGGCGTCCCTGCGTCTCGCGCTTCACCCTCCCTCCGAGCCGCTTTCGGGTTGCGCCAGCTCCGGCTTCGGGCGTCAGGGCTCCCGCCTTGGTCGCCCCGCCCCCCCTCCCCGGCGCTCGATCAGCGCGGGGCGCTTCCGGCGCCGATGGTGGGTGAGCGGTGGCCAGGTTATCCCGGTCACAGCCGGCCGGAGTGTAGGTATCGGCAATGCTTATGGCAAGGAAAATGCGTTTCCCGCGACCGGCTTAGCTGCCTTTTCGTTTTCTGGCTTCCCGGACTTGGAGTGCCCGCTACAATCAGAGCTTCCTTCCAGGCAGCTGACCCAGGCCTCCCCGTGGCAGTTCTCTTGATGCACTTTCTTCTCCATATCCTTGTCCTGGCAGCTTGCTTGTGTTGTGCTCATTCAAACGAGGAAATATGAGAATTTCGGCGTGCTACTTCATTGTCCTTCGACTTGCTCTCTTACTCATGGTCCCTTCCCGAGCCGCCCGCGGGGAAGGCAATGAGACCCTGGGTTCTCCCAGGCCAGGATTCTTGAAGTCCGGCAATTGCGTTCTGGCCTTTGGCACAGGCCTTGAGCTGAACCAACCCGGGAAAATCACGGTGGAGCTCAATGCGGAGCTCAAGCTTGAGCAGGTGATCCTCTACTGGGGACTCCGATCGAGCCAGGGTGACCCCGAAGTGATTGTCAACGACACGCTCAGGGTGCGGGGTGAGCTGATTGGCACGAGCAACGAGTTCCCCGGTGCTGACACCCGCCCCTTCGTCTATCGAGCCGACGTCACTGGCTTGAACCTCGTCAAGCCTGGCGAGAAGAGAGAGGTCGCTGTCAAGGGCCTGGACATAACCGATACGGGCGTCGTCAATGGTGCCGAACTGGTCCTTATTCTCAGTGACGGTTCAAAGAGCTCATTCGAGGTCCGGGACGGCAATGACTTCGCATACTGGAAGTTCCTGCCACCCGTGGACAGGAGTGTTCGGCAGAAGTTCACTTACGAGGCGGTCGAGGGTGCACGGAAAGGCGAATTGGTTCTGGTGGTGGGCGACCACAAGGCAGTCGATCAGGCCAAGATTCGCCCCAGCACGCTCGAGGTAGCTATTGATGGAGCTCCGCTCCAGGTAATCAGCGACCCTCTGAAGGGATCCGATGGCGACAGCTGGGATACCCTCGTGCTCCCCCTCGCCTTGCCGGGCGGGTCGAAGTCGGTGGAGGTGCAGCTCTTCAGCGATACGAGGACTGGAGGCACGCTCTCGCCCTCGTCGTTCTACTGGTTGTTTGCGTCGCTCAAGGTGGAACGGCCCATGGTTCCCGAAAACCTTTCGATCGCGGGGGCCGTCTACTGTGACACCAATGGCAATTCGCAGAGAGACAGTGGTGAGAAGGGGATTGCCGGGGCCGAGCTGACCCTCGGCTGTACCCACAACGGCAGCACGACCAAACGATCCAGCATTACCGACGCCAACGGGCATTACGTTTTCGGGGACATCCCTCCGGGGTCCAATTGCACGGTGCTTGTTGTTCCGGGTGTGGCCCTCGTGGGGAAAGAGCCCACGGAGGTCTGCCAGCCGATCACCAACCTCCGCCAAAATGTGACCGACTGCGACTTTGGCTACGCCTTGCCGCCCAGGGTGGGGGATAGCATCTTTTTTGACCTTGACTGTGACGGTGCGCAGCAGGCGAATGAGCCTGGGCTCGCCGGGGTCAAGGTGAGCATCGTGGCTCCCGCAGGCGGCGGTTTCCCGGGGTATAGCACATCCACCGTCTCCGACAGGGATGGCAAGTACCTCTTCTTCATTCCAGGCGTCCCCGGCAGCGGCACAGTGGTCGCCACGGTCTCCATCGATCCCATGACCGGGGATGCCAGGGGCAAGGCGCTCACCACGGACAACCCTCAGCAGACGATTCCGCTCGGCCCCGGTGGCCTCGATCTCGCCCGAGACTTTGGGCTCTGTATCAGGGCGGGCGATGCCCGCGTGGGGGACACGGTCTTCTGTGATAACAACGGCAACGCCAGACAGGACGATGGCGAGCAAGGCCTCGCAGGCGTCAAGGTCTCAATCCAGTGTCCAGCGGGAGAGGGCTTCCCCGGAGTGAATTTGACGACCACCACAGACTCGCAAGGCAAGTACGCTTTCGTCGTTCAAGGGATACCCGCAGACAAGAAAGTGGTTTGTTCGGTCAGCATCGATTCGAACTCAGGCGACGCGAAGAGCAAGGATCTCACGACCCCGAACCCGCAGAACACGGCGCCTCTGGGTGCTCTCGACGTTGACAATGACCGCGATTTTGGCCTCAAGCCGCGTATGGGGGACGCGATTGTCGGCGATACGGTCTACTGCGACCTGAACGGGAACGGCCAACAGGATCCAGGTGAGCCAGGAATTCGTGATGTGCCAGTCACCCTGGCGGCTCAGGCTGGCGGGGGATTCACGGGTGTGAACTTGAGCGCCAGGACGGACGCGAACGGTAAGTACCTTTTCGTGATCACCGGAATTCCCTTCGGTGGAACGGTTGTGGCAACGGTCACGGTGGACACGAACTCCCTGCCAGCGCAGAACAAGGTCCTGTCGACCCCAAACCCACAAAGCACGATCCCGCTCTCGCCCAATGTCGAGGACAGGAATCGTGACTTTGGCCTGAAGCCTCTGGCCGCCAGGGTCGGAGACACCGTGTTTTGTGACACGAACGGCAATGGAATGCTCGACGTCGGCGAGCCAGGACTTTCGGGGGTCAAGGTGAGCATCAACGCGCCGGCCGTTGGGGCCTTCGGTGGCTACTCCAACTCGACGACCACCGACGCGCTGGGTCACTATCTTTTCACCCTGGAGGGGATTCCACCCGAAACGCCCGTCGTGGGAAGGGTTGAAGTGGATCCACGCACCGGTGGCGCGGCTGGCCTCGAGATCACCACCCCCGGTTCTCAGCAGACGGTTGCGCTGGGCCCAGCCGGCCAGGATTTGAATCGGGATTTTGGTTTCCGTTGCGGTCCGGTGCGGGTGAAGACCTGCCTCGAGCAGAAAACCGTCGCGCAGGGCGACTGTGTCAACGTCCGCGTCCTCCTGTCGAGTACCCACCCCGTGGAGGGATTCTCGACCTCCGTGAGGCACAATCCTGAAGTGGTGCAGCTTGATTCGATGACAATTTTGGGAACGGAAAGCGCGACGAACGAGGCTGATTTCACGAGCTTTGAGGTGTTCGAGGATGGTGGAACAGGGGCCGTGATTCTCGATCTCCAGGCGCCCTTCAACGGGAATACTATCCCGGCCGGTACCGACCGTTCGGTCCTGATTTACAGGTACTGCTGCAATCCGATTCCGGCGGGCAGCGCGTCCCGCACCACCGAGCTAACGTTTGTCGACGATGTTTTCGGCACGCCGAGGAAGGACAACAGCGTCGTCATTGGAGGCAAGAGCTACACTCCCGAGTTTTGCGCCGGCTCGATTACCTGCGAGACCCCCGACGATGACTGCACGGGGAAGCCATACTTTCTCTGCGGCGGCCCCAAATTGGGCACCAACAAGAAGCCGCTCCCCATCCGGGGGGCCCCGGGCGACAGCGTCGAGCTTTCCTTCTACTACTGCTCGCCGGAGGATAACAAGCCTGGCCACCCGCAGTTCGATCAGTTGCAGGGGCTTTCGATCGCGGTCTGCTACGACTGCAGGCTCGAATGCATCGAGAGCTCCTTCCGTACGCCCCCGGATACGATGACCGATGCCCTCAAGGCTGAGTTCGTCAGCTTCCAGTGTGATAACGACCCGGCTGACGGTGATGGCTGCGAGCTGATTCTCGCCATTCTCATCGACGTGCTGGAGCCGTTTGATGGGCGCACCTTCCCACCGACCGATGTTCCATTGAAGCTCGGTACGGTCGAAATGAAGGTCTCCGATGAGGTCAGTTGTGGCACTTGCCTACCCGTTCGCTTCTGTGACGGGATCAACGGCCGTGGTCTGATCAATACGAAGAACCTGTACGCTGCCGAAAATCAGTCGTTCAAGGCATGCACGGAGGATTGCGAGATTTGCGTTGTAGGTTCGAGCGGATTTCGACGCGGCGACTGCAACTCCGACGGCAAGACCAATCTGTCGGACGCCGCTGCGATTGTCTACAGGCTCCTTTCCATGGATCCGTCAGGATTTGAGCCGCCCTGTCTTGACGCTTGCGATGCCAACGACGACGGTCGTCTTGATCTTGCCGATGCCATCAAGATCCTTGCCTGGCTCTTTCAGAGAGCCGAACCCCCGCCGGCACCGGGTCCCTTGCGGGCAGGGAAGGATCCCACACCCGACAACCTCTCCTGCGAGGCGTTTGGAGGCTGTCAGCAGGATTAGTGACGCCGGGAGTCAAGTGATAGCCCGCTCAAGCGGGACCCCTCCTGGCGATGCGGGTGGCAAGGCAGGAAGCCTGGAACAAAAAAAGCACCGGCGAGTTCACTACTCTGACCGGTGCTCTAAGTTCGTTCCTCCATGACGCCACAACGGCTACTACCGCACGCGAAGAGTCTTCACGTCGGTCGATCGGGCCGGGCTGCCCAGAGGTGAACCTGCGAATAGGAGCGAAGAATTACTTCTTCTTCGCTGCTTTCTTCGCTGCCTTCTTAGCGGGCTTTTTCTCCGCTTTCTTGACTGCTTTCTTGGCCATAATCCGTTCTCCTTAAAAAAGAGGGCCTTTGAAAAAAAACAACAAACAACACACTTCAACAGAATTTGGTAACACTGACTGGCTATCCTCGCGCAACATTTCCTTCATGCCTGGAAACACTGGAGCTTGACGTCGTGAATGACTCACGACCCAAGCCACGAGGCTGAAACCGTTCTATTTGGGATTCAGGAATAACCACGCAGTTTACTTTGCGTAAAAATCAAGAGGCTAATTTGAAAATGGGCTCAACAGGAATCCTCCTTCAGCAGAGTGCTTCTGCCGGGAAGAGATCAACAAAATGAATTTTCGGCATCTCGCACCGTGATCCTTCTACGAATTACAGGCGCTCGTGCAAGTGGGTTCGGAGATCAAACTCTCTTCTGGGCAAGTTCCTCTTGGCGGTCGACTCGAGGTCCACTCCGAGGAACTCCTCGGCTGAATTTCTCGACACCCTGGACTTCGCCACGCTGGAGATCTCTACGCTCCGCAGTCCCTGGTATTCCGCAGGCCCCGACATTCCGCAGACCTCACCACTTTGACTCACTTCGGACTTGTCTCCAATCGCTACTTCCTTGACACCAACCCGCGCATAATTCTTTTGAAGATCAGGGGTAGCAAATTTTTCTTTTCCGTGGCCCACTATTTGTCCTCTGAGGCCGAAAAAGTAAAGAAGATTCTGACAAAAATTCTGTGAAGTGTGGCGCCGAGCGCGCATCCACCCCCACAGATAGGTGTATTGCTTGATTTGGGGCGCTCTTCCTTGCAGGCACATTCAAGAGATGTGTGTGCTGTGAGAAAGGCAGAAATGGTTCGCGCGAGTACGGAATTGCATCGATTCCATGAGACCCATACAATGGACCCCTAATAAACGCGGAAAGGCCTTCCCGGCCCTGACTCTCCTGCGAGTTCCTCGCATGCATGACTCCCTGTTCAAAAGACCTTTCTTTGAGAGTTTTTTCTTTGAGAGATGGACAACGAATGGTGAGTGCAGATGATTGGATGCCTTGGGCACACGCTTGAATCCTTGGCGGAGGTCCTTTGATACCTGTTGAACAAGAGAATTGCGAAGAGACACGCCAACTGCCTTGTGCCAATGGCACTTTTTCACGAACAAACTCCTTATGGGCAGGCCAGAGCAGTTTTTCCCCCGCGACGGGTTGCCTGTGAAGCCGAACCCCTCGGCAATTCCTCCTTATCCCCATGCAATGGCTTGCCGTTTCCGTGAGTCGAAGCGGAACCGGTCCGAAGAAATGAAAAGAGTCTTGAAAGAAATGGAGACGCCTCGAACGATGAGAAAGAAATGTCTACCCACGAGCTTCTGCGGTGTTTTGTGCTCTGTATTGACCTTTTTCGCAGCGGCAGGGCTCCGTGCCGAGAATGCGCTGAGTGTTGGAAGCGCTTCCGCGAAGAGCGGAGAAACGGCGGAGATTGGGCTCAAGCTGAGCTGCGATAGCGCCGCGCAGGGCTTTGTGCTCGTCTTTGAATGGGACGGATCGAAGGCGAGGGGTGTCGAGGTCTTGCCGAACGATGGCGCGGGCAAACCACTCGATGGCGCCGACCTTATCCAGCGGCGTCTTGAGGACAACTTCATCATTCTCGCCGCTGTCCTCGACGTGGACGGAAAAGATAGCGAGAAAATTCCGGCTGGCAAGGACCACGTGGTCGGCACGGCCAAGCTTCGCTGCGAGGGGCCATCGACGGGTAGCGAGAAAGTCTCTTTGAAGCTGGTGGATGGCAAGTACGCTCGAGTCGACGGTGGCCCCGTGCTCTCGAACCTGATCTCCATTGGCGGAAAGTCGATTGGAAAGGCCGAGGGCCTCAACCTGAAGAACGGCACTCTGACGTGCGAGGGTGAGGTCGGGCCCCCTCCGACCGGGAAGCTCATGTTCGCCTGCGGTGGCGAGCTGGATTCGGAAGGCAACCCCAAGAGCATTCACGGGGGACGCGATTCCAAGCATGCAGTGAACTTTTACTACAAGGCGCCGGGGTCGAAGGACAGAATCCAGGGATTGTCGATGGCCGTGACCTACAGCTGTGATTTGAATGTCGACGCGGACTCTCTGGACATGGATGGAGGCGCGTTGGAGGATCTACAGCCCGAGTTTGTCCACCTGGAAGCGGACAACTCGCCGACCAAGGACGACAAGGACGGTTGCGAGTTCACCCTCGGCCTCCTGATCGACTTCCGGAGCCCGTTCGACGGCCGTACGCTCCCTGTCACGAGCAAGTTCAAGAAGCTTTTCTCGGTTGATTTTGAGATTGAGAATGATGCGGATTGCGGCAAGTGCTACTGGGTCAAGTTCATGGATGGCTTGAACGGCAATGGCACGCCACCGGTGAAGAATCTTGTGTCCATTGGCTTTCAGTCGCAAGCTCCGCAGCTCATGCACTGTCAGATTTGTGTCGACGGCGGTAACGACAAGTTTGTCCGCGGTGACTGCAACCTCTCGAACATGGGTAGGATGTCGGTGGATATCTCGGACGCGGCCGCGATGGTTGGTTACTTCTTCTTCAAGGGCGACAAGCAGTTCCTGGCCCCCTGTGATGACGCTTGCGACGCCAATGATGATGGCCGGCTCGATGCGAGTGACGTGGTCTTTATCCTCAACTACCTCTTCGTCCCCAAGAGCCCGAAGCCGCCCGCGCCTGGCCCCACCAGCGCCGGTAGCGATCCGACCAAGGATAGCCTTGCTTGTGACGGGGGCCGCAACAACGACTGTTGAGAATTGCTCGAGTGCTGCGACTGGATTCCAAGCTCAACCGGCGGAACCTGAGGTCCCGCCGGTTGAGCTTTTTCTTGCTCACCCGACGAGCCCCTGCCGGGGGGGAACTCGAGAGCCTCCGAACCTGAGACAAGCCCGGAGGGGGTAGGGACCGGGGCAAGAATGGACGCCAACAACCTCCCCGGGGCAGCTTTGCCGAGCGAGTGTGGATTGCACCTGTGATCGCCTTCAGTAGTGTCCCGAAAGAGCCACATCCGCGAGGGTCAAGCTTCAAGTGCCCTTTCTTCGTTTCCTGGGCAAGTGCAGGATTGCTCGCTCTCTCAGTGTGAAGGCCAGCAAATCATTTTGCGGATAAGCGTGTCCGAGGTGCTGCCGGAATCCCTCGGCATGTTCGCAGTTGGCGAGTCGACCACGCTCTCGTGACCAACGCTTCGTGCTTTCCAGATACTCGTCGATCCCGTGGTGCGCCCGCAGCCACTCCCTCTGCGACGCGTGTCTTGAGAGCATTTCGAGCTTTTTGTCGAGTGCACTTTCGATGTCGACGAGCAGTGTTGGCACGATCAGCCCGCCGAGGGGATCCTTGCCCTCGATCGGGTCAGCGTAATAGAGGTGTGGGATGGCCTCGAGAGGTTGCGTTCCCGGTGGCGCGGGCGCGTTCGGGATCGGGGCGTTGAAGGCGGCTGCCCGGGCCACAAGGGAGATCTGCTCATGGTCCACCATGTAATCGGACGGGCTGTGCGTGATCACGATACGGGGGCGCACGAAGCGTAACAACCGGCAGGCCTCGACCAGCGTCTCGTCGTCGTAGCGGACGCGCAGGTCGCGTCGTTCGAGGCAATGATACTCGCCGCCGATCACCCGGGCAGCCTTCGCGGCTTCCTTGCGGCGGATCGCGGCGATTTCTTCGGGGCCGAGCGTGCTCGTGCCGCAATCTCCGGGCGTCGCCGAGGCGATGTGCACTCTCCAGCCCAGGCCTGCCAGCAGCGCCAGTGTGCCCCCGCAGAGGATTTCGGCGTCGTCGGGGTGCGCCATGAGAGTGAGGACGATATTTTCCATGAGCCGCGGGCATTGTAGGCGCGTCGTCGCTTGCTTTCCACGTGGGCGCGTGTTCGCATGCACGGCCATGTCCCAGGAACCCAAACCGGCGAGCCGGCTCGAGATATTCGGCTGGTGTATGTTCGACTTCGCCAACTCGAGCTACACGACCCTCATTGTGACCGTGGTCTATTCGATCTATTTCATGGGACCGGT
Source organism: Planctomycetia bacterium (assembly GCA_005772855.1). GTDB lineage: Bacteria > Planctomycetota > UBA8108 > UBA8108 > SXIK01 > SXIK01. The sequence continues at coordinate 7,433 of SXIK01000059.1, read as the reverse complement.
CTGTGAAGGCGCCGGGCTCAAGCGGGAAACCGGAGAGCTCCTCTGGGGACTGGGGAATTGGGTCTCGCAGGGCCTTGTGCTTCTCACCGCTCCAGTCGTTGGGGCCATCAGCGACTTCTCCGGGGCGAGAAAGCGGTTTCTCCTCGTCACGTGGCTGGGCAGTGTGTTGGGAACCGCCAGCCTCGGGCTCGTGGCGCCAGGCGCGGTGGTTCTGGGATTCGGGCTCTTTGTTCTCTCGAACCTTTTTTACTCCAGCGGCGAGAACATCGTGGCCGCGTTCCTGCCCGAGATCACGACCCCCGAGCGCATGGGGCGGGTGAGCGGGCTTGGCTGGGCCCTCGGCTACTTTGGCGGACTCGTGAGCCTCGTGGCCTGCTATCCCCTCGTGAAGGATGGGATCGATGTCGAGCATTCCGGCCCGGTCCGGCTCTCCTTTCTCGCCGTCGCAGCCTTTTTCCTTGTGGCTGCCCTCCCAACCTTTCTTTTTCTCAAGGAGCGATCCGTGCCGCAGTCCTTGCCGAGGGGACGCGGATACATCGCAGTGGGTCTTGCCCGGGTGTTCGAGACGCTTCGGCGCGTGCGACAGTACCGCCAGCTCTTTCGGTTCCTGGTCGTCTTCCTGGTCTACTCGTGCGGGATCTTCATCGTCGTTGCTTATGCCAACCAGTTCGGCAAGGAGGAAATGGAGATGACCATGGGAGAGCTCATGATCCTCTTCATTGCGCTCCAACTGGCAGCTTCTGCGGGGGCCTTCGGGTTTGGAATCCTGCAGGATCGAGTCAGCTCCCTGCTGGCCATCGAGATCTCCCTGGTTGTGTGGCTCGCTGTCTGCGTGTGCGCCTATTTCACCCGGACAAAGCTGCAGTTCTATGGAGTGGGCGTCCTTGCCGGGGTGGCGATGGGGTCCTCGCAAAGCGCCGCCCGGGCTCTTGTGGGCAGTTTCTCGCCGGTCGAACGATCGGGGGAGTTCTTTGGGTTCTGGGGCCTCTTCTGGAAGCTCGCGGGGGTGGGACCGGTGCTGTTCGGCTTGACTCGCCAGTGGGTCAACATGCGCACCTCCATCCTTTGTACCGGCGTATTCTTTCTCCTCGGGATCATCGGGATGCTCTTCATTGACGAAAAGGAGGGTCTCGAAGCCGCCCGTAAAGGCTCCCTCAACGGGCGAACTTCCTGAACTGTTCAAGCGCTTCCGGATTGGCGAGAGTGGATAGATTCTTCACCTCTTCGCCGCGGAGGATCCTGGCCACCGCCAGCTCGACCGACTTGCCGCTCATGGTTCGTGGCACCTCGGCGATTTGATGGATCTCGGCTGGCACATGGCGAGGAGAGACCTCGGCTCGAATGCGAGATCGAATGGCCCGCTCGCACTCGCTATCGAGCTGAAGACCCTTGTCGAGCACAACGAATAGCACGATACGTTCGTCGGCGCCGGCACGGCGCCCAACGGCAATCCCCTCCACAACGCCGGGAACCCCCTGGAGTGCGCGGTAGATTTCCGCAGTGCCAATTCGCACGCCGCCCGGGTTGAGCGTGGCGTCACTGCGGCCGTGAATCACCGACGCGCCGTCCTCGAAGAGCTCAATGAGGTCGCCGTGGTGCCACTTGCCCGGGAATCGCTCAAAGTAGGCGGCCTTGTATTTCGCGCCGTCCGGGTCGTTCCAGAACTTGATGGGCATGGACGGAAATGGTGTGGCGCAGGCAAGCTCGCCCTTTTCGTTTACAAGGGGCCGCCCCTCCTCATCCAGGCTCTCGACATCCATGCCGAGTGCCTTGCACGAGATCTCCCCCGAGCGCACAGGGTGTAGTGGGGAGCCAAGGACGAAACAGCCGATGAGGTCCGTGCCACCCGAGATCGAGCTCAGCATCACGTCGTCCTTGATCGCGCGGTAGACCCACTCAAACTGCCTCGGGTGGAGTGGCGAGCCCGTCGAAAGCATGGTGCGCAACGACCCGAGCGAAAAGATATCGCGAGGCACGAGGCCCGCGTTTTCCACGGCGGAAAGAAATCGTGGGCTCGTCCCGAAGATCGAGATTCCGTCTTGATCGACCATGCGAAAGAGCCGGGACGCATCGGGGTGGAGCGGGTTTCCGTCATACAGAACGATCGTGCAGCCTGTCGCGAGACCACTGACAAGCCAGTTCCACATCATCCAGCCGCAGGTGGAGAAGTAGAAAAACTTGTCTTCCGGGCGCAGGTCGACCTGCAGCCGATGCTCCTCCAGATGCTTCAGGAGCGTCCCTCCGGCCGAGTGGACGATGCACTTGGGCACACCCGTCGTACCCGAGGTGTAGAGGATTGCCAGGGGATGCGCGAATGGAAAGCGTTCGAAGCGCAAGGGTTCGCTCTTCTCGCCGAGGAAGTCTGCCCACGCGACCTGGCCCGGGCGGAGAGTCGGCCTCTCCCTTGCGAAGGGATAGACGACCACGGTGTCGATGGTCGGTATCCTGGACTGGATCTCCTCGATGCGCCCATCCAGCTCGTGCCGATTGCCAGAATAACGCGTCTCGTCAGCCGCGAAAAGAACCCTGGGCCCGATCTGGCCGAAGCGGTCGATCACGCCTTGCGGGCCGAAATCGGGCGAGCAGGACGACCAGATCGCCCCGATCGAGGCCGTGGCCAGATACGCCACGACGGCCTCAGGCACATTCGGAGTGAAGGCACAGACCCTGTCGCCTGGCTGAACTCCGGCTCGGCGCAAGCCCTCGGCGCAGCGAGCGACTTGGTCCCTGAGGTCGTCGAAGCTCAGGGTGCGGCGAAGGCTCTCGTTCTCGCTCTCAAAAACGATTGCCGTGCGAGCACCATTGTGTCGCAGCAGGTTTTCCGCAAAGTTGAGCTCGGCGCCCTCAAACCACAGCGCTCCCGGCATGCGCGAATTTGAGAGCACAGAGCGAACCTCTCCGGAATGGATGACCTCGCAGAAGTTCCAGACGGCGTTCCAGAATTCGGCAGGCTTCGAGACGGACCACTTCTGGAGCATGGCATAGTCGCTGAAGGTTTGCCCCATGAAGGCTCTTATTGCGGAGCCAGCCTGACGCTCGGCCGGCGGAGTCCACAGGACCTTCCCTCGTGTGGTCATACGGCCATTCTCCATTCGGGTGGGTGAAGGTAGCTCCTGGTGGGAGAATTCATCTGATGTCCAGGGTTTGCTCCGGCACCTCGTCACGGGTCGTGTAGAGGAAGCGAGGTGCGTTCGGCACCTGGTTGAGATCGATCTTGTTGGGCCTGCGGGACATACCGAAGGCGTTCAGGACGACCTGCGCGTCGATTTCGAGCGTCTGTGCATCTCGCCAACGAAAAGCCTCTGGTCTCTTGCGAGCCCAGGAGTCGTTGATGGAGGCAACGCCGAGACGAAGGTTGATTCCACCCTTCTCGACCGGGAGAGGGAACGAGATCCGGAGAATTTGCGACGCTCCGTAATAGCGGGCCTCTGCCCGAAAAAGCCAGCCTTCGAGGCTCGGGCAGGCGGATACAAGGAGAAAGATGACGGTAACGATCCCGAGCGCCATCGCGACAGGAAACGCTCCCCAGGCAAGCGCGGAAGCACGTCCCGCGCGTGTGGACCTCTCCACGACCTCCCAGGCAAGCATCCCGAGGACGGAGAGCAGCACTGCGTTGCCCCAGCTCCCGAAGCTGCTCCATTGCGCGAATCCCAGAGCGACGAGCAAGAGATTGAGCGCGCCAACTGTCGCGACGAGAGAAAACAGAGCCTTCGTGTAGAGTCGACCGAAGCGCCGGGTGGGCGGGGCGCTTTCGGAGGGGAGCGCGACTAATTGTCCCTCAGCCATCGCATGCTCCAACTCCCTGAGCCGCCCTCGAATGCGGTGAGGCTTGAGCGCAAGATCCGCGCGTCGAAGCGAGTCCCGAAAATACTCTCAGAGTCTCTGATGACGCCGCTCATGCGCCAGATCCAGTAACCGTCTTCCGCCTTCAGCATGAAGATCTTCTCCTCCCGTTCTTCGCGGCTCTCGATATCGGCAAACATGCTCTTGGGGCTGGGCGGAGGGCCGGCCGGGGTGGTCGCGCCAGTGTCAGCGCTGGCGGTACTGGCGATGTAGTCGAGGGCCACTTCCTCGATCACATCGGGGTCCTTATCCCTCTTTGCCCAATCGATTTCGAGGCGAGCCTCCCGTCTGGGGATCATCAGCGGCTCGTTTGTATCCGTCCGACGGACGTTGTGGACTGTTATCTCCCAGATGCCTGGACGAAGCGAGTGGCTTGAGCAACTCGTCAAACCTGAAGCGAATGTCAAGCAAAGTAATAAGTGGCTGGGGCGCATCAAGAGTCTTCCAGAAGAGGGTTGTCGGAGCGATCCTTCACGTTGGTGAAGGTCACATGGAAGGCAAGCATTGTCTCGCCAAATGAGTTGTTCCGGAAGGCCCACTTACGGAAAAAACTTCGTTGCAATTCTCCCAGTTGGCCTTGCAATGCCATACCATGGGCGACAACTTGAAGCATCGACTTGACGTGGCCATCCAGGCGGCCTGGGAAGCAGGCAAGCTGACCCTTCGCTACTTTCAGACCCAGCTCTGTGTGGAGGTCAAGGGAGACAAGACCCCCGTGACGATCGCCGATAAGGAGTCCGAGGATCTATTGTTCCGAATTCTCCTCGGGGAGTTTCCGCAAGATTCATTCCTGGGCGAGGAGAGGGGCGAGCGTTCAGGTAGTTCCGGATTTCGTTGGATCATCGATCCGATCGATGGGACCAAGTCGTTCATCCAGGGCGTGCCGCTCTTCGGCGTGATGGTGGCCCTCGAGGACCCACGAGGTACTGCAGTGCTCGGCGTCGTCAACGTGCCGGGGTTGAATGAGCTGGTTGCCGCGGCGCGGGGCGAGGGCTGCTCCTGGAACGGCCGCCGGGCCCGGGTGTCCAGCGTTGCGGCCCTGAAGGACGCCTGCGTGACCTACACAAGCCACAAGACCTTCGACGACTCGGGGCGTACAGCGGCTTTCGACCGTGTGAGAGCGCGATCTCGAGTATGCCGGGGGTGGGGCGACTGCTTTGGCCACATCCTCGTGGCCACCGGCCGTGCGGAGGCCATGCTGGACCCTGTGCTTGCAGACTGGGACTGTGCTGCGCTGCTCCCAATTCTGGAGGAATCCGGCGGAACCTTCACCGACTGGCTTGGCAACCGGACGCATCTGGGCAAGAGTGGAGTTTCGACCAACGGAAAGGTCCAGGCCGAGCTCATGGCGCACCTGAAATGCTGAATTGATGACTGTGACAGCCACTGCACTGATAGTTCTCCTCTTCTGGGTGGTCCTTGCCTTCGACACGAAGCGTTGGTGGCCTTCTATCCACGCGTTCCGTTGCCCGGAGCTCGAGCGGGTCCCATCGACAGCGTCCACTGGCCAGGAGGACGTCCTCGTGATCGTACCGGCCCTCAACGAGGAGGAAACGCTCGCGGAGACGCTGCCGGCACTGCTGGCTCAAGCATCATCCTTTGCGAAACTCGTCCTGGTGGACGATCGATCCACCGACCGGACGGGAGAGATTGCCCGCTCACTGGCGGGATCGTCTGCGGAACCTGAAAAGCTCCTCGTCGTCACGAGCCAGCCACCACCTGCGGGGTGGCTGGGGAAGATCCACGGCCTGAAGACGGGCCTGAATGCGGCCGGAGGAAGCTCCGAATGGCTGCTACTCACCGACGCCGACATCCTCCACCCTCGGGGCTCGATCGCGGCGCTCGTGGAGAAAGCTCGGAAGGAAGGGATAGAGCTGGTCTCCGTCATGGCCCGTCTGCGAGCCGAGACTTTTTGGGAAAAGCTTCTCATCCCCCCCTTCGTATGGTTCTTTCAGCTTCTGTACCCCTTTCGGCGCGTCGCGGATTCGCGCTCGTCCACGGCTGCCGCGGCGGGAGGCTGTGTGCTCCTCAGAAGGTCGCTTCTCGAGAAGATCGGTGGCTTCGATGCCCTTGGAGGCGCCGTGATCGACGACGTGCGCCTCGCCCAGCTGGCGAAAAAGTCCGGCGCACGCATCTGGCTCGGCCTCGGGCCAGAGATCTTGAGTGTACGTCGATCAGAGAAGCTGGAGGACATCACTCGCATGGTGGCCCGAACGGCGTTCGACCAGCTCGGATATCGTTACTCTCTGGTGCTGGGAACCTTTGTTTTTCTCGGGCTCTTCTTCGTCGCTCCGCCCGTTCTCGTGGCTCTTGGCGCCGCGGTTGGAGAAGGCCGTGCCATGGCTCTGTCGCTCGCGGCAGTCTTGATCCAGGCGGCCCTCTTCCTTCCCGCCGTGCGACACCACCGCGTCCCGCTCCGATTCGCGTTCACGCTGCCTCTCGCCTCCGTCTTTTATGCCTACATGACCGGGGTATCCGCCTGGCGGCACTGGCGCCGCCAGGGAGTTTCATGGCGCGGGAGGAAGATTCTGTCTCAAGGAACAACTCTCCCCTGGAGAGCCTTTCGTAAGAGCTCCTTTTAGCTTTCCTCGTCCGCCCTGGCGAGCTCCTTGTTGAGCTCCTTTTTCCGCTGGCAGTTGACGCACAGGGAGGCGAAGGGAAGGACCTCGAGTCGGTCCGGATGAATCGGCTCTTCGCACATTTCGCATATTCCGTACGTGCCGTCCTCGAGCTTCTGGAGCGCCGTGTCAATCTGCTCGATGGTGCTTGATCCCAGGTCGACCATCGCGCAGAGCGAATCGGTGTCGGAGGTGTCGGAGGCCATCTCCTCGAGGTCGGCGAGGTGGTGCTTGTCAGGGTTGTAAAGCTCGTTCAGCTGGGTCGCCTGCTGGCGGGCGATCGCCGCCCGCTTCTCTATCAAGGCTTCCCTGATGACCTTGATTTGGGCCATGTCCTTGCCATTGTCATCCTGGCGAGTTGAGGGGTTCTTCGCGCTCGCCGGCTTCTCTTTCTTCTCGGGTAATCTACTCATGAGCTCTCTTGATGGGGGACGTCGGTGAAGACAGTTGATACTGGAATTCGCGTCAGAGCGTACCACCCTGTTTGAGAAGTTGCACTGGGTATCCGCAGCTCCTCAAGGAGGCACGCCCGATTTCTCGATCTGCCTTTCCTGCTCCTGTTGTTTTTCTGGCTTCTCATCTGCTATTGGGATCGGTTGGCGGGAAAATTATAGGAATCGGGTCGTCCTCCGCAAGTGTAGAATGCCCGAAGAAAAGGAAGAAGTTGAGTGCATTGCGGAGATAGACTTTTCATGAAGATCGAGAACAAGAGCGGTGCTGCTCCACCTTTCACTTTGCCCAGGGACGGGACTCCGCTCGCTGCCCGCATGAGACCGAGAAGGCTCGATGAGTTCATCGGGCAGGAACATATTCTTGGTGAAGGCAAGCTCCTGCGCCGCGCGATTCAGGCGGATCAGCTCGGCTCGATTATTCTCTGGGGGCCGCCCGGCTGCGGCAAGACGACGCTTGCACGAGTTATCTCCAACACCACGCGGGCCGAATTCGAGACGTTGAATGCTGTCCTGGCCGGCG
>SXIK01000009.1 GCA_005772855.1 Planctomycetia bacterium | reverse complement strand
CCGCCCTCGCTCCGCTCGGACGGCGAGCCGTCGTGGGGAAGAGGGTCCGCCTCCCCCACCAGCAGAAACGAGCAGCAGACTTGAGATGGTCCTCCTCTGCCCATTCGGAATGTCTCACGCGGGGGGCGTGCGAGGCACAAGACTGCGCAGGGCATCAAAAGCGCCCCTGCCCCAGGACGCCCAGGGCTGCTATCAACGCCACTGCCGTTGGGGTCCGGAGGACCGGGGTGGGAAGCCCGAGCGGCTCGAAGGCAGCCTCTCTCGCTCGAGCAACCTCCCGGGGAGTGAAACCGCCTTCAGGCCCCAGAAGAAACTCGCTCTCCGGCAGCTCGGACCCCGCACCCACGATCTCTGACAAACGCACAGGTCCAGAGGGGATGGCGATCCACCGCTTCGCGCACACGGAGTCTCGCACGAAGGAATCGAACGTAAGGGGCCCCGCAATCTCAAGCGGCGCCCCCCTTCCGCATTGCTTGGCAGCATCCTCTGCGATCGAGCGCCATCGCTCCGCCTTTTTCTCGAACCCTTGCAACCCCTCGCGGGGCCGTACGATCGACCGGCAGGTGATTAGCGCGGTCACCCGGAGCATTCCCAGCTCGGACGCCATGCGGAGCGCAAGCTCGAACGCGTCGGACTTCACGAGCGCCAGACCGAGCGTCCAGGGACGAATCGGCGGGAGGTCCGCGTCGGCTCGCCGCGCGACCCTGACCTTGACGACAAGTGGCGGCCCCTCCACGGCCTCGATGATCTCCGCGTCGAAGATGTCTCCCGAGTGCGACACGAGCACGACTCGATCGCCTACCCTGCGCCGAAGCACCCGCACGATGTGGATCGCTTCCCGGGCGGAGAGCTCGAGCACATCGCCCGGGCTCGCCGTGCCATCGAAGAAGGCCCGGGGAATTCTCATGACGAGATCATCCTCTCTTCTCCGCCTCCACTTGAGTCCGCAGGCTCCTGGCATCGGCGGATTCGTCTCCTTCGATGATCGCAATCGCTTCGGCGAAGTCGCCGAATCTCATGTTGCGCGTGGCAAGGCGCCGGAGGAACTGGCGATCGTTTCTGAGGTGCGGCGCGAGATAACGAGAGATCGGGTCGCGACCGCCGGCCTCCTGCAGCTGGCGCAAGGTCGTGAGAGCTAAATCACCGCTGGCATAAAGCCCTCGCACAGAAAGGTGCTCGAGCTCGCTGCGCGAATCAGTGTTGACGGGTAGCATCCTTTCGAGGCCCACGAGGTCGTCAACGCCGTTTGGCCCAACAAGAAACGCCGCAAGCCGATCGATGGGTTCCTCGATGAGTGCGTAAGCAAGCTCCGGTCCGTGTACAGCTTCGAGCATGCCCTCGAGCGGAATCGATTTGGAAGAGCCCAGGAGGATTACCTCTCCGGTTCCGGGAGGGCGAAGCACGAAAACGACCGGGAAGGCCCTCCGAAACGTCCGCACAGCCATCCGGAACGCATCCCACTCCAATTTGTAGAGTTGAAGCCACTGAAAGAAGATTCCACCGTCGGTCAAATGCTTCGAGGCCAGCTCGAAGAACTCCACGGTAAAAAGCGGCGCCGAGCCAGGGGTCCACGGCTCGGAAGGCTGACTTACAATAGCATCCCACTTCGACGCTCTGAGCTCGAGCGAGATGAGGCGGCGTGCGTCTCCGAAATGAAGCCCGGGTCGTGGCCCGTCGCCCCCCCCAAGGATTTCGTAGGGGACAAGATCCGCAGCCCCACCGACACCTCGCACGGCAAACAGCGCTTCGAGAAAGCCCGGCTCGATCTCGATGAGATCAATCCGATCGGCGGAAAAGCAGCGCCCATGATTCCACAGGGCCCCCAGGGTCACGCCGCTTCCCAGCCCGATCTGGAGCACTCTCTGGTTGGACCGGGACTGAAGGCATGCGCAGGGCAGATCCCCCAGCAGAATCTGGGTGGGAAGGTCCGCAAGGCTTCGTCTTGAAGAGTCGAGCGGTATGCCACCCTCCACCTTTCCGTTTCCACGGAGGTAGATCGTGTTCGCGTCACACTCACGCTCCGCAGAGACAATCGTTTCACGCCCTTTCACCAGGTGCAGAATCTCACGAGACGCGATGCTCTCCTCGAGCGGCAAACTGGCAAGATCCGCTGGCGACCACTGGTAGACGCCAGAGAGAACACGTCGCCAATCCCAGGAGAATCCCAGAATACCGCCGGCCGCGCTCAGCACCGTCACCAGGACAACCACCAGCAGGCTCCAGGGCACAAGAATACGCCGGCTCCTGGCCCCCGAAGCGCACAGGCCGAGGAAGGAGAGCAGTACGAGCGCCAGGACGCCGACGGCATAAGCCGTCTGGAGCCCCAGACACTGCGCTCCCAGGGGCCCCCCCATCAACGCTCCGGCGACGCACCCGAGGGCGTTGACCGCGTAGAGCCTGCCGCTCCTGCCCACCACACGGGAGGTGCCCCAGGGGAAGAGGCTGCCAAGAAGGAAGTTGGGCCCGAAGACGACGCAGCCAGCGCCCAGAGATCCGGCGAGAATCGGCGACAAGCCCCCGACACGCACTGCGGCGAGGTAGGCGTCGGGCAGGTAGGGAACTGCGAAGAATAGTCCCCCTGCCACTGCTGCCGAAAGGAGCGACAGCGCCCAACCGGCGTGCCTCCGGAACCACTCACCGCTCCATGCGAGGCTCCCGAGCCCAATCCCCGCAAGGACCGAGGCCGAGATCAGGCTGAACGCGTAGACCGTCGAGCCGACCGTGAGCGTGAGGATCCTTGTCCAGAGGGCCTCCCAGTAGAGAACTACGAGACCGCATGCGAAGACAAAGGCCACCAGGCTCGAGGAGGGGCGCGACTTCGCCTTCGCCCAGCTGGATCCCGCCTCGCTGCCAGGCTCATCAGAGGAAACCGCGCGGCCCCGGGCTGCACGGTCCAGGGCAACTGCACCGCAAGCGGCCGTGATCTCAAGTACGGCCGCTTGAAGCAAAACTCCCCACTCGCCCCGGGTTGGAATCACGACGAGGCCCGCGGCCAGGGCTCCAAGTGCTCCCCCCACCGCGTTAAAACCGTAGACAAGGCGTAGCCGCACGGCAGCGTCTCTGACTTCACCCGCCGCACGCACGATGCACGGGAATGAAGCTCCCCACGGGATGGACAAAGTTACCACAGCGGCGAGGAGCAACCCCTCTCCTCCCGGTAGGGTCAGTATCAGCCCGATCACCTTCGATCCAGTCACAAAGACCACGCTGAGGACGAGCGCCACGATCTCACAGGCTGCGTAGGCCAGGAGCGGCTTGGCGAGAGGCCCCTTCCCCCGAAGTACCGACCGCTCAAGCCACCACTCGCCAATCCACGCTCCAAGCCCCATGCCGCCCAGGAAGCCCGAGAGCGTCAAGGCAACACCCCAGGAGGTGGATCCGATGGTCCGTGCCAGCATCCTCGAGACGACCACCTCGACAGCCAGCGCTGCCGCTCCCGACAACACGACGAGCGGGAGCAGTAGCGCAAATCTCCTCGCATCACTCGTCATGGAAACCCCTCACTCCCCCACCTGCGGAACGACTCGGTCGCGCACGAAGTCCTTCGCCGCCTCTCGGGCCCGATCGACACCACCGCCTTCCTGGAAGACCGGCGTACGCTCAAAATAGCGATTGAAGGCATCGAGCGACTCCTTCCAGTGCCCAGCGTCCGCATGTCGATAGCCGAAGGCTCGATCAAGAGCGGGCTCGGCGTAGCCCGACTTCCTGGCGCGCTCGAGATGGCTCAGGGCGAGGCTCGGATCCGAGGCGCCGATGAGCTCGGCCAAGTTCATGTACACGAGTGGATCAGCCAGCTCCCCACCGGGCCGGGCCTCCACGCACTGCTCGTAGTAACGCCGCGCAGCAGCGCGGTCGTCGAACCTCCGCAATACAAGATCGCCAAGCTGGCGCAACGCCCTGGCATCCCGGGGATCGAGCTCGAGCGCCGTCTTGAGGTGCGCTTCGGCCGTCCTGTGGTTCCCGAGAGTCTCCTCCAACTTCGCCAGAGCTCGTAGGCAGAGCGTCTGGAAGTCAAGTTTCTTCGCCTCGGTCGCCCTGATGAGGAGCTTCGAGAACGTATCGCGCGCAGCGAGAATCTCCCCCTTCGCCATCATTTCTAGCCCTTTTCTCTCCATCGCCTCCAGGAGCGGCCTGGGGTCGTCGCCCGTACCCTTCGACCCGAGGTTCCCTTCTGCGATCCTGCGAAGGAGGCGAACACTTTGAAGCCCCTCCAGCGCCTCTGCATTCGAGGGCTCGAGCTTGAGCAAGGCCTGATAGCGCCCCTCGGCCTTGTCGTACTTTGACTCGGAGGCCTCGATGCGCCCCAGGGTGAGCAACGCGGGCCCATATGTCGAATCCTCGGCAAGGATGCGCTCCAGCGTGGCGATGCAACCCTTCAGATCGCCTTTTCTGTCAAGCACCTTCGCTTCGCGCATGAGAAGGTGGAGCCTCAGTTTTCCCGTCGCACCACTTGCAATCGCCTCGCTGACCAACTTGTAGGCCTCATCGAGGGACTTTCGCTCGATGAGGTGGTCCGCAAACTCGAGTACGACCCGCAGGCGAGAAGGGTCCCCCTTCGGGATCGCATCCAGCGCCTTGCGGAACGACGCGCTGCCGGCCTCGAGGTCGCCAGAGGCCACGAAGATTGTCGCCAGGTAGTAGTGCGCGGCCCCGGCCAGAGGGGAACCGGGCACAATTTCGATCACGCGCTCGTATTCCTTGCGTGCCGCGGGGCGGTCGCCCTTTCTGAGGAGGAGGCCGCCCAGATCGAAGTGGAGCACAACATGCTTCGGCGACGACTCAATCTCGACCTGGTCCACATCCTTCAGCCCAAGCACACGGCGATAATCGCTGATTGCCTCCTCAAGGAGAGCAGGATCCTGCTCACTGAGCAGCCCTGTGATGCTTCCCCGGAAGGTAAGCGCGTGCAGGATAAATCCATGGTGAAGCGGCACGTCAGGCTTTTCCTCGAAAATCGCGAGCGCAAGCGAGTACTCCTCGACGGCTTCCCTGTGGCGCCCGGCCTCCTTGAGTGCATTGGCTCGGCCAAGATGCGCCCTCGCGGCCCTCGGTTGCGCGTCCACGGCGGACGTCCAGAGCGAAAGCGGCGTCTCCCAGTCGCCATTCCTTCGCACGGTCGCCGCGAGCATGGCAACTCCCACGAGCGCGAGGGCCCCAATCGCCAGCATCGCCTCCTTCTGGAAGAGCCGCACAGCGACTGATGCAAGGAGCAGGAAGATGCCGAGCGCAGGCAGGTAGGCGAAGCGCTCGGCAAACTTCTCGGCAATGGGAATGAACTGGAGCACAGGAAGAAGTGTGCCCAGGAACCAAAAGACACCCAGTGGCCACAGCTTTCGGAACGGGGAGACCTCACTTCGGCGCCGGATTCGCGGAAGCCCCCAGCACGCCGTGACCACAAGGCCCGCCACGAAAAGCGCCTCCGGCAGCGTACTCTGCGGCGAAAAGAGACCTGTCGATGGTTGAATGGCGTCAAAGGAGTAGTCGATGCTCTGCCGTACCGGGAAGATGGTGAGCGCGAGGTAGCGAACGACATAGCGGCACGCGGTCAGCGCTGTGTTGAGGGGCGCACCGAAATCACTGAAGGATACCAGGCGAGGGTTTGTGAGCGTGATCCAGACAGAGAGCCCGGCCAGAGCAAGGCAGAGAGCCAGCTGCAAGGCACGCCGCACACCCCAGCGGGATCTGCGCACGAGGTCGATCAAGATCATGGCGCCCGGAAGAGTCGCGACCGACTCCTTCGTGAGGAGTCCGAGGGCACAGAGAACGGGGACCGAGATCACACTCATCCACCCTGGAGCCTTGCCGCAAGGGCTCCCCATGTAGATCACCATCGCCGAGAGGAAGAAGAACGCCGAAAGCACATCTCGCCGGCCTGAAACATAGGTCACCGCCTCCGTTTGAATCGGATGAAGAGCGAACAGGAGCGCGGTGGAGACAGCGAAGAACGCGGAGAAGGCACCATCTGGGTCAGGGCCAGAATCACCGTAAATCCAGCGCCCGAGCCTTCGAGCCATCACCAGGACAAGAAGGGAGTTGGCGGCGTGAAGGAGAATGTTCGAGAGGTGAAAGGCGAAGACGGGCGGACCCGACTCCGGGGTCGGCCCGAAGATGGCCTCCGAGATGGTGTTATCGATGCGGTAGCTCAAGAACCTGAGCGGCCGGTAATTGAGCCGCAGCTCATCCTCGTCCCACTTCCGGCTGGTGATGTCAAACGTCGCCGCGATGTGGGCCCAGTCGCCCCACCCTTGCCGGATGAACTGGTTCTCCTTGACTAGCTTTTCGTCGTCGAACACGAAGGGAGAATCGAGCACTCCCAGGTAAGGCACGATGGCCACCAGGGCGATGAATGCCGGCAGAAGGATTCGTGTCCACCACAGTCCACGGCCCGGATTCGTCCATTCACTTCGCATCTGTTTCTTGCGGCTCCCTGACCTCGAGGAGAAAAACAGTGGCAAGAGCCAGGGCGCCTGGACAGAGCCGAAGGAGCGGCCGCGTCAAGGCACGTAGAGTCTGCCATTGGACCGGGAAAAGACTGACCCGGCGCTCCCCGGTCACTCGAAGCCTGGCCGAGTCGAAGAGCGCCAGGGCCCTTGCCCGGTCGAAGTGGCGCAGGTGCGGATCGTCATGCCCTCCAAAGGGTAATTTCCCGATGAGCACGCGCAGCCGTGCGGGCAGCGTGATTTCGTTCGGAAGCGACACCACGAGGAGCCCACCCTGGGCCAGAAGACCGCGAAGCTTCTGAAGCAACCCCAGCGGGTGAACGAGATGCTCCAGCACCTCCAGGGAGACGACCGCACTGAAGCGGGCCTCGGGCCCGAGCGCCAGGGCAGGATCGTCTCGCTCAAGATCCAGACCACGCACGTCGAGCCCTCTCGACCTCGCATCCTCGAGCGCGACGCTCGAGGCATCGACACCAACAGTCTCATATCCCGCGGCCTTGAAGACCTCGAGCGCCCAGCCGGGCCCGCATCCCACGTCGAGAAGTCGGCCGTTGCGCACGCCCCCCGATCGAAGCAAGTCCAGCGTCAATAGAGCCCGCTCACGGCTGCGCGCTTCTCTGCGCGCCCTGCCACCCATCACCCAGTACTTGTCGTAGTACTTCTTCGGGTCAAGCGCCATGCACAACCTCCTCGAGGAGAGCCCGGTATTCCCTGGCGCGCCGCTCCACACCAAAATCACACGGCGACTCCGCGAGGGTCCGCCTTGCGCCCGCCAGAAGTCCTGGATCGCCGAGCAATCGCTCGATCTCACGGGAGAGCGAAGCGGGATCCCTCGACGGGACAAGCCAGCCCGTCACTCCGTCAAGCACCAACTCGCTCAACCCGCCGACTCGAGTCGCAACGACGGGAAGTCCCGAGGCCAGTGCCTCCATCACAGCGACCGGCGCGCCTTCCGAATGAGATGGCAGAACGAGCAAGTCAGCAGCTCGGTGCCAGGTCACAAGATCGGCCTGGGAGACACGGCCCAGGACACGCAGCCTTGACTCGGAAGCTTTCTTCTCGAGGAGGGGCTTGAGCATTCCGGAACCTGCCAGTGCGGTCTCGACCTCGAAGCCCCTGAGACGCAGGAGGCCGAGCGCTTCCAGCAAATCAAGCACCCCCTTCTCCGGGGCAAGATCTCCCACGAAGAGGAGGAGCGCGGCGTCTCTCTTGATTCCAAGTCGTGCTCGAGCGTCCAGACGGTCACGCAGCCAGCTCAACGACGGCAGAAAGAGGCTCGAGTCGACCCCCATGGGGACAACTCGCACGGAAGCGCCAGTGCCCGACGGCAAGAGGCCAAGGTGCTCAATCTTGCGGCGGAGGTCGGCGCTGACGGCAGCGACACAACGAGCCTTCGATAGCGCCCAACGAGCGGCCCAAGCCATGGGGCCGGCCCTGGCATGCCGGCTAATGTCGGAGCCGTGAGCAATGACAAGAAAAGGAACGCGCAGCACTATCGAAGCAGTGGCGGCGATCGGTCCGCACGGCAGGGCCCAGTGACAAAGGACAACATGGGCGGCTCGGAGGTGAGTCTCCTTCAGAAGCGCCGCGGTGCCCGAGGCAACATACGCGGCCAGTGCCGCCATGGAAGGCCTCGCGACCTCCTTGAGCCGTCGGCCTCCCGACGGATACATGAATCGCTGCACTTTCACTCCATGACGAACCTCTCGGGCCGCGTCGTTCTTGTGGACGCGGGGCGTCACGACAGAGGGCTCGATCGCCTCGGCGCCACCGGAGCTTGCAAGAGCCCGGGTGAGCGTCTCCACGAACACGGCTCGCTCCGGCTCGGTGCTCGAAGGATAGGCAGCGGTAAGCACCACGACTCTCACGTCGACACACCACCGCCACGGCTCGAGTCTAGCACCGGCGGGTGACCGGAGCCACCATCCAGCATCTCGGAGCGACTATCTATTTCCCAGAGTGCCGGCTCGAAAGGCCTACGGGAGCGGAACTGATAGGCCAGCAACTCGCCGAAGAGTCCCAGCGAAAAGAGCTGCACCCCCACCACCATGAGGACAAGCCCCAGGGCCAGAAGTGGAAAGCGGCTCTCGATCGTGCCGTGAACGATTCTGAGGTAGGCGATGTAGGCAGAGACCGTGCTTCCTACCGCCCCCAGCGCGACCCCGGCGCCGACAAAGAGGCGGTTGGGGCGACCCTCCTGCCGCACAAGAAAGAGGATCACCAATAGGTCCAGAAGGCCTTGAAGAATTCGGTCACAGCCGTACCTGGATGTCCCATGCTTGCGAGGCCGGTGCGCCACCTCCTCCTCGGTCACGCGAAACCCCTTCCAGTGGGCCAGAAGGGGAATAAAGCGGTGAAACCCACCTCCCAGGAGCAATTCCTCCGCCACCTCTCGACGCATGACCTTCAACCCGCAGTTGATGTCCCGGAAACGCACCCCCGAGAGCCAACTGACGACGCAATTGAAGAGCCAGGAGCCCAGAACTTTCCGGGCGGAGTCTTGACGCACCTTTCGCCAGCCGCAAGCCAGGTCAAAGCGCTCTGCAAGCTTGTCGGCGAGCTTCAGAATCTCGGCCGGGTCCTCCTGCAAGTCGCCGTCGATCGTCGCCACGATCGCCCCGCGAGCCCGCCGGAAGCCCGTCAGGAGCGCCATGGACTTCCCAAAATTACGTCGGAAGCGGATGACTCGAATGCGAGCGTCTCGCCGCGCCAACTTGGCAAGAACTGCCGGCGTGCCATCGGTACTGCCGTCATCGACGAAGATGATCTCGGCGTCCCTCGGAAGCGACTGCGACAATCTGGTGTGAAGCTCCCCGAGACTCGGCTCCTCGTTCAGGACGGGCACGACAACGCTGATGGGGGGCCGGGCCTCTTTTCGAGTCGCATTCCGCTCTTCGCCTTCGATCTCGCGCACGATTCACACCTGGATTCCGAACTCTTGCCGCAGGTAGTCGAGGAGATCCCAAAAGTTCTGCACTTCCCGCGCGGGGGTTGTCTTGCCCTCGGTGTTGTAGTACTTGCCGCCCCGGCGCATCCGCACCGTGATCATGCCTATCTGATTGGGAGGGTCGACGTCGTGGAGTGGGTTGTCCCCCACGTACATGGTCTCGGCTGGCTTCAGATTCAGGTCGCTGCAAACTCTCTGATAGATCTTGGGGTTTGGCTTCGAGATCCCGATCTGGTTCGAGATAAAGATCGCGTTGGCCGAGAGGTACTGGTTGATCCGCATTCGGACCAGTTTCTCCGCCTGCTTGACCTCGAGACCTTCCGTCACGACACCGAGGATGAGATTCGATTTCGAGAGCAGCCGGAGCACTTCGATTGCGTCCTCGTACGGCGCCAGACGGCGGATCTTGGTCTCGTGGTAAGCAATAACTCCCGCTGCCACAATGATCGCGGAATTAATGCCGCGGTAGAAACGCTTCGGGATCCGGAGCAGGAGCTTGTCAAAGTGGTGTTCGTAGTTCGAGGTAAACTCGGCGATGACTTCTTCCAGTTCCTCCTGGAGGACGCTCTTGTCGACCGCGAGCCCCGCTGCGATCATGGAGTCAAGCGCCTGCGACCGCGCCAACTCGGAGAACTCGCTCGTCGAGTACAGCGTGTCGTCGACGTCGAAAAAAATTCCTTTGAGCGGAGTGGACATGGTGTATGCACGTTCCAGGGTCGTCCGGACGTTTGGGCCTGGAAAGTATATCGGAAGAGCGACGGGAATTCTGGAGAGCCCCCCAATACTCCTCCCCCATCCTTGGCGCTCGATAGGCGCCCGGCAGCCTCCGGCGCCGATGGTGGGTGAGCGCTGGCCAGGATGTCCCCACCATGGCCGCGCGCAGGATAACCGCCCCGGGAGACCCCACATCGTGGAGCCTCCCAGGGCCACGCCATGCTCTGGGTTCGCTCGCTATTCGGCGTTGAACTGCCTCGACTCCGACTCGCGCAGGTCCACAATACGAGCGGTGAGCAGAATCACCAGGCTCCGCCTCTCGGCGATTTGGGACTTCCTCCGGAAAAGGTTTCCGATTATGGGAATCTTGCCGAGGATCGGTAGATAGGAGGTCAGCTTCGTCTCGTTCAAGCTCTTGAATCCGCCCAGCAGCACAGTGCCCCCGTTCGGTACGGTAACGGAAGTAAAGGACTGCTGGAGGGAAATCTCTGGTACGCCGATCGGCACCTGGTTGGCCACGTTCGTAAAGCTACCGAGAGAGATCAGGATCGTCGAGATGACTCCGCCAATCAGGGTCGCGAGCGTCGGTCGCACATCGAGCGTTACGTACCTCTTGTCGTGTGAAATGACCGGATCGACGTCAAGGATCACGCCCTCCTGAAAGGTCTGCACTTCAGGGTCAGCGACTTCGATGATCGCGAAGCCTGTACCGCCAGAGACAAGATTGTAGTCAGCAATATAGGCCCGCTGGGTGATCACCGACACAAACACCCGCTGACCATTGTGGGCGGTCACGACAGGTGCAGTAAGCTGTCGAACGTTCAACTTCTCCTGCACGGCCCTCAGAATGGTGTTGAGCTGGAAGGGCTCAAGGAAGGTCGACTGCAAAGTCAAGCCGCTGATTCCCTGGCCCCCCGTGAGACGTTCGCCTCGAATTGTCCCGGTAAAACCGTCGATGATGTGGCGAACCCGGCCAGCCCATCGGTCCTGACCCATGATGAGGGTCACGTCACGAACCGGACTGCCTTGCTTCACAAAGCCGAGGTCTTGACCGCCCGTTCGTCCGTCATTCACGACGTTCCCATACGGCGTGCCGTAGTTGTTGGCGAGACCCAGGGCCCGGGAATCGATCCCGATGTCTTCGAGAAAGTCGTCGTTGATGTCGATGAACCGGGCCTCGATCACGACAAAGAGGTCCGAGTCCTTGCGCAAGTTTTCGAGCACCGTCTGAATCTCCGCGTGAAGCTCGCGCGGAGCATTCACGAGGAACTGGCCCCCATGAAACTCGATCTTTACCGGATCGGCCCAGGCTGAATCACCGCCGGTCGATGACTTGATTAGCTCCTGGAGCTTCTCCGGGTCAAGCTGGGAATCATCTTCCTCAGTGGACGCAGTGAATGCGATGGGCGACTCACCCGTGTCACCACTCGGACGCAAGATCAGCTCGGGCCCACTGAACTCGCGGATCTTGTTCAGGATGTCGGAGACGTTGTAAATCCCAAACACCACATTTCCGGTGTTGGGACCCGGATTCGTGACAAAGAGAATGTTTTCCTTGAACGTATAACTGAGGCCCACGCTCTCGAGAACCAGATTCAGGACGCTGATTGCCGGCAAACCCTGGTACATTCCAGTCACCAGCACGCCGCTCTCATCCACGGCCGGGTCAACCCCGATCTTTGCGCCCGTCACGGTCCGGAGCTGCTGCACGACGTCACCGAGCGGAGTCTTGTCGAAGGCGAAGTCGACAATGACATTCATGGCATTCTTGATGCGACGGATCGGCTCGGGATCGCTAACGTCAAGCATGCCTTGAGTCTTCGCGCGACCCTGGATGCGCACCCAGTCGGGCTCATCGGGGAACTCGAAGGGCTTGTCCTGCGAAACGAGGGCCTTGGTGAAGTCCTCGGCCGTCAAGCCAGTATTTTCAAACCGGTTCTTGATGAGCCTCATCCGGCGCTCCTGCACGATCTGGTCCTGAGCGTCGTGCAGCCAGAACTTGGCAACCCGGTTATCCGGATCGATCCGCTGGACGCGCTCGCAAGCTTCGACCACCTTTTCATAGTCGTGCTGGCGCATGAACTCGGCCGCCTTGCGGAGTAGTTCCTGCACCTGCGCACTCTTGACCGCGTTCGACTGGTTCAGCTCCTTCAAAGCAATCTGCTCAGTTTGTTTCGCAATCTCGTCCTCGCGGGCCTTCTTGAGGGCGAGCCGATCGTCCTTCGCCCGTCGAAGGCCGTCGGTCGCCCTCTGACGGAGCGCTGCGTCAATTTCAGGCTGTACATGGATCATGTCGACGGCCTGCGAGAAGCTCCGCTCCGCCTTCTCCGGCTCCTTGTCCTTCAGGGCAGCTTCGCCATCGTCAATCCTGCGACGAATCTCCGAAAGCTGCTGCTCAGTCCTGGCTCTTTGAGCCTCGATGAGCTCAGTTGCGATGGTCCCGATCTCCCCTCCGCGGTCGCCGAGGAGGATCTTGGCGCGGTTGAGCTTGACCCGCGCGTCATCGTTGAGCGGGTCGAGATCCACTGCGGACTGGTATTCGATCACGGCCTCCTCGTTGCGACCCTGAGAGAAGAGCTCGTCGCCCTTCTTGACGTGGTACTCGGCACGCTGGAGTTTGAGGGACCTGTCCTTGCGGAGCTCCTTGAGAAGCTCCACCTCCCGGGAACCTCCTCGCTCCTCACCGGCGAGCTCCTCCTTGAGAGAGTCCTGGGCAGCCGCGGCTTTGGCCTTCTTCGAGGACGTCTGCTCGCCGCGAGGCTCTTGCGCAGCAGCGCCGTCGGCGGAACCGAGGTCCTCCATGGGTGCCTCGCCCTGCTCGTCAGCCATGTCACTTTCGGCCAGGAGCTGGTCGCTTTCTGGAGCAGTGCCATCTTCGGACTTGCTTGACTCTTGCCTCGCTCTACGCTCGCGGATCGACTCGGGCGAATCTGGACCGCTCAAGCAGCCAAGCGATAGCAAGAGCGCAAGACTGAGGCTCTGGAATTTGAAGTGGTGCCGCTGCATGAACGTTTCTCCTTTTACGGGGCAAAAGCCGAGCCGGGCGCAAGGGCCCATCACTGCTCAATCTCCGTCATGTTGAGTGCAAAATTGGTAATCTTGAGTCGAGTGCAAATGTCCAGAACATTGACGACTGCCTGGCACGGGACCAAGTTATGAACGTTCACCGTGACGGGCAAGCCGTCGCCCATTCCTTGCTTCTTCGTGTCGTACATGTTCTTCCGGGTCGCGAGGTACTCCTCGACCTGAGCCCACTGCGGGACGGCATAGTCATACGTGACCGTGTGCTGGCGAGTCGGGCCCTGCATCTTCGTCTCGGTCCAAGCACGACTCGTGCCATCGGCAGCCTGCTCAACCCGCACTCCAGGCTCGTCGGGAAATTGGTAGTTCTCCTGGACCGTGCCGTCCGGAGCATAGTATTTGTCCGTCCGGGCCACCACCTTGCCCCCATTCTGCTCCTCCCAGCCGAGAAAGATCGTGGCCGTTATGGGATCAACGACCTGGCCCGGCCCCTGACCTCGGTCCTTCGGGAGAAAGGACTGGATCTGCCCCTCAAAGGCAATGAACTTCATCGAGAAGACAAAAAACAGGACGAGCTGAAAAATAACATCGATCATCGGGGTCATGTCCCCGGCGATCTCTTCGTTGGAAGCTTTTTTCTTGGCAAGTCTCATGGGGTTTCTCTTCAGTCCGGCTGCACGACCGAAAACTTGAGCCTCCAGATCCCTGCTTCCATGCACGCCTCGAAGACCGTACGAAGATACTGGGCATTGACACCCTTGTCGGCTCGCAGGAGCACCGCAAGCTTCGAGAGTTGCTTACCGCCCGGCCCCGGCTCGTAGCCACGCCCGCGGCCGCGGGGGCGTGGGTTGGCATCGCGGGCAGCTTCCTTGCGAAGCTCGTTGGCCAGCTGCTTACCATCCACTGGATTGCCCTCGTAGACAATGCGCGCTGACCGCTCCCCTTTCTTCTCCGGCGTGGAGTCCCGCACGACATTGACGAGGAGGGGCGGGACCTCGCCCTCTCCCGGCTTACTCTCCTTCCCCTCAAGAGCGAAGGGAAGGTCCACGTCCTCCAACTGAATCGTGATCTGGCTCGTGAGCACAAGGAAGAGGATGAGCTGGAAAATGATGTCGATGAGCGGAGTCATGTCCATCTTGGACTCAAAGTTGTCTCCCTCGCTGGATTTCGTCATCTTCATTTGACTTGAGCTCTCTTTCCGCGACCCCGAATCGAGAATTCGTTCGATCAGGACGCCTGAGTGGGTGTCTTGAAACGACCCATCAGGTCTTCCATGATCCCGGAGATCTCCAGGAGCACTCCAGTGATTCGGTTTCGAAAGACGTTAAAGAGCACAATCATGGGGATCGCCACCACGAGGCCCTCATAAGTCGTCACAAGGGCCTCGGAGATACCACCGGCCAGGTCGGACGGCTTCGGCTGCACCTCGGCGCCTGCGATCGTGTCGAAGGTACTAATCATTCCGGACACAGTACCGAAGAGGCCGAGCATGGGAGCGACGGCAGCAATCAACGAAATGTAGCTGATCTTGATATTCATCTTCGTCGTCTCGGCGTCTCCCGTCTCCGCAATGGCGGCCTGCATGGCGTCATAGCCCTCGTCGAGCTTGGAGAGGCCGGCCGCCACCACAGAGCTCAGGAAGCAAGGGTTCGCCTCGCAGACCTGGAAGGCTTCCTCGTAGGACTCCTCCTCGAAGAGCTGCTCGAGCTGTCCCAGCACCTCTGGTGGAACAAGGACGTCCCTGCGGATCTGGAACGCGTAGGTGATGCTGAGCGACACGCCGATGATCGAGCAGAGGATGATCGTGTGGCCAATCCCTCCGCCGTCCTTCACGTAGTCGATCAGTGTCTTTTGCTTTTTCTGCGCGTTGGGCGCCGCACTCTGGGCATCCACCACCGAAACGGGCACCAGAAAGATGAATCCTGCCACCACTATCAAACTCAAGAGAGCTGCGACTCGAGCTCTCAACCCGGCCCACGGGCCCGGGACTCTCATCGAACCGACTCGAAAAAGCATTTCCGAAACTCCTTTGCACGTTCCTGGTCCTGTGTTTGCGCGTTTCAGTTTCATGCGGATTTCACTGGCTGCCCTTCGACCCGCCACCTTGCGCAGTGGCGGGCGGTGATGCCTTCTTCGAGGTTGGCTGTGGCGCCGCCGGGGTTGTCGGGGTCGCAGAGGACGGAGCCGGCGCGTGCGCCGGGGCAACCGTGCGGGCCTGATCCTTGCGGGCCTTCCATTCGTCGGCTCTCTTCGAGTTGCCGGCCTTTTGATACAGCGCCGAAAGCTGATCGCAGGCTTCCGCGTAAAGGGCCGAGTGAGAGCGGTAGAGCGACGCGACCCGAAGAAACCAGATCTCCGCCCAGTCCTGGCTCTCCTTGCCCTCCTGAAGCAGGAAAGCTTTGCCCATGAGGAGGGTCGCCTTGGCACGTTCGGCGGAGTAGGTGAGATCGCTTTTCGTGACGGAAAAAAAATTATTCGTCAGCTCCTCGATCGCTTGCTTCGGGTTCTTCTGGAGAAGAAGCACCCTGGCCCGGATGACAAGGGCCTCATTCCTGAGCTCCGGGGGAGCATCACGGCTCTTCACGACCTCGTCGCAGAGACCGCGGATCTTCATCGCCTCGGCGGCACCCTTCGCGGCCAGCGCCGCCATGGCCTCGCCGAGCTTCGAGCGCAGCGTCCACTGCCCACCATAGGCCGCGAGCTCCTTGAAGGTGATCTCCGCCGTGCCCGGCAGACTGGCACCGAGCTGCGTCTCTCCGAGCTCGTAGGTCGCACGCGGCAGGAACCAATCCTTCGCAGCCTTGAACTTCTCAAGGTAGTCCTTGTAAGCGGTTATGGCCACTTTCGACTGCCCGGCGACTCGTTGCGCCCGGGCGAGCAGAAACATCGCCTCGCCCTTCTGCCAGTCGTCTTCCTTGCCCGGAGCCGCCACGATGCTCTCCAGATCGTTGAGCGCCTTCGCTGCGCGGCCGGATTCCAGGGCCATACGGGGCCCCTGAAGAAGCGTCGACTCCCGGACAATGGCCAGTACACGTTCGCCAGGGACGCTCTGCGCCTGCGGGGCGTTCGCAAGCCTGTACCGAACAAGGTCCCACTTGGCAGAAAGAATCTGCACATTGTCGTGGCGCTGTCCATTCAAGAGCTCAATGGAATCTGCGCGCGCCACAGGCTCCAGGGCGAGGCTAAAGACCATGGCGGCGCCCAGCGCTGAGTGGAACCCAGTCATTCTCAGATTCAGGAAATGTCTCATGGTGAGCTTCTCCCGCTCCCCGCACTCCTGGATTCTGCTTCCCGGGCGAGCTTCAGGAACTCCTCCTTCAGCCCACCCATGTCGGTATGCTTTTGGTCCTCGACAAAGAGAATAATGTCGGAGAGTCGATTGGCGTCCCCTGCATCGCCCAGGACCTTCTTGATTTTCAAATAGCGGAACAGCCAATGCCAGAACGCTTGCTCTATCTTCGCGTCCTTCGGCGCAGCCAACTTGCGCTGCTGCATGAGCGCACATGCGGCTGAGTAGGCCTTCTCGGCCGCCTCGATCTCCTTGAGCTTCGCGCCCTTCTCCGAGCGCGTCACGTGGGCTTCCGCCAGGCTCTGCCAGACGTAGGGGTCCTCGTAATTCTTGCCTTCATTTCCGAATTTTTGGGTGTACTCCTCAAAGCGGGCAATCGCCTCGTCCACTTTCCCCGAGCTCATGAGCGTCTTGGCGTCAAGAATCAAGAGCTGCCGATCGAGCTCCTGGTCGCCCGCCTTGCCAAGTTTTTTCGCCAGGCCAATGTACTTTTCAGCCTCCTGGCTCTTGCCGCCCTCGATGAGTCGGCGGGCCGTCTCCATGAGGGACTCCATTCTCGAGAGGTCCGCGACCGCGGCCGGGTGCTCGATGTGCACCTGCGCGAAAAACGCAGCTTGCTTTGCATCCCCGACCGCTTCAAAGCAGTCAGCGAGCTGCTGGGAGGTGATCGCGACAACCATCTCGACCTTGCAGTACTCCTCAAGCTTGAGGAAGTTCTCTCTGGCGTTGTTGCAGTCGCTCATGCGCACCAGGGAGAGGACGAGGTAACCGAGGCCAGGGCACCGGTAGTAGGTCTCGGACTCAAGCTCCGTCCCAAACGGCTTCAACGCCTCCACAGCCTTGTCGAACTCCTCGCGGAGGTAGTGAAGCTGGCCCAGAGTGAGGGCGGCAAGCGCAGCGCCCGGGAGGTCCTCCTTCTCGAGGGCCCTGGGCACAATCTTCTCAAGAGCTTTCACCATCTCGGCAACCTCGCTCGCGAGCTGCGTTCTTGCGTCGTCCCTTGCATTCTCCCACTGGTGAAAAACAGTCGCCCAGGCGCTTGCCTGAGCGCGCCAGTAGAAGGGCACCTCTTGTTTCTTGAGCTCCTGGGGGACGTCGAGATACCGCCTGCGAGCCTCCTCAAACTTCTTCTGCTCCTCAAGCTTTCGCGCCTCGACCATGATGGCCTGCAGGCCGCCGAGGCCCTCTCCTCGTTTGTCGTAGAAGGCCGAAGCCTCTTCGCGCAGCCTGGCAAACCCGGCGTGGGCGGATCCGCCCTTCGTGCTGTCCACGGCCTTCGAGATCGCCGCCAGGTAGTTCTGCGCTACCTTGGCAACGAGGTCTCCCGGGGCATCGGGGAAATAATTGACAATCTCGGCATAGGCCAGTGCTGCCTCGGCCGGGTGCCCCTGACGGTAGTGGATCTCGCCAATTTCGTTCAGGCAGAGGGGCGCGAGAGTTTTTCGCTCCTGCAAGTCCCGGGGATTCAAGGCGTCGAGTGCTGCCTGGAACGTCTCGAGCGCCGGGTCAAGCCTGAGCTCGCTCTTGAGTCCGAGCGCTGCCTCGTAGTAGTCCTGGGCCCGGAGCTGGACCTTGCCCATCGTAATGACGCGACCAAAAGCCTTGCGTGCGTCAATCACGAAGGCCTGCGCCTGCGGGGAAGGGTCTTCCCGAAACCGCTGGATCACGCCCTGGATCTGCTCAAGGCCTCGCGAGACCTGACCTGAACCAGCCAACGCAACGCCGTACTCGAGCCGGACAAGTATTGCGTACTTCCTCAACTCAAGGTCACTCTCCGACTTCGAGAGATCGAAGACATCCTTCGTCGGTTTGAGCAAGCTCTCCTCGATGGACTTGCGTGCTTTTTCGGATTCGCCCGCCGCAATGGCGCAGCGGGACCCGTACAGGATCGCCTGCAGACGTATTCCCTTGATCGCACTCACGAGCAGCTTGGTGTAGGGGGGATCAAAGGGCGGCTCGATCGAGTAAAGAATCGAGAAGGCGTCCTCGGCCCCGGCATAATCTTGCAACTCAAAGAAGATATTGCCCCGCTGAAGCTGCGCCTCGTAGACCATGACAGGGTACTCGCCCCGTTCTTCCACGAACGCCTCGGCGAGGAATAGGCCCTTCTTCAGAAGCTTCTGACGCTCCGGGGCCTCCGGCAGCAGCTTCTTCGAGTAGAGGAAATAGGCCTTGATACGAGAAAGCTCGGCCTGATCGCGAGATTTTACCGCGACTCCGTGGGCCTTGTCCTCCGGCTTGAGTTTCCTGATCTTTTCGTTCAAGTCGTTGCACAGAACGTCGGCCGGGCCTGCGACCTGTTCGGTAAAGACCCTGGCCGCGTCGGCTCTGAGCTTTTGAGCCTTGGTACCCTCCACTTCGGCAGCCGCCTTGTCCAGCTTGGCGAGCACATCGCTCAAGTTCTGGCTGATCACATCAAGGTTCCCGATCGAGGCGCGCGGATCGGCAGGAAACCTGCGTTTGAACTCCGCAATTGCTTTCTCGACTTCGGCCTTCTTCCCCTGCATCTGGAGGACATCAATCCTCCACCGGGCGATGTCCGCCTGGTCACGCTGCTCGAGACGGCTCTGCTTCTCGAGAAAACGGAACCACTTCTCCGCCGTGTCGTGGTACTTGAGCTCCTTGATCAGGTAGGTAGCGAAGGCCTGGTCCTCTGGGGACAGAGCAGCCCCCTCTCGCGTCCAAAGCAACGCAGCGGTGAGCCCCCCGAGCAATACAGACCATCGATTCATTCCCAATGCCTTCTGGCCATCCTCGATGAACTCGCGGTTCGGGATCAAGTCCCGAAGAGACGGGCCTCCTCCTCTTGAATGATCGTGATCTTCGCGTTGATGAGAACGAAGAGATTCGAACGGAGGTTCGAAGACCCCTTTCTGCCAAGGATCAGGTTGAGGATCGGGATGTCAAGCAGGCCCGGAATACCAACCTTGGTGTTGTTGGATATCTCACGCTTGAGGCCACCCACGAGCACCGTTCCACCGTCAGGCACGGTGACCGTCGTCTTGATCTTCGTGACCGAAAGGACAGGCAGCTCGATCGGAACCTGCGTGAAGTTGCCTGAGAGCTGGAGGTTTGCGACCTCGGACGTGAGCTTCTCGGCTAGCGTCGGCTGAATCTCCAGGACAACGTACTTGCGATCGTAGCTCACCGTCGGGCGAACCTCGAGAATCGAGCCCGAGTTGAGGACGTCGATGACAGGATTGATCACAGGGATGACACCCGTCTGGTTCACCTCGAGGTCCTGGATATAGGCTGCCTGGTTCACGACGAGCGTGTGGGCGACCTGACCATTGAACGCTGTGACGCGTGGCGAGTTCAGCTTGCGGATCTCCTGGTCCTTCGCCACGGCCGAGAGGATTGCTTCGAGCTGATAGCGTTCAGCCTTGAGCACGTTGAGCTGGTAAATGCCGCCGCCCGAGGCCGAAAGGTTGAAGGGATTCACTTTCGTGCCCAGTGGCTGGCTCAACTGGCCGATCGAGGCCAGGCGGACGTTCTTGTCGCCGGAGTCATCGACCCACTCATACCCAGGCGAGATGCTTGTGCCGGAGCCGTCGATGTCCGGAATGCTATTGGGGAGGAAGTTGGCGTTGGCGCTTCCAAAGTTGACTCCAATATCTTCCAGGGTGTTGTCCTGAACGTCGAGAAATCGCGACTCGACCGTGACCAGGATCCCGGAAGCCTTACGAAACTGGGCGAGGAGGTTGGACAGCTTGAGGTGATTCTCGAGCGAAGTACGAGCCGAGAGGCGTCCCTGGAGGAATGCAATGCCGCCGCCGGCCTCATCGCCACCCAGATCCGCCTTGATGAGCTCGAGGAGTTTTTCTCCGGGAATCTTGCCCGGCTGCTTGCCCCCTG
>SXIK01000008.1 GCA_005772855.1 Planctomycetia bacterium | reverse complement strand
GGTGATTCTCGAGCGAAGTACGAGCCGAGAGGCGTCCCTGGAGGAATGCAATGCCGCCGCCGGCCTCATCGCCACCCAGATCCGCCTTGATGAGCTCGAGGAGTTTTTCTCCGGGAATCTTGCCCGGCTGCTTGCCCCCTGTTTCGCCCAGGTCTATCTCAAGACCCCCTCCGCCGGCCCGAGCCTTGCCTTTGAACTCATCCAGGGCCAACGGTGGCGCCTTGAAGTCGGGGTGTTCCTGGATCAAGTCGCTAATTTCGTAGAATCGCAAGTATTCCTTCTGCTTGAGGCTGGCCTTGGGCCCGATCACCAGGGCGCCTTCCTTGATCACGTAGGTGAAGTCCTCGCCCGCTGCCTGAAGGAGGAGCGGCAAAACGTTCTTCAAGGGGAGGTCATCGTAACGCTCAAGCTTGACGATCTTCTCACCTGCAGCGGCGCCGTCCTTCGAAAGAATAAAGGTCATCCCGGTGATCTTGTGAAGCTGCGTCAAGGCATCATTCAAGGACTCTCCATTGAACCCGATCGAGTAAGGCTGCTCGAGCTTCCGCTTGATCTCCTTCTCGGTGGAACTCTCCGTGGCTGCGATTTCATCCTCAATACTCACGACCTTGGGCGCCAGGCGTTGCCACTCACGGGGATCTGGATAGCGAAAGATCTGCTGGTAGACGACGGAGCTTTCCTCGATCGAAAGCACAGCCAGCTCGTAGTTCTCCGCCGCCCTGCGAAGGTACTCGTTCATCTTGCGGGTGTGGCGCTCCGCCTTGGCCACTTCAACATGCCGAAGCGCATCTGCATCCTGCGGGTTTACCACAAGAATCCGCTCGTAGTAGGTAATCGCTCGGCTGTAGTCTCCATCGGCCTCGGCTGCACGAGCCTTCCGGCGCAGCTCTCGAAGCTGGTTTTCGAGGTACCTTGTGGACGTGGCGCGCTCGGCCTGCGCCTGGCTCCTGAGCATTTCCTCGAAGCGTTGCCGCTCCTCCTCGTCCTTTTGTTTCTTGAGCTCCCGGGCCTTGAGGAGACCACCCTGGGCATCGCGAAGCTCATTTTCGAGGTTCAAGTTGTAGTGGAAGCTACGTATGGCTTCGATCGCACGCTCGTAACGCTCCACAGCCTTTGCGTACTCCCGCTCTTCCTCGAGGCGCTTGCCATCGTTGATGGCGCGCTTGATTTCGGTGCGGGCCTGATCGCGCTGGACTTTCTGAAGGTCAGATACAGTACGCGCGGTCTCGGCAACCGTACCCCTCTGATCGCCCAGCTCCATGCGGACTTGGCTGAGGAGGAGGTCCACGTCGACATTGTCGGGGTCGAGTCGGCGGGCCTCTTCAAGACGCCCCTCCGCCTTGAGGAGCTCACCATTTCTGTAGTGTTGCTCCGAGAGCTTGAAGAGCTCCATGGCTTGCTGGCGGCGGGCTTCCCGGGTGAGCCCCAATTCCCGGAAAATGTCTCCTGCGCTCCCTGGCGCTTCCTCACGACGTCGGGGCTGCTCGAGCTCCTGCACCGCCGCGCGGCGGACGGGCCGGGGCTTGTCGACTTTCTTCCTGCGCTCGGGCACAGCTTCGGGTTCGGGCACAACCTCGGGCTCAGGCACAACCTCGGGCTCAGGCACAACCTCGGGCTCGGGGACTTCCTCGGGCTCGGGGACTTCCTCGGGCTCGGGGACTTCCTCGGGCTCGGGGACTTCCTCGGGCTCGGGGACTTCCTCGGGTTTCGCTTCCGGTTCGCCTTCCGTGTCCTCGGTTGTCGCCTCGCTGTCAGCGGTGCTGCCGGCTCCCACGGGAACGGCTTCGCTGTCGTCGGTCCCAACGCCTTGTTTGGCGGAATCACCTTGCGGCGAAGTCGGTTTTTTCTCCTCTGCGCCAGGGACCTCCCCCGAGTCCTTCTCGGACTCATCCTCCTTGAGGAGCTCCTCGAGATCTTCATCCTGATCCTGGGGCCCGGGGCCACCAGCGAGAGCCGACCCGCCCAGGGAGCACAGGCAGAGGAAAGCCCAGCACACGGAGAGCGAGCGAAGCCTTCGAAGCATCATGAAAGTCCTTTTCTCACCAATCCTCATGGCAAATCCTCATTGTGCAGACCCTCGCGCAGGGGACGCTTGACGAATTCTACGCAATTAACAACACTGAAGCTGCGAGCCAGGCCCATCGCCCAAGCTGTTCAGAGCCCAAATTAGGAATCAAGTTGTTTCGAAGTGAAGGCGCTGGCAACTGCGCAGCTCGTCGTCCCTGCGGGCGCAGGGAAACAAGTGCATTCAGCTCAGCAGAGGAGTGCCACCGGTAGAAAGGAAGGCAGGTTTTTTTGGCCTCAAGGGCACAACCCGAAGGGCTGCAAACTCGAGAGCACTTTCAGAAATTGGAATCCGCATCGCTGGCTTTCACCTCATGGTTCCGACTGACTCTCGACACCCTCAATCGACCTCCTGGTGCCACCCCGGAGGCCGCTCGAATCTGTTCTGAGCCTTGCGCAAACCCTGCGATGTAGAGCCACGAGCGTACTTGAGCGAGATCCATCGAGCTCAAAACCCTGCGGAGAACATTCGGACTCCTCCAGCGAGTGCATACCTGGCGATTTTCGGCGCAGCGTTCTGCACTTGTAGGCCTTGAACAATAGCCTATGTTCCCTCTCAGCGGAGAAAAAATCTACCTTAATTTCTTCCGGGCCTCCTTCACTCGCCCCTGTTGTCAAAACCCGCATCTTGAACCCCTTCGTCGCAGGAGTCCAGACGTGACGCGTCTGAAAAAATCACTGGGCCTCGAGCTACCGCGACTACTTCTTCTTGGCGGCTTTCTTGGCAGGAGCGGAGGATTTCTTGGCAGGAATCGTGGACTTCTTGGCGGGCGGCTTTGCCTCCTTTGACGCCTTTCCTGCCTTTGGGGCAGGCTTCTCGGGCGGCGGAGCCTCCTCGGGGGGCGACGCCCCACCCCCAGCCACCATCGGCTCCCAGGCCTCCACCGCTCGGTGCTCCTTCGAGACCGGAATCACGTCCTTTGTGGTCAAGCCAGCGATTCGGACCGTCACCTTGCCCCCGGCTTGGTCAACGGAGAAGATCTCGAAGCGTCCATCCGCGAACTTCTCTCGCTCCTTGAACTCCTTCAAGGGCACCGTGACGACCTTCTTTTCCTTGTAGTCGAAGTACTGATGTTTCGCGAAAAACTTGGTCTCATACAAGTTTGAGAAGAGTAGGCTGAACTCGTAGGGGACCTCCTTGGTGGGCCCCAGGTATTCGGATGTCTTGACCGGCTCGCAGACGAATTTGAAGTTGTCGGCAAGCTTCGGGTCCTTGACCACCGTGGTCCTGACGGCGTAACTGTACGCCTTGCCGGGCTCAACCGTCGCGTCCTTGTACTCGAAATCCGTGCTAACCTCGGCCGTGCCGATCACCGCCCCCTCGCCCACGCCATCCTTGCGTAGAATTTCGACCTTCTTGGCTACAACGTACTCATTCGCCTCGCTGAGCTTGCCCTTGACGAGGAGATAGACTCGTTTTTCCTTCTCGTCCCGCTCGCAGCGGATCTCAACAATGGAGGAGGGCTCATGCTTGCAATCGAAGCTCGCAGCTTTCTCAAGCAGCTTGATGAAGACGGGCGGTCGCTCGGTGGTCCAGCTCGGGTTTTCCTCCAGTGCTGACCCGCAGGTCCAATGGGCCTTGATCGTCCCGGCAAGCTCCGGCGGCTGCAGCCCCGGCAACTTCTGCGCGTCCACAACCTTTTTCAGGTCTTCGACAGCCACGGCGAGAAGACCCGATTTGTCGTCCCGGCCAAACAGGAACGGGAGCAAGAGCACGATCAGGGCCAAGGCGCCCGCAACAGCGTAGGCGAGCTTGTCCATGTTCAAAGCCCACTTCGATTGCATGTCAGCCATGTTCTTACTCTTGCGGATCCTTCCTCTTCTGTGGGCGCTCTCGGCTATTCTGATTCATTGGGTACACCGGTTCAGGACTTGCCAGGTTTCTTCGGTGGTGCACCGGGTACAGCTTCGGCGCTGGATTCGGCCTCCGGGGGAACCCTCGTGAACTCGAACGCACTGAGCCGCAGGTCAAGGAGGACTGGAGGCTCGGAGAGCACGTCCTTGTAGCTGACTTTTTGGGCCTCGAGAGCATCCTTGAACGGTTTCGAATGCTCGATCGGGGCCATCTTGACGATTCCCTCGGGCGTGCGGCGGAAGGTCAACTCCTCCACGCGAAAGAGGACTCGCTCCGATGAGAAAATCGCCGTGACGAAATCTTCGAGCCTGGAGGGGGGCAGCTCGACTTGAACCGTGCCCTCCAGAAGCGCATGGTAGGGCTGCGCCTCCTTCCGCGAATCAAACCGACCCTTGAACTCTATTTGTTTCAACCCGCCCAGCTCCAGGTGGGTGCAAGCCTTGAAGATTTCCTGGGTAAACCAAAACTCCCGCATGACCAGCGGGACTTTTTCTTCGCTGTCCAGCTGCTCTGTGACCCGATCGATCCTGGGTGGAGTTGGGTCCTTGTCGGCTTCCTGCCCCGGCACCAGAGCAGGATCAGGCTTGATGTTGAACTTGTCCCGGTAGTCCTTGATCAGCTTGTCAAGCTCATCCTTGTACCTCGCGCTAAATTCCGACAGGGGCGGAGGCGTCTCCTGGTCATCGAAGAAAAGAGTGAAGGACCTCGAGAGCGCCACGTAAGCCTCAACCCCCTTCTCTCTGGCCTCCTCAAATGCAGCCTTCTTCTTGTCGAGGAATGCCTCGTACTTCTTCGTATAAGGCTGGATTTCCTTCGAGAGAGGATCCTTGCGTTTGGAAAGGTCGTTCACCTGCTTGATCTTGGCTTCCAGTCGGCTTCGAGCATCGGCGAGGTGCCCGATCGGCTGGAAGACGAGGAAGATCATGAGGCTGATCAAGACGAGACCGGTGGCCCCGACCGCAATCAGAAATCCGTGCTGCTTGAGCTTTTCCATGAGTATGCGGCTATTTCTCGGGTGACTACGGCTTCTGCTTTTTCACTGGGGGCTTTTTTCCGACCTCTGAGACCTCTTCAGGCGAGGCTTCAGGAACCCGGGGTTGCGCGGCAAACCGCGGCAACATGTACCACTGGAGCTCCTGGCCGAAGAAGGGCCCACCCTGCGTCTCCGGCAGGTCATCCCTGGTGGTGCCCTGGCCGCCCCCGGAAGCATGGGAGATGTTCTTGAGCCCCGAGACACCAGCTTTCACCTCTATATCCAGAAGCTTCGTCCACTTTCGGGCAGGGTTGTTCAGCTCATTCTTCAGTGGAGTCGTCACAAGGGTCTTGATCGCCTCGGCCGAAGCTTGCTGATTTTCCGCCTCCTTCACTACCGCATAAGCAGTGAACTTGTAGCCCGGGGCGGTTGGCTTTTGCTCACTACGAGAACCGCCCGGGGCTTTGGCAGCTCCACCCGTGGATCGAGCTGAATCCTCGGGGTAATGCACCAACTCCGCCTTCAAGTAGGGAATCCAGGCGCGTTCCTTCATGCGGATCTGGGCATCTTCAACCAATTTTTTCCTCGCGTCGTCGTCGCCGGCGGTCACTTGACCCTCCAGGGGCTCCTTGCGGGCAAACTGCGCCTCGACACGCTCGAGAGCCCTGAGACCCGCGAGTACGCCCTGGCGGACTTCTCCGAGCTGTTCAAGATCCTCAAGCACTTTCGAGAGCGTCTTGTTGCTCTGCTGCTCAAGACTCTTGATCTTTTCTTGCATGGCCTTGCTCGAAGCTTCCTGGACGATCCTACCTTTTGTGACTTCCGCGATCAGGTCGTCCACTTTCTTGATCCGGCTTTCAATGAAGCCCCAGGAAGCCAGGATCGCCAGGAACAAAATTCCGGCAGCGAAAAACACGTGCTTCCGCTTGCGGCTGATCTGCTTCCTTACCTTCTCCTCCTTGGGCACGAGGTCGACCTGACACTGCCCGGCGCCCACCGCCTGAATCCCAAGGCCAAGGGCCGTGCCGAAAGCAGGAAGGTCGCTCTGAAGCAGCTTGACGTTCACGTCGCGGCTCACGCGCATGCGACCGATCGACGCAACTTTCTCCACCGGCATGCCGAGGGAGTCTTCGAGGAACTTTTTGATTCCAACGACCTTTGAGCCGCCTCCGAGGAGGTAGACCTTCGTGAACTGGGTCTCGCCATGCTGGCTTCGGTAATAGCCGAGGGACCGCTGCACCTCCTGCACGAGCTCCTGGAGCTTCGGCTGAATCACAGCCTTGAATATCTTCTCAGCCTGCTGAGGAGCCTTGCCTGTCTCAATCTTGAGCTTCTCGGCTTCAGGAAACCCCAGCTTGAAGCGCGACATGATGGCCTTCGAGATGTCGTTCCCCGAGTGCGGCAAAGGGCGAATCCAGAAACGCGGACCGTCAACGATAACCAGGTCCGTATGGGCCGCGCCGACGTCGATGATGATCGAAGGCTCCTCGGGGTTGATGTCGAAGCGGATGAAATTCAAGAGTCCCAAATAACCAATCGAGAGCAACTCGACCGAAAGGCCCTCCTGCGTGAACTCCAGGATGTAGTCGTCGATCGCCTCCTTGCGGACGGCGAAAAGGCCGACCTCTCGCTCCTCCCCGGCCAGATACGCCCGATCGACTATGTGGTAGTCCCAGATGACCTCATCGAGCGGGAAGGGGATCTGCTGCGACGCCTCGTAACGGACCATGTCGCGAACTTTTTTCGAATCAATCGCCGGCACCTTGATGAAGCGGGAAAAGGTGCCCTGACCCGGGTGGGCGACCACGACCGGATCCTTGACCTCGTTGCGCGTCCTGAAGACATTGAGCGCTTCCTTCTGCTGAGCCGCGACGTCGACTCCGTTTTCGCTCAGTGGATAGTCCACCTTGTCGACAGCCAGGATCTCCACGCTGTTTTTCTCACGTCGAAGCTTCACAGCCTTCAAGGCGGCTTTCCCGAGGTCAACGCTCCAAATTGTTTGCAAAGCCATAGACGAGTTTATTCCGTCCCGCTTGGGGCCAACGTCAAGCCCAGAGGCCAATCAGGCAACGGGATGCATTGTGGATATGTAAAGGCTGAAAACTCTCTCAACAAAACAGGAGCTCAGGACTCGGGTGGGCTTACTGCCTCGAAATCCCCATGCGCTTGAGATCCTCCTGGATCGTCCCTCCAAGAGCCTATTTTAGCAGTCGATCCGTAAGGCCCGAGGCACGAGCGAACGCCCGCGCGACCCGCTCTCGCGGGTACCCCGGGAGCAAGGACGAAGAAGTATTACGGAGAATACAGCGAGTCCGAGCTGTGCTCGCACAAGGCGTAGAGAGCGGCGGGATAGCATCGCGAGCGTGCAGCCTGCCGAAGCCAGGAGCGGCAACTGAAATAGGCTCTATGGGTCCAAATCTCGGAAACTTAACAAAGATTGGATCGTAGCATAACCTCCGATAAAGTGTCAATCTCAACAATAGTGTTTGGCCGACAACACCTGGCAATACCCATCCGATGGCCTTGGGTCAGCACAAGACTGCAGGTAAGCAGCGCGCTGAAGCTTCAAGAACTTACGATTTCAAGTCGAGTGTGCGAGCGAAGAGTGAACAATTCCTTCGCCGGGAAGCAACGGAAAAAGTCAGACCAATCCAGTGAAAACACACCTTGGAGGTGGACCCCTGGAGGAAACACTCCACTTGGAGCCAAGGCCCTCAAGGCGCCTTCCTTTTTCGGGAAACCAGCAACTTCCACCGAAAAGAGTCCCCATTTCTCCTTGTGCTCGCTTTCGATGGGTGCCGCCTGGCTTGTCGCGAGCGATTCCGCTCGTCAAGTCTTGAGCGACGATCAGAGTGTACGGGCGACGCAAAGCGAAAGTCAAGGCCACTGGCAAGCGGGGGCCCCGAGGGGGCCATCGGAGAGCCGGTCGAACAATTCCCCACCTGATATCCCTGGACCACGGTGGTATACCTCGCGCGCCCACACGTGAGACATTGCGAATGGGCAGAGGGGGACCAGCTCAAGTCTGCTACTCGTTTCTGCTGGTGGGCGGACCCTCCCCCACGTCGGCTCGCCTCCGAGCGGAGCGAGGGTGGAGGCAACAACGACACGCGGTCTCTCCCTCCCCGGCACCTGATGGGCGTCGGGCGCTTCTGGCGCGAGCAGCCGCAAACTCTTGCAGCCTGCGAAAGGTCTCATCACTGCCCGCTTGCGGAATAAATTACGGAGGTGGCGACTCCGCCGGCCTCTTGAGCCCCAGCCTCGCCATGACGAGCTGTACGTCCTGCCAAACCTTGCGCTTCTCGCCGGGGTTTCGCAGGAGGTAAGCCGGGTGGTAAGTCGGCATGACCGGGATGCCCTTGTACTCGTGGAAGCGCGTTCTGAGGCGCCCAATCGACTCCTCCGTCCCGAGGAGGGCCCTGGCACTCACGGCGCCGAGGGCGAGGATCACTTCGGGCCTCACGATCTCAATCTGCCGCTCAAGGTAGACCCTGCAGGAGGCGATCTCGCCGGGCTCGGGCGCGCGGTTCATGGGAGGCCGGCACTTGATCACGTTGGCAATGTAGACTTCCGGCCGCTGGAGGCCCATGGCGCGGATGATGTCGTTCAAAAGCTGCCCAGCAGCCCCAACGAAAGGCTCACCCTGGCGATCCTCCTCGGAGCCGGGCGCCTCCCCCACCAGCATCAGGCGCGTCGTCGGGTCTCCAACACCAAAGACGGCCTGGGTCCTCGAGCGGCAAAGCACGCATTGGTCGCATGCCGCGACCGCCTCCCGTATCGGCGAGAGCAATGCCTCCCTTCCCAGCCGCTCCGGCAAACCCGTGAGGCTCGGCTCGGCTGCCGGGGACCCCTCAGATGTGCGCCGTGGCGAAGCAGCCGCTCCGGAGGCGATCGGAGGCAGGGACCGGGAGCTCAGGGCGGAGCGAGAGAGGGGCACGCCCCAGCCAAAGAGCTTGAGGATCTCGATACGTTCGCGGGCCTGCTTCGCGATCTGGCCAAGGTCGGGAGTCTCCACCAAGCGGGATTATACCTCGCGCGCCCACACGTGAGACATTCCGAATGGGCAGAGGAGGACCACCTCAAGTGCTCGCTCAGGTCAACTTCTTACGCAGCTTGTCCTCAACCGCCGACGTCACGAAAGCACCAAGCCGGCCCCCTCGTGCAGCAATCTCGCGCACGAGGCTCGAGGAGATAAAGGAAACTTCCGGACTGGCTGCCACAAAGATCGTCTCGATCTCCACCTTGCCGCAATGGTGGTTCGAGTGAGCCATCGGCAGCTCATACAGGGCGTCGGCAGCCGACCGAAGCCCACGCACGATCCACTGGGCCCCCACCTGCGCCGCCGCATCGACAGCAAGTCCCGTGAACGTCTTGACAGTGACGCCGCCCAGGCCCTCGAGCTCACCGCAGATCATTGCCCTGCGCTCCTCCGCCGTGAAGAGCGCGGATTTTGACGGGTTGTCGATCACCCCGACAACAATTCGATCGAACAATCGAGCAGCGCGACCAATGACGTCCAGGTGACCCAGGGTGACGGGGTCAAAGCTGCCAGGGTAAAGGGCGATTCTGGGAGATTGGACCTTGGACATGGCTTGGGGGGCATCAGCGTCTGTGCCCGTGCCGGCTGACGCGCAGCATCTCCACGGGCATGATGTTCACGTACACGGTGGTATTGCGATCTTCCCCGACATCCTGGGAATACTCAAGGTTCAGGGCCATCCGGTGAAAGATCCTGCTCAGTGAGAAGTTGTACTCAACATCCCTCCTCGCCTCAAAATCGCGGGAATAGTAGGCATCCACCACCCATTTGTCGCTCACCGCCCAGTTCAGGAACGTGTAGCCCACGTTCGAGCGCTTGCGTGTAAAACGGTCACCAACGGTCACCGAGAGCGTTTTCGGCACGATGTCGTATGTGAGGGAGGCATCGACTCGCTCCCCCCGAAAGTCTCGGTTCGGATCCAGCTCGAACCAGGCCCTCGCTTCCACGTGGGTGATCAAGGAAGCGGTGTTGTCAAGGATCAGAAGCGAGCTTCGGTCGCCTCCATTGTCACGCTGGGCCCGGGGAAACAGGGCAAAGCTCACCTCGCTGTCGAGCAGTCGGCGGGACTCATGGGGCAGCGTCTCGAGCTCGCCCTCCCGATCCTGGAGGTAGGGGCGCACCCTGGGCGGCCGCTTCTTGGCGAGCAAACTCCTGCCGAAGATTTCGTTGCGGAGCGAGAAGGCAATTGACTCCTCAAGGTCGACCGTATCGACGGCATCGACGGGAATCGTATCCTCGGGATCGAGGTCGTTCGCGAACAGGTTCAAATAGGTCACTTTCGGGGAGATGACATGCTTCAAGCGAGGGACGCCTAGCAACCAGGCGGCGAAGGAATCTGGCGTGAATTGGTAAATCCTCGACCAGTGCTGGCTCACGGCAACTCCCGCCCCGAAGGACGCGCGATCCTCGGAGCTCTCGGAGGCGTCCAGGACCTCGCGGTAGTCCGTGTATCTCAGAAGCGCAAAGGGCCGTGCCTCAAGATACGGCGTCCAGTGTACCGGGTAGGCCCATTCGTTGAAGATATCGGCTCGCGAGAAGCCCCGGGGGGCTGCCCCCAAGGCGTCGTTCTCGAGCCGGTGGAGGTAGGCCGCCTGGAGATTCAAATCCGTGTAAAGGCCCGTCTCGAAGATCGGCTGCTCCATGAGCAGTATCTTCCCTTCCGGAGCCCGCTCAACCTGAGTCTGAAAGTCATTGATGCGTTGCGAGTAAAGTCCCGTCAAGGCGAGGTTGTCACGAATATTGCGCCGCCAGTAGATTAGCGTCTCCTGCTCTTTTTCCTCCTTGGAAATACGCTCGAAGTATTCGCTCAGGAAGGCGCTGTCGGAGATCTTGGAGTACTCCAGGTCGAACAGGCCCAGATACGGCACCGACTGGCGATGCCACGCGTGGCCCCAGTACCGATTCTCACGGGGAACGTCCTGGCGAGTCGAGCGATCTTTCTTGCCCCTGTCGTTGATGAAGTAATATTCGGCCTCGCCGTAGTATTGCCACTGGTGTAGCTGGAGTTGCCAGGGATCCCAGCGCTCGGGATTGCGGCCGTACTCGGCGTTGGGGCCAATCCCAACTCCTCGCTTCTGGAAGTAGTCAGTCTCGAGACCCAACTTCGAGTCCTCGATCTTGACCGGAAGGAACCGGGTCGTGGGCAAGAGATTCAGGAAGTAATTCACGTTCCAGTTGACTTCCCCGAAATACCCGAATTGGCCCGAGTGGCCAAAGTCGAAGTGCCGGATCGGAAGTTGCGCATCCCAGCGTGTGTTCCAGTAGGCAAGGGGCATAGGCAAGATGGAATGGCCCTCGAGCTCGAGCCAGGTATGTTCCGGATCAATGAGGAAGTCGCGTTGCGCCAGAGCAGGCTGGCTGGAATCTGGCGTTGGTGCCCCCCGTGGGTTCACCCCAACAGGAGCCCCGGATGTCTTCCGCGACTCCTCATTCTCGGTGGGTGTGACCGTGACCCGTTCAGAGTGGAAGGCCATGTGGGGCACGCCAAACTCGCAGGTGGAAAACTCGATATCTTCGCCGTCGAATTCCTCGAAGTCCGTCATGCGAAGCACCCTGGCATGAATGCTCAGGGGAGTTCGGGCCACGCCCTCGTCATCTTCCGCCGCATGATCGAGCGCCTCGAGGCCTCTCCACCAGTTTTTCGCGGTCGCGATGGTTGGCACGGCCTTGGCAAAGCCAACGATGGTGTGCAAGCGAACGCCTCGCGCGACAGCACGGCCCGTTGAGCGGTCGTAAAGGAGCGATTCAGCCTCGATCGAGGTGTGCCTTGCAGGCAGCTCCAGTCGAGCATTCTCGGCGTAAAGTGTCCAGTCGGTCCACTCGCGAAGATCCAGCCCCTTCGCGTCGTTCTCCCGCGGCTCCCCCCCCGAGCCATGTTCCTTCCTCGGCGACTTCGCAAGGATCATGACCCGGTCAGCATACAGATGGGCCTGGGTTCCCTGAATCTCGTAGGTCCAGACGACACTGCCAGAGAAGTAGCCAGCCATTTCTCGCTCGGTGAACGTGAAGTTGTTCGAGACCGAATCGGGATAGCTTGACGGGTCGAATCGCAACCGAGGCGGAGCAGCAGGCTTGGGCAAGTCTTTCCCGGGTTCCTGTCCACGAGCCACGCCAGCGAGGCAACAAAGCAGGACGAGGCACTGGACAATAATCCTCACGATGCCCTGATCTCCCGCGACCGGTGTCCGGGTACGATCGCAACCATTACCACCAGCGCAAAGAAAGCTCCACCACGAGGTAACACGCGGCGGATGGTAACGGAGCGATCCGGTGTGTCAACAAAGCCTGGCTGAAACCAGTGGTGCTGGCAGCGCTGGTGCACGGACTTGCTCAGCGGGCTTGCCCAAGATCAGAAACTCGGACCGCCTGCCCTTGCTGCCCGGCCATTCAGCCTCGAGGGCGGCGGGAGGTCGGCTTCCTTGACGGCCCATCCCACGCCTCCTACAATCCGGCCTATGTTGAGGACCTTGAACCTGCGGATGCGGAGTTTGCCAGGATTGGGGCTTTCCCTGGCCTTTGTTTGGCTGCTTCACAATCCAAGGCAGTGCGAATGCGCCAGCGACAAGTCCCCGGGTGGAGTCTTCTTCCCCACCCATACTGAGCACAATCTCTTGTGGCGCCAAATCGAGAAAGCCCGCGAGCGTGGAGACTCCAGGGCGCTGCTCGAAGGGCTAACACGATTCACTACCCTGATCGTCGACCCGCAAATGAGCTCGGTACTCGAGATCGGTGGCGAGCTATCTCGGGGAATTCGCGAAGTTTTTCGCGAATTTGTCATGAACCTGCCTCCGGAAGAGCTCGCCCGGTTCAAGACACGAGTGAACCCCCTTCTCTCGGACCTCTGGAGACAGTCCCGGCTGCGGGATGAGCCCGAAGCGCATCGACGGCTGCGCAGCGTATTCCTGCGTGACCTACCCTTCAGCGAGGTTTATTTGGAAGGACTCAAGGAAGAGGTCGACCAATCCTTTGAGGTCGGCGACTGGCAGGCTGTTCTGCGCTCGAGCGCGGCGCTACTGGACCTTGCCCCAGGGGCCGAGGACGCGCTGCGCGCGCGCGTGATCCGGGCGCAGGCCCTGGCTTCGACAGGGGAGTCGATTCGGGCTCGCGACGAAATCCGTGCGATCGATCAGCTGCGAAGGACTGTAAAACCGGAGAGCCTGCCGCCGGAGCTGCTTCGTCTCCTCGATGGCCTCATCGCAGCAGCCGTGCTGGACATGCCGGCATCTCGACGCGAAGGGATCGCTCCCCGGGCTGAAGGGTCCTTCGAGGCTCGAGCGCCTGCGGGCGCGAGCGCCGACGCGCCGCCCTACCGACTTGGCGAAATCGTCTGGGAACACCGGGTGCCTGGTGCGCAGATCCGGGCGTTCGTTGAGGAGAGGTCGCGAGGCTCGAGCGAACGTGAGCCGCCAACGCCCTATTTCCCCTCGTCCCGCGGCGGGGTGATCCTGCTTGAGCACGCAGATCGGCTCCAGGCCTACGACGCTGAAACGTCACGTGAGCTCTGGTCAGTGGACATCTCGGGAGAGGACGAGGATCTCTCGAGCGTGCGGATGCCATTGCTTACGGCCTCCAGGGTTTTCCATACCAGAGGCCGTACGCTCGCAGCGCTCGATTCGGCGGACGGCAGAAGCCTCTGGCAAAAAACCTGCGTCTACGACCGATCCACCAGGACGATGCGAATCATCGATGGGCCAGCGCCCGCTTTTTCCTTGGAGGACCCTCTGGAAACGGAGAACGAGGAATCTACGCCCACTGACAAGAATCCGGACGAAAAACCCGATGCCGAGTCAGGGGAGAAAACCGAGGCGCCAGAAGGTCCAGACCTGGCCCCCCCCGACGAGGACCACAAGCCTGAAAAGAAAAAGAAAAGAGCTCCGTCCGGGAAGCTCGTAGCAAAGAAGGGGTTGCCTGGTTCGCGGCCACGCACTCTCTACTCGCTCTCGCCTGCCGCCGAGTGTGGCGAATCGATCGTGGTGAGTGTCAGTGTGAGAATCGGCCAGGAATCTCTTCAGCACCTCTTGAGCTTGCGGTCCGATGGTGAACTTGAGTGGCAGATTTTCTTGGGCTCGTCTCAGGGAGGGAACTATCTTGGCCTCGGAGGCGCGGCATCGCTGCCCATCGTCACGGATGACGCCATCTTCCATCTCACCAACATCGGATGCCTCGCGAAGGTCGACAGAGCCGATGGAGCGATCCGATGGGTCCGCTCGACGGCGACCCTGAGCGCCCGCGGTCGCCGCGAGTCGGTCCGCGTGGAGAACCGCTGGCATCCCAATCCGCTCCTCCTCGTCGAAGGTCAGCTCATCGTCGCGCCACAGGATTCTGCGCTCCTCTTTGCCCTGGATCCGCATTCGGGCGAGACCCTCTGGACGGCACCTCGAGACGCACGGACCGCGCTCATCGGAGCCGACGCCCGGGCATGTTTCCTCACGGGAAGCGGCGCCTCCGCGGTGGCTCACTCGGGGCCCCAGCGCGGCCAGACACTCTGGAGGGTCGACTCACTCGCCACTGCCTCGCAGAGCTCGCGCCCTCTCCAGGCCTCGGGCCGTCCGTTCCTCGAAAATGGGCAGCTCCTTTTCCCGACTCGTGAAGCCCTCTTGGCGCTCTCGCCCGAGGACGGCC
Source organism: Planctomycetia bacterium (assembly GCA_005772855.1). Classification (GTDB taxonomy): domain Bacteria; phylum Planctomycetota; class UBA8108; order UBA8108; family SXIK01; genus SXIK01. The sequence continues at coordinate 65,166 of SXIK01000008.1, read as the reverse complement.
ATACGCTGTGGCGGACTTCGTGGGAGCTGGCTCGTGGCGGCGGCAACTTGCTCCTCGTGGGCGGTGCCACCCGAATTCTGGCTGTCTCGAACGCGTCGGGCAACTACTTATATAACGGCATGGACCTCTATCGAAAGAGGGTCGCTGGCCTCCCAGCCGACCGCACCGAGGCGCTCCTCGAACGCGCGAAGCTCGAGTTGCGCGTTGGGGACGTCCCAGGGGGCCTTGAGGCCCTCAAGACATGGGTGGACAGTGCCCCACCAAGCCCGCAACCCAATTCTCCGCTGGACCACTTGCACCTTGATGTCGCGGAGCTAGCGCAGGAGGTATCTCGCCTCTGGAACGATGAGAAGCAAGTCGCCGATCTCCTTCGCTACCGGGTGCGACTCGAACGTACGCCCAGCCGGAGAGTCACGGCCGCGATCGAGTTGGCGGCAAAGCTCGATCAGCTTGGCGACGCAACGGGGGCCGCCGAGACCCTCCATGAGGCGCTTCTGAGCGAGAACCCACAGACGACGTACTCGCCCGACGGCGTCCTGGCCGTGGAGAGCGTCGACTACATCCGCGACAAGATCCTGGAGCTGCGCAAGAGCTCAGGTGAAACCTCCAACGTTTTCCAGAAGGTCGATGCGATCGCTAGCGAGGCGCTGCGTCGGGCGCGGAGCAAGATCAAGACACCTGGTGCTTATCGCGATCTCCTTCGCCTGTTCCCCTTCACTCCGAGCGCCGCCGAGGCCTACCTGGACCTCGCCCGGCTCTACCGTGACGCTCAGGGCTACGAGCAGGCCATCAACGCGCTCGACGGGTACCTCCGTGACTTCCCCGAAGGTCAGGATCTTGTGAAGGTGAAGCTCCTGGCTGCCAACCTGCTGCGCCAGTCAGGGCAAGCCAAGGCGGCTCGAGACCGTTACCTGGACCTCCTCGAGCACCACGGGGCAAGCCCTGTCGAAGGCGTGGAAGGCGCACGACCCGGCGAGGCCGTCGAAGCTTATATCCGTCCGCTTCTGGGCGATTCCAGCCTTGCCGAGGCTGCGATGGAGCAGGTACGCCCGCTCCGATTCCCAATCCGAATGTCCTGGCGGTCTCCGGCGGACTTGCAGGCCATCAAGCGCAGCTTTCTCGCCCCGCGTGGCACACCACCGGAACGTTCGAAGAATTGTTTCCTCACGCAGTCAGAGGACGTGATCGAGATGCGCGAGGTGGAGAGCGGCTTGCCTGTGTGGAAGATCAACCTGGAGATGATCCCCGGCTTCCGGTTCAACGACCCTGGCCTCGGCCGTGGGTTTCATCTCCCAAGAGTTGGGCGATTGGCCTTCAGTGGCCGGTACATGCCTTCTGTCACGAGTAGCGCCAAGGAAGAGACCTTGCTCGTCCTGAATGACGAACAGAACCTCTTTGCGGTGGAACCGGTCAGGGGCACGGTCAGGTGGCACCTACCCATAGGGGGCAACGAGGAGCCTGGCGACCCTTCCGAGCCATTACGAGTTCGCCTGCGCGAAAAGCTACGCGGCGTTCAAATTACCGCCCAGGGCATTTTTGCGACAACCCGCTCTCGGGTACTTCGCCTGAGCCTGCAGGGCGAACTCGTCTGGGAAGCAAGAGTTGGGAAGGGCTACAACGTTGCCGTGGAACAGCCCATTGTTCTGGGAGACCGACTCTACGTGATCACTCAGCCGTTCGGCCTTCGCATTCACGCGGCAGCGAGCGGAGAGGAAATTGAGGATGAGGAGCTCTCCAGGGCGCTTGCCTCGCTCAAGGACGGGGTCTACCGCGTGGCCTTGAGCCTCGAAGGCGGGCGCGTTGGGCTCACGAACGGCGGCACGATCAAGCTCCTCGACTTGGTGGAAAAACGTGTGCGCTGGGAATACAAACGGACCGGCACGATCGAGGACGCTTTCCACTTCGCGGAGGCACCCGACGAATGCCTGCTTTCCATGCAAAGCAAGGCCAATCGGTGGCCAATCCTGGTCATGATCGACCTCGCCAGCGGCCGAGAGCTGTGGAGTTTTGAGAAGTTCAAGCCCGAAGCCTCATCTGTCGCAATCACCCGGGATCGGAATAAATTCTATGTAGTCTATGGGCAAGGGACCTGGAAGCTGGTCGCCCTTCAAGTGCGGGAGGGAGTCGCCGGCGAGAAACAGCTCGTCGAGCCTCTCTGGCCGGCCGAGGCACAACTCGGAGGTGGATTCGGCGCCATTCCCGACAGGATTCAAGCAGGCGGTGATAGTATCTTCTTTCTCGATGCTCCCAACTCCATAGCAACTTTCGACAAGTCGACCGGGGCTCCTCGCTCCGCGCAGGCGTCCATGGTAGGAACATTCCTGGCTGAGAAGAAAGACTGCTCCTTTGCCGTGCTCCAGGGCAAGCTCGTCATTCTCACCGACGGCGGCGACTGCGCGTTCGAGTCAGCAGATTCGACAAAGCTTGCACGAAAGATCCCTTTCACCCCCCAGCAGCCTCCCCAGGATGGCGCCGACGGAGGGCTCCTGAGCACCCAATCTTCCCCCATCACTCTCGAGGCCCTCCCCGGGTCGGGCTCAAGCTTCGGCACGCGAGCACTGAAGCTCTTCCTGTCGAATCCCGGGGCCGTGGAGAACACCACCCGCCTCGCGCTGGAGTACTTTCGAGGCAATGACCTCCCCTCGGCGATGAACATACTCAACCGCGCATTACTCTCGGAGGAGATTCTCAACGAACGTGGAGCCGAGAAGCGGTTTCTCCTCAGTTACATGCTCGACGGCCTCAAGGAAGAATGGATGAAGGAGAGCGTGCCCACACTCTCAGCTCGCCATTTTTCGACACCGCCGGCCATTGACGGCGACCTGAGCGACCCATGGGACGTCTCGACACGAGTCACGCTTTCAGGCCCCAAGTACGTCGGGACGATTCCAGTGCCGGAGCAGCTGCGCGACTGGGAAGGAGACGAGGACCTCTCTGCCATACTCTACACTGGCTGGGATGAGAAGTTCTTCTACTTCGCGCTGGACGTTTCCGACGACAACATCTACCCCTATGACCGGGATGCCGAGAACTGGAAAGGGGACTGCCTGATCATTGGCCTCGACCCGACCAACGACGGTGGGTACTGGCAGCACGGAAACGACCAGCTCATGACACTCGCGCTCACAGTACCCAAGCGCAACAAACTCGACAAGCCCAAGAAGGACGATGACTCACCAGACGGTGATGACGAGGAAGAGGACGAGGATGAGGAGCGAAAACCTGCAGGACTTTTTTCGGTAAAGAAGAAAGACGACAACTCGGGAGCGATTTATGAGGTGGGCCTGCCGTGGGCGTCCTTTCAGTCGACCTTCGAGCGAACACCGCCTCCCGGCGGCTACACCTTTGGGCTGAGCTTGCTTCTCACGGACGACGACCGAGGCCAGGGCGCAACCAAGACATTGAGCATCAATCCCTGTCACCTCCTGCCACGCAATCAGAAAAATAGCCCCGTCTGGCGCTTCATCATTCCCAACTTCTTCCCGAAGGTCACGCTGGAGTGATCTACAAGTCGCCAGGGACGACTCCCGCACGCCGGGTAATCACCTGCCTGGCTGCCCTGCTGACTCTCGCTCTCTCCGGCTGCCGTACCCCTGAAGGCACCTGGGGCGTGCCACCCGTCTTCGAGGTCTACGACACTCCCTCCAGTGTCGGCTCCGAGCACGGGCACGAGTACTTCTTCCGTCCACTCGGAAGCTACGAGGATCTCGAAAGCGCGTCCACGACCAAGACGCAAGCCCGCATGCTGACACCGGGCTCGGGCTCGCATTTCCGCGCCACAGGCCATCACGTGAGGTTCCTGAGCCCATTGCTGGACTTCCACTGGGGCCTCGATGGCCACCGGTACTCGGTACTCCCAGTATTTCAATACCGTAGTTATCCGCAGCCACAATCGGGGGAAGACAGTGACTGGTTCTTGCTCCCTTTTTTCTTCGGCGGCTCCGATCCCGACGAGGGCTCCTACTTCGCATTTTTTCCCCTTGCTGGCAAACTCAAAGGCCTCCTCGCGCAGGACGAGATCACCTTCTGGCTCTTCCCGCTGTGGTGGCATGCCCGAGACCGCGAACGCCACTCGCTTCATATTGTTTGGCCATTCTACAATCGTGTCTGGGGAACCAATGCGTGGCAGGGGGAAGAATCCGGCTCGCGCCTCTGGCCTTTCTACGGACGTTATCGATCGATCGGCGAAGATGGAAAGCTTCGCCACGACAGGGGGTTCTTGCTATGGCCCTTTTACATCCGCCGCAAGGATCAGGCGCACATCGATCCGACGGAGGTCTTCTTCTCGCTGCCCTTCTATGGCGCAAGGACGAATCAGCGCACGGAGACCTACACCTACCTCTGGCCGTTTTTCCAGACGCATTACGACCGGAAGTACGACCGCAAGACCTACCTCGGGTTCCTCATCCCCTACCGATTCACGGACGGGCAGACGGATCTGTGGCCATTTTTTGGGGTGAAACGAACCAGCCACGGTACGGATCTCGGCGGTGTCATTCGCCGAACTTATCGGCACTTCTTCCTCTGGCCTTTCGAACGCTATGAGTGGACCACGGACGGCCTCGAGGAGACTACCCGGTTCTGGCTCCTTCCCCTCCTGTGGCATTTCCATTACATTGACAAAGATACGCTCGAGATCGAAAGCGAGTGGACCCTGTGGCCTCTCCTTCGAAACAGGCACGTCGGCGCAATCGCCTCGTTTGATCTCTTTTCCCCTCTCTGGCTCCGCAGAGACGACTACGACCGGCTCTACTCCAGGTGGTTCAACATTTTCAGATACCGGTGGAAACCCGAAATCTCCGGGTGGGAGTTCCTCTACGGAGTCTTGATGTATCGCGTCGAGCCCCCGCAAGGCGATGCGCTCTTCAGCGTGTTGGGCGGTCTGTTCGAGGTGGGGAAACGTGGCGGCTCGGCGTCGCTAAGACTCTTCTACCTTCCCTGGGTCTCACCCTGGAGATGATCGCCCCATGATTCGCTGGATCACACAGACAGGCGAGTTCATCTCGAGGGCCTCCGAGGGCGCAGGCTTCGGTCTCGCGCTTCTTGCCAGGACGAGCCTGCTCGTTGGCACTTTGATCCGATGGCACTACCGAGCAGCACTTTTTCGTCAGTTGTTTATCTGTGGGATCACGACGATCCCCGTGGTCATGGTCGTGAGCGTATTCACAGGAATGATTCTGGCCTTGAACGGAGGAATCACCCTGGCGAAGTTGGGCCAGGAGGCCCTGATCGGGCAGATCGTCACAATCTCCATGACTCGCGAGATGGGCCCGTTCATGACAGCGCTCATACTTGCGGCCAGTGTCGGATCCGCCATGGCGGCCGAACTGGGCACGATGAAGGTTTCGGAGGAGATCGACGCCCTCGAGATCATGGCCATTGAGCCCGCCAGGTTCCTCGTGCTGCCACGACTGATCGCGATGGCGATCATGACGCCGGTCCTCACCGTTTACACAAGCCTCGTGGGAATTCTTGGGGCGGCAGTCGTCAGCTCGAGCCAGTACGGCGTGAGCTATCTCAGATTCAAGACGGAAGCACTCAATGCTCTGACCAACAAGGACATGTACACAGGCCTCCTCAAGGCGTTCATCTTTGGCATTGTGATCGCGGTCGTGGGTTGTTCCCAGGGTCTGCGCACAAGTGGCGGAGCCATTGGTGTGGGCCTCGCCACGAGACGGGCCGTCGTCATCTCGTACCTGCTGATCATTATCCTGGGCTACTACGTGACCTTCATTTTCTTCCGGATTGAGTGGTGAGCGAAACGCCCGCAAGCCAGCAGACCCTGGAACCCCTCGTCGAGCTGCTCGGCGTTGAGAAGGCGTTTGGGACGCAAAAAGTGCTCCGTGGAGTCGATCTCAAGCTCTTCGAGAGCGAGACTCTCGTCGTCATCGGCAGGAGCGGCTCGGGCAAGAGCGTGACGATCAAGCACGTCGTCGGACTTGAGGCACCGGACCGAGGTCAGGTCCTTGTGTTCGGCCGGGACATGGCCAAGCTGTCCCGCAAGGAGCGCGATCAGGCTCGCCTCCGCATGGGCTACCTTTTTCAGTCTTCGGCACTTCTGAATTGGATGACGATTGAGGAAAACGTGGAGCTGCCCCTCCTCGAACACCGGGCCGACCTGAGCGCCTCCGAGAGGCGTCAACTCGTGGCCGAAAAACTGAAGCTCGTTGAGATGGAAGCAGCGGCCGGCAAGTATCCGGGGCAAATTTCGGGCGGCATGAAGAAACGCGCAGCACTCGCCAGGGCGATTGTGCTCGGCCCAAGAATCATTCTTTACGACGAGCCGACCAGCGGCCTGGACCCCGTGATCGCCCGCACCATCGACGAGGTCATCGCCAACACAGGCAAGACCCTCAAGGCCTCACAAGTCGTCGTCACTCACGACATGGATAGCGCTTACAGAGTCGGTCATCGAATCGCCATGCTCTACGAGGGCCGAATCATTGCCTCCGGGACACCCGAGGAGATCAAGAGTACAAACCATCCGGTGGTCCAGCAGTTCATCACGGGCTCCCCGCATGGCCCGATCACGGATGGACTCCTGGCCCAGAACAAGCACTGAGAAATCAAAGGAGGATTCGAATGGTCAACGCCGCCAGAAACCTGATCGTGGGACTTGTGTTCCTTGGGAGCCTCGGCATCCTGGGGGTCGCGACGCTCAAGATCAGCTCGATTCCATTTCTCAACAAGGCGGAAGCCCTGAGCGTACGCTTTGCTTCTGTCGACCAGCTCGAGCAAGGAGACGACGTGGTAATTCATGGACTTCGCGTCGGACAGGTCGACCGAATCTCCTACGATCCGGACACAGCCCCGGCCACGCCCATCGTGGTTGAGTGCAGTGTCCCAAGGGAAATTCTCGGGCGGATTGGCAGCGGAACGAGCTTCAAGGTCTACAGCGCAGGGCCTCTCGGCGGCCGCTATCTGGAGATCCAGCCGGCCCCACCGAACGACAAGCCCCAGGCCCCGACCTCGGCCTTCGTGGGAGAAGCCACCGGCGACCTCTTCAAGCAGCTCGCTCAGCTCGTTCAGGAGAACGGCAAGGTGACGCAACTCCTTGAGAACATGAACAGCGCGGTCAACGAGTTCAAGGAAACTTTCCGCTCGGCGAACGTCGGAGAAGGCTTGCTCGGGCGCCTGATCCGGGACAAGGGCATGGGAGACAAGGCCGAGAAGCTCATTTCGGATGCCAGCGAAACAATTGCCAAGCTTCGTGAGGACGTGACGAACGACAAGGGGATCGTTTCCTACCTTCTACGCGACGAGAAGGCCAAGGAGAGCCTGCGCTCCACCGTGGAAAGACTGAACGAGATCATTACCGAGGTGAAAGAGGGCGGTGGCATCGCCTCGCGCCTCATCAACGACAAGGAGCTTGCCAACCAGCTCTCTGCCATCATTGCAGACTTCCACGACGTGGTTCACAAGGTCAACACGGGCCAGGGGACGCTCGGCCAGATCGTAAACAACCCCAAGGCCTGGGATGAGCTGGTCCGCATCCTGGTCCTCGGCCGCGAGACGATTGAGGATCTCCGGGAACAGGCGCCCGTAAGCACGTTCGTCAACGCAGCCTTCGCAGCGTTCTGATTACCCGGAAGGTCACTCCGAATCGTGCCGCGGTAGGCCCATCATCGTCCCGGCGACCTCAGGAGCAACACACCGCCCGCTGCCGTGCTGAGGCCGACACACCCCTTGTTGATGGCAGCCCATGAAGCCCCTGTGGGACCCAACGGCGCCTCCCAGAGAGCTCGGCCATCCCACGTGCTGACACAAACAAAAACCCGTTCGCCCCGACGATCGGTGTGCGCGACAAGAGTCCTCGATTCACCCGTCGGGCAAACAGTCAGCTCGGTAATTGGAGCACGAAGGTCTGCCTGCCACGCCACATCGCCTGTTTGCAGATGGAACCCAAAAAGCAATCCCGCGCTCGTTCCAATGACGACAAGCTTTGAATCGATTGCGAAAGCGCCCAGGGATCGCTCCGCAAACGACTTTCGCCAACGTTCCACTCGCGAATCCATCGACATCACCATGACATTTCCATCACGCCCACCGACGACGACGTGGTTGCCAGCCGTGGTGATCCACTCAACGCTCGGAAACTGTCTCCGCTGCTCGAAGACTCGTCTCCCCGTCCGCACGTCTACCCCGATCCAGTCTCCACCATCCAACAGGAAGACGGCGGTCTCACCTGCAATACTCTGGAATGCAAAGCGTCGCGCGAGGGGCACGTCGAGCTGCCGGGTAACTCGGCCCGTCTCGGCATTGATCAGCATCGCCCCCTCAGATCCGGTGGCCAACACCTGTCCGCCAAGACTCGGCCCGACGGTCACCAGGCCCCCTTTTTTCCCAAGTGCACATTCCCACTGAAGATTTCCAAGCAGCGCGGAATACCCGAAGGCCCTTCCCTGAGTCGACCCGAGCACGATGGTTTTTGAAACCATGCACGGGGCGCTGTAGCTGGCCCAATTCAAATCCAATACCAGCTCCCAACGCACAGGCTTCGCTGCCGACAGGGCCCGAAGGACGCCGTCGGCCCCAAGCACCACAACAACGGACAGGTTGTGCATCATGCCGGAGGCAAAGACCCCTCCAGCCGTAGGAACCTCCACGAGCTTCTCGGGGAGAAGCGGGACCCGCAGCACTGGATCCTTTCGCTCCACAGAATCCCAGACTGGTCCCAGGATCTCCGTCCTGGTAAACCCCGGCATGAAGATCTCAAGCTTGCACTCACGCTCGGCAGGCATGAGCACCCAATTCGGAGTTGCGCCAACCTCCCGATCAGCGACGCGCAGCCGTCCTCCCTGAGGAAAAGTCTCGACTCGAATCGGGACCAGTAAGCTCGAGACGATCTCGGGATCCACACCGACAGACAGGAGCTCTCGGTAAACTTCGAATGCCCGGTCGTATCGGTGCTCCTTCAGGTGCTCTGAAGCCTCTCCGATTCGAGTTTCCACCGTCTTGCGGCGATGCTGAATCTCGTCCATGCCAGAGTGGGAGCGGTCACGAATCAATTGGAATAGGGAACTCTTGTTGACTTTCTCAAGGATCGCCCTGGCCTCAGTAAGTCGGCCGTCCTCCAGCTTTGCGAGCGCCTGCGAGAGTTGCTGCCGGTCATCCTCAAAGGATTTTGCGACCAGAGCCCGTTCCAGGCTCGCCATGCGTTCTACGTGGAGAGTGACGGGATACTGGAAGGCGGCGTCTCTCACAAGCTGGATTGCCTCTCGGGGCTCCATGGACTCCCCCGATTGGCGCAGGGCCGCAGACGCGGAGACGGACCTGAAATCCCAGGAATACCAGCCCCCGATGATCACGAGCGCGGTGAGCAGTGTCGCCCAGCGTCTCAGCTGCGATACCAGGACACGTCGGTTCCGAAGGCTGCGTAACTTCTTGCGAGCCCCGGCATGCGTCGGGTCCACCGCCAGAATGCGCCTCAGGACCCGCTCGGAGGCCAGGAGAGACTTGCTCTCCTCATGGGCTTGGGCCGCGAACCAGAGCTCCCTCACGCCTCCCTTGACGTCGCCTCGGTCGAGCCGCAGTTCGCCCACAATGGACTTGAGAAAGGGGTCTGATGGACTCTCGAGCAGGAGTCGACAGAGCCGGGCGGCCTCGTCTCCCAACCCGTGTTTGTGGAGCTCCGTGCATACTGACTTTGCAGTGTTTTCCGCCAGTCGTGGATCCTTGACGCGCTGCGCAAGCAGGACCAGTTCGCTGGCGGCAGGAAAGTCACTCGGACAGATGCGGATCGCGTCTTCGAGCGTCTTGATGGCATTCAAGAGAGCACCCCACTCCACCTGGTGGGCGGCAAGTTGCCGGAGACACAGGACGGCCCGCCTTGTGCAGCCGATGGCCTTGTAGCAATCCGCCAGTTCGCGGAGAAAGAGGCCTTTTGCCTGCGCTGTCGGCAAGAGCGGGACGAAGGCGTCAATCCTGCGGAGCGGATCGCTATCCGAACCTGGAAGCAACGTGGGCACCGAGCCACGGGCCACGGACTCCGTATGCCCGGCGACCCGCTCGCGAGCTGCCTCGTCGATGGTGATAACCCCCTTGGCCTCTGCAAACGTGCCCGGCGCGGGACCTTCAAGGTATTCAAAGAGAGCGCCTTGCCACGCGGCCGCCTCGAGTAGAGCCTCCGACAGCGTGCTTCCTGTCAAGGCATCCCTCGCTGGCCCACGGTCTGGAGATGGCAACTCCAGGACAAGGGCCCGCCCCGGGGCAAAGTGAATGATCTTCTCGGCATCTCCGCGGTGGACGGAAAATATAGCCTCTTCGGTACCCCATTGAATGAGGGAGAGGACCTCCTGAAACGAGGCGTCACCTATTCTGCCGGTAATACACTTCCTGGGGGCCATGGCGAAAGACCGACTCCTTCCGATGAAGATAGGATGCGCACTCCCCTCCGCAGCAACCCCCCCTGGCCGTAGTTCCGCCAACATGTCCCGGCTCGGGGTTTTCGGATCGTCTCATGGTCACTGCCCAGACCACGTTGTAGTTTCAATGCGGAGGATTGCTGCGGCAATACTGCCCGCCAACCAAGTCCGCTGAGACAAAACATCAAGTGCCAACGACAAAGGACTGCGTCTTCTACGAGTTATCCCTGAGGAACAAAGCCATCGCCCCTGGCGAACTCGCGCGTGCAAGAGTCATTCAGGAGGAGTTGGGGCAAGCGGGCATTCAGCGGAACTTGAGCTCGATACTGTTGGAGCGAGAGCTCTCCACGCGTGAAGTGGTCACGAAAGTATGGGAAGAGGCGTCGAAGTACTGGATCCGCTGCAAGGACTGCAAGAAACAGACGCCTCTTTCGATGACCGACCTCTCGGGAGGAATCCACTGCAAGAATTGCCAGGCGCGCATTACATACTCCTACGAAAGGATCCCGGAAGAGGACCTCACCCGTGCAGCCAAGAGCGACGTGAAGGCTCCCGACTCCCGGGCCTCCAGTAGTACGCTTTCGATCCATCGCCGCACTCCTGACCCTCCCCCCACGAATGCTTCCGAGCCCCCAGGAGGCACCCAGCCTGTCCACGCCTTGACGGCTTCAGGAAACGAAGCTGACCAACGCGGTAGTGGCATCGTCCCCCGAATTGACCTCTCGACGCGTCAGTTCATCGAGCTGGCGAAGGAGGAACTCGAATCCAGGCGTGAAATCACAAAGTTCCGTCCACGGGAGTTGCTCGGCGTGAGCCCCTTCGGGAGACTTTATCTCGTGGAGGAAAAACCGGGAGCGTCCGTCATCAAGGTCTTCGATCAGACCCTCACGAAGGACAAGGAGAGAGTCAGGGCCTGGGTGGACTACATGCGGAAGGTCCAGGACCTGCCTGGAGCCGTAACGGCAAAACCAGTTCGACTTTTCCGCGAGGGACTGACGAGCTACCTATTGCGCCCATTCCTGGGACAGAAGCCCGACAGCCTTCGAGCAAGAATCGTTGCCGGCGATGCTAGCCTCGCTTCACCGGCTGGTGTCCAGACAATGCTGGAGTCCATGCTGCAAGCGCTTCATGAGTTCCATTCCGCCCAATTGGTTCACGGCAACTTGCGGCCAGAGAACGTTCTCCTTGCTGAAAATGGAGTAGCTCTTGTCGATCCCGGGTTGCAACTGCTTCTCGAAGGGCTCCCACCGGGGGAGCGTGTGCTCCGTCTGTTCGACAGGGTAAGCTCTCTTGCGCCAGAGGTGGCACTCGGCGCAGCCTCGAGTTTCAGTTCCGACATTTTCGCTGTGGGGCAGATGCTCAAGGACATGCTCCCGAAGTCCGAACCAGCGTCGGTGAACTCACAGGGTGCGCCCAGAGAGTGGAAGCTTCTCCGCGGCTTGGCGGCAACCCTCACCGCCGAGGATCCGTCCGAGCGGCCCGAATCCGCCGCCGAAGCGCTGCGATGGCTCGAGACTGCCGGAAGAGAATCTCGGGACCGCAGAATATTTTCAGGTCGCGGCGCCCACAGGGCGATTCTTCTGGGGCTCAAACGCTTGAGACCTCACATGGCTGCACCTGCGGCCCTGGTCCTGGTCGTCGTGATCCTGATCTTCGCAAGCATCGGCTGGTACAGGGAACTCAGAGCATTTTCTGACCCGGCTCGAGCCGACCAGGCAGTGGCACAGATCGTGGCCGACAAGTTGAGGGAGCTTTGTCAGTGGACCGAGAGCCCACTGAAAGCCGTCCCGAGGCCGAAAAGCGCTGGCAGCAACTCGAGACGGTCTACCGAGACTCTCCCTTTGAGACCCGGGTGAAGGAGTCCCGTGAGAAAGCTCTCCAGCGGTTGGATCAAATCCTGGAACGTGTGGCCTCGCTCCTCGTGAAGGCTCGAACCTACGCGGACGCCAGGAACTGGATCCGGGCCGTGGAGTTGCTCTTTCAGGTGGATGTACAGGTGAGCGCCACGGAGGAAGTGCGCGCACTTCGCGCAAGGGTCCTCGAAGGGCTCTTGCGCGACGAGGGCATGGTGCTGGTTCCGGCCGGGGGGAAGAGACTCCTCCCGGGGGAGGAAGACCTCCCACGCCCCGGGCGCCTGGCGGCGTATGGAACCGACCATCAAAAATCGACTGCATTTCTGGCCGATGCAAGGCCAGAGTGCCGCGGTGAAGCGGCCGAATGGGCCCGTCTCACCGCAGTGACAGGGATCGAATTCAGCGATGCGCACCTTCTGGCGGCCTCCCAGGGAAAACGCCTCCCCACGGAAGAGGAGTGGGACCGATTGGCAAGGCTCGCAGCGGACAAGAGTTCGAGTTGGGCGGCTCCCTACGCGGAGAGGATCACATTCATCCCTGGGCTCTTCGAATGGGTCGTTGAATCGAGTGAGGATCAGCTTTCTCGCCAGGGCTACGGCACTTGCCGTGGCGGTGGCCGCAATGGCGTGCCTCCAACACACCCGCTCCGCCGCAAGAAAACGGCCGGCTACGGCGACGTCGGCGTCCGCTTCGTCAAGGATCTTGGGACAGGCCCCTTCTGATACTCCGAGGAGAGCTTACACTCTTTCAGGAGGACCCAGGACGAGTCGAGTCAAGGCGACCGGCGAAGACCGGGACCCTGGGAAGTCTTCTCGGCAGAGACGCGGTGACCCTTGACCCACACTCCGAGCGCCTCGAGATAGTTCAGCCTACGCAGCACACCTTCCAGGCCCAGTGCTTCCACTGCTTTTCTCACAAGGTCAGATTCCGGGCTCTCGACCCCCACGGACCAGGTGATCTCCGGAGAAAGGATTTGAGCTACCTCCACCGTCACACCCTCCCCCGCGGACCCACCCTCTGTCCACTTGCGTTGCCAACGACTCTTGGTCACAGCCACGAGCCGCACCGCGGGTGTCGACTTTTCCAGTAGAGCCAGCAGTGCGGACCGATCGACAGCGCCATGCGGCATGACCGGGATGCTCACGCCAAGGTCGGTCGCAAGCTGTAAGAGGACTTCCCTTCCTATTGGAAACGAGTAATTCTCCGCCGGATCTTCCAGCCAGCGCTCAAGGCCGCAGTCTCGCTCGATGAGCCGCTTGAACTTGAGGTCCGAAAAACGAAGTTTGATATTCACAGGGCTTCCCTGCACCCAGAGGTATTCGTCGGTGAGATCCTGCCTCGACGGGTACCTGGAGGGCAGCAACTCAAGCCTCTCTCGCAACTCGGGCGGAATCGCTCCGAACCCTCTCCATTCCCAGTTCTTCCCGAACGCCATGGTATCCCCTCACTCCAGCACGATATTTACCATGCGACCAGGCACAGTAATCACCTTGAGGATCTTCTTGCCGACCACGGCCTCCTTCACGCTCGGATCCGCGAGCGCAGCCCTCTCGAGCGCCTCCGCGCTCGTACCTGCTGGCACGTCAATCCTTGCGCGGACTTTCTTCTGAATCATGACGGGCACCTCAACAGACTCCTCCAGAAGAAGCGCTGGGTCGGCCTCCGGAAACGGCTCGTAGGTGATCACGGACTTGTTTCCGAGCTTTTCCCAGAGTTCCTCCGCCACATGCGGGGAGAGAGGCGCCAGCATCTTCACCATTGCCACGGCGACCTCGCTCGGAACACGAGCAGTGCCTGTAATCGTGTTGTTCAGCTCAATCAAGTGGGCTATCGCAGTGTTGAAGTGGAGCGATGCCATGTCGTCCCGAACGCGTTGAATGGTCCTGTGAAGGTGTCGTCGCAGATCATCGGAAGCGGGAACCGCAGAGACCCTCAGCGCTCCCGATTCCTCGTCCACCAGATTGCGCCAGAACCGCTGAAGGAAGCGAAAAACACCCACGATATCGCGCGTGTTCCATGGCTTCGAGGCCTCGAGCGGCCCCATGTACATTTCATAGAGCCGGAGCGTATCGGCCCCATACTCGACGCAAATCTCGTCCGGCGAAACGGCGTTCTTGAGGCTCTTTCCCATCTTGCCAAACTCCCGAGTCACGGGCTTTCCCTGGTGAAGAAAACGGCCATCCTTTTCCTCCACGTCGCTCGCCTCGACGTAAACGCCACGAGCATCCTTGAAAGCGGCGGCCTGAACATACCCCTGGTTGAAAAGCCGCTGAAACGGCTCGGGGGTTGACACGTAATTCAGATCGAAGAGGACCTTGTGCCAAAAACGGGCATAGAGAAGGTGTAGCACGGCATGCTCCACGCCGCCGACATAGAGGTCCACGGCGCCCAGACGGCCATTTGCGCCGTCTGGGGATCGCGGGTCGTCGCCCGGAGCCATGCTCCAGTATCGCTCGACGTCGCGATCCACAAACCGGGTCGAGTTCTGTGGATCCAGGTAGCGTAGATAGTACCAGCACGAGCCGGCCCAATTCGGCATGGTGTTGAGCTCACGAGTGTACTTTTTCCCTCCGCTCGTGAACGAAGCCCAGTCCTTCGCCCGCGCCAGAGGCGGGCGCGGCGGCGTGCTGGGATCATCGCTTGTTTCGGGCGCATAATCCGTCATCTCGGGAAGCTCAACAGGCAGCGACGATTCGTCAACTGCGATGGGCAGGCCTGTCTCGTCGTACACAATCGGAAATGGTTCACCCCAGTAACGCTGCCGGCTAAAAAGCCAGTCTCGCAATCGGAAGTTCACGGCCCCCCTGCCCAGACCCTCGGCCTCGAGCCACTCGGTAATCTTCCGTATCGCTCGCACAGTCGGAAGCCCGTCAATCAAGCTCGAGTTGACCGCGACTCCATCTCCACTAAACGCAGCCTCGAGCTGGGCACCGCTCGCCGGGGCAAGTCCAGCCATGGGCCTCACGACGGTGCGAATTGGCAGTGAGAGTTGCCTGGCAAAGGCGAAGTCTCGCTCATCGTGGGCAGGCACCGCCATGATGGCTCCGGTGCCGTATCCCATGAGGACATAGTCGGCGATGAAAATTGGTATTCTTTCTCTGTTAACGGGATTGATCGCAAAAGCGCCGATGAAAACACCCGTCTTCTCCTTCACCTCCACCTGGCGTTCGACGTCCGACTTCCCACCCACGTAGCGTCGATAGGCCGACACGAGGTCTCGAGGCGACGAGGAGGCCGGCTGGCCTGGGAACATGCCCCGCGACCCCGAGTACCCCCTGGGCCATTCGTCAGCGACGAGCGCATCGACTAGCAAATGCTCCGGCGCAAGAACCATGTACGTGGCTCCATGGAGTGTGTCAGGGCGAGTGGTGAACACGCGCAGCACGTGGCTCTCCGAGGGCTTCACGGCCTGCCAGCCGGCCCGCTTGCGCGCCTCAAACCACGATGGCAGGTGAAGAGCCCCCTTCTCGGCGACAAAATCGACCTCGGCGCCTTCGCTGCGCCCGATCCAGTTCCGCTGGAGCAGTTTGATGGGCTCGGGCCAGTCAAGTGGCTCAAGGTCGCGCAGCAGGCGGTCGCAATAAGCAGTGATCCGCATCATCCACTGCTTGAGCGGACGCTTGAAAACGGGATGGTTTCCACGTTCGCTGTGTCCGTCCGCGGTCACCTCCTCATTGGCGAGGACCGTTCCAAGAGCGGGGCACCAGTTGACAGGCACCTCCGCGAGATAAGCAAGGCGGTGGCTATCAATAACCATTCGCTGCTCCAGAGCACTCAATTCCTTCCACGCTCGACCGGCAACGTCTCTCTCGAGCGCTCCTGCACGGCTCTCGCCGTACCGGGGCGCACGGCGCCCAGATTCGAAGTCCGCAATGAGATCCTGGATCGGGCGGGCTCGATCGGTTTGCGCGTCATACCAGGAATTGAAGATCTGAAGAAAGATCCACTGGGTCCACTTGTAGAACCCAACGTCGGTGGTGGCCAGGGTGCGACTGGGGTCGTGGCCGAGACCGAGACGACGCATCTGTACACGCATTGTCGCGATGTTGCGCTCGGTCGTGATTCGCGGGTGCTGACCTGTCTGCACGGCGAACTGCTCGGCGGGGAGGCCAAAGGCATCGTACCCCATGGGGTGAAGCACGTTGTGGCCCGCCATTCGAAGAAATCGGGCATAGACATCCGTCGCGATATACCCCAGAGGATGCCCAACATGAAGACCCACTCCCGAGGGGTACGGAAACATGTCAAGAATTACCTTCTTGCTCTTCCTGGGATCAAAGCCACGCTCGCCGGGGCTGGGCGCGTGAAAGGTTTGTTCTCGCTCCCAACGATCCTGCCACTTCCGCTCAATAGCTTGCGCGAGGGCAGAGTTGTAGCGAAGAGCATCTCGGGAGGCTGGAGGCGAAGGGATGGGTGGGTCGCTCATAAGGGATCAGCTGGTTCCAAAGTGTTTGAAGCCGGGAATGCTATCACACAGGCGCCAGGGCGGGCAGGGCCACGTGCTCGTCCCTCTCTGGCCAGGGCCGCGCTCACAATGAAAATGATCAGCAAATCTGCCCGGCGGAGGAGCCAATACGTTCCTATCACACCTCGAAGATTCGTCTTGATTTGTGGAAATATAATATATAATGCGCAAGTTCCAGGTACACTCGTGCCCGTGGACCCAGGCGGCATCCTGGTCAAGTTGTTACTTTTCTTGCAAACGTCATGACACTTTCGTGGAGCCCGAGCTTTCTCCATGCCCCCTGCGACGAAGGAGCCCACTGCATCTCACAGTCGTCCGTTCGAAGAGTCGCTCCTGCGTGCCATTGACAAGCCCAGCCTGAGAGCTCCCGAGGAGCTTGGCAGGGCGCTCGCAATGGCGACGGGGGCCCGGCGAGTTCTGCTTTACAGGCTGCGGTCCAATGAACCTCAGCCAGTGGCTCAAGTCGAAGACGGAGCGGTGTGCCGTCTTCAGGACAACTTCAATTGTGACTTGCTGGATTTCGCCGGGCTTGCATCTCAGCCATCTTCAGAATGGTTCATTCTCGATCATCCACACGAATCCTGGCGCGCAGGCATCAAGGTAGACTGGCCGCCCGGCCACGAATGCGGCGTCTTGCTTGAAGGCTGTGGTCCTTGCCCCTCGCCAACGACCTTGACGGAAACGGCCGACTCGAACCACCTGGCCGGGTTGATCGCGTTGGCGTCCGCCATCGAAAGCCTCAAGCCTGGAAACACAGAGCCACCCGACAAAGCCGAAGCTGGACCCTGCCCGCCTCGACCCTCAGCGAAGCCAGCAGGTGCGAGAGGCCTCTTGCTTGAGTTCCCACTCGGGGGGGATCCGCCCATCATGGCAACCAGTCAGGCTCTTGGCGCATTCCCGGAGATCGTGACCCGGAGCAGCATCATGGCCGGGATTCTTCAGAGCGTCCTGCTGGCAGCCAAGTCCGACATTCCCGTCCTGATCGAAGGAGAGAGCGGCACGGGAAAAGAGCTCGTGGCTCGCGCCATTCACCGTGTCAGCCGCCGAGCCGGACGACCCTTCCTCTGCGAAAACTGCGGAGCTCTGCCCGAGAACCTGGTCGAATCCGAATTCTTCGGCCACGAGAGAGGCGCTTTTACCGGGGCGGATCAGGCGCGGGCAGGGATTTTCGAGAGAGCTGGCGGCGGCACGGTCTTCCTCGACGAGGTGGGCGAGATGGAAATCGCTCTCCAGCGAAAACTTCTGCGCGTTCTCCAGGAGCGGGAAGTGCGCCGCCTTGGAGGCCAGAAAACGGTTACTGTCGACTTTCGCCTGGTCTCTGCCACAAACCGAGTGCTGGAGGAGATGGTTGCCAGAGGCCAGTTTCGCGAGGATCTTTTCTATCGTCTTGAGGTCACGACGATCCACATGCCCCCACTGCGGGAGAGACCCGAGGACGTCCCACTCCTCCTCCTGCACTTCGCACGTCTCTTTGCCGAGGATACGGGCAGGGACCCCGTCACGTTCACAGAGGCCGCGCTGGAAATGCTCGCGAGCCACCCCTGGCCAGGCAACGTCCGGGAGCTGCAGAACGAAGTCTGGCGGCATGCCTGCTCGGAACGTGCCGTGGTGGATGTAGAGCAACTCTCCCGAAGAATCAGCCGTGGAAATGTTCGTTCCAGGGGTGGATGGGCCCTTACCCCTCGCAGCCTCCAGGAGCTCGAGCGCAACACGATCGCGCCAATGCTCGTCGAAGCCTTGCGCCGCTCGGGAGGAAATCGCTCCGAGGCTGCGCGACTCCTCGGGATCTCACGCACGGTTCTTTATCGCAGACTGAAGCGGTACCGACTTCTGGATAACGAGAGTTTATCCAACAGGGTTCGCCTGTAGAGTCCTGAGCGGTCACGACCTTGCCGACGGCAACAGCTGGGCCGACTGGCCCCTCCGCAGGAGGTACTGCCTGTTGATCAGGAAATCTCGAAATGTCTCGACAAGTCCTCCAGGCCAATGCACCGTCACACTCCCGATGGCCTGAGCGCCACCCAGGCCGCAGTGGACGTCGAAGTCATCTCCGGAGAGGTAGCTTGTACCTGCATAAATCTCTCGCGTAAAGGTCCGTCCCCCGGCCGAGATCACGACTCGCGCTCCGACGGCAAAAACGTTGGGCGGCGGGGCACGAAGTTTGAGGATGGTCCAATTCCCTCTTGTGGGCATACGGTTCAGAAGCAATTGCGCCGGAGCATTCTTGTTGGAGACGGCAACGTCGATGCGCCCATCGCCGTCGAAGTCAGCAAACGCGGCCCCCCTTCCCTGACGCTCACCGTGGATCATGCTGCCGGCCCTGTCAGTGATGTCCTCGAAGTTTCCGTCACCATTCCCAAGAAAGAGCAACTTGGGCTGCTCGCTTCCCAGGTTGAAGGCCTGGGGACCCATCTGGGGGATGTCCTCCTTCCCACTGGTGAAAAAGTTACGCATGTACCAGAGCACCCAATTTGAAAGCACGTGTCCATTGACGACAAGAAGATCCAAGTGCCCATCAAGGTCCAAGTCGTACAACCCAACCCCCCAACCGACGCAATCAAAGATGCGCTGATTCCGCAAACCGGCCGAAGCAGTGCCATCGGTGAAGATGCCACCGCCTTCGTTACGATAGAGTGTATTTTGCTCACCGGCGTAGTTCGTGACGATCAGATCGATGTCACCATCTCCGTCGTAGTCACCGGCCGCCGCCCCCATGGAAGCTTCGAACTCCCCGTTGGCATTGCCAGCAACCCCGGCCTCGAAGGCGACGTCCGTAAACTTGCCGCCCTCATTCTTGAGCAGGTTGTTGAAGCCAACGTCATTGGCGACGAAGATGTCGAGGTCCCCGTCGTCGTCGAAATCCCCCGCAATACAGGCGAGTGAACGCCCCGTCCCTTGAGCACCCGCCTCCACCGTGACGTCCGTGAACGTCCCGTCACCGTTATTTCGGTAAAGGACGTTGTCCTCGGGCTCAAAGTATTGAGGGAATTGTTTCACTCCCTTGTCAAACCAGTCGACGGTGCCCTTCTGCTCTGCGATGTCAAAGTGTGCGTAGTTGGTGACGTACAGGTCGAGGTCCTGATCCCCGTCAAAGTCAGCAAAGCACGCTCCGGCACCCCAACCCGGATGGTCAACCCCGGCCGCTTTCCCAACCTCCGTAAATGCACCGTTTCCCTCATTGCGGTAGAGCCAGTTTGGGCCGTGGCGAGCAACGAAGATGTCCAGGTCGCCATCTCCGTCGTAGTCGGCAAAAACAGCGCCATTCGACCAGCCCGAAGCCTTCAGCCCCGCGACGTCGGTGACGTCGGTGAATCGCCCGTTGCCGTCGTTCCGCCACAACGCGTTCGTGTACTCGTTCGCCTCTTCCTGGTAGCTGTCAAGGATGGCGTGCCCCGTGCAGAGAAAGAGATCAGGATCTCCATCGCCGTCATAGTCCCCTGCCGCAAGACCCGATCCAAGCGTATCGATCAAATACCAAAGATGGTCTCCCGAGTAGCTTATGAACTCGAGATCGCCCTCACGAGCGGCGTCCACGAATAGCTGGGGGCCGGAGCAACCAACGAGCCAGTGGGCAGTCAAGGAAAGCGCAACTGAGAAACTCAAGACCCTGATCATCGCCTATCTTGTCTCAAGTGAAAATGGCATCCAGGACAGCGCCGAGATACCGTCCAGAAGACCAGCCTGCTGGAACGAACTCAGGTTCTGCAAAAACTCGAAACTTTGAACCTCCAAGCTTTGCCCGACGCCCGTGGCAGGCCTCTTGAGTCCAGAAAGAGCTTCCCAAATCGTTTTTTGCGCGGGAAACAACTCCAACTCGATGGCCTCCCCAAGATCCAGGTTAGCAAACTCCACGAGAGCATCGACGGCCTCGAAAAACCCTCCCAGCCGATCGACAAGCCCAGCGGCCAGAGCTGCGCGGCCTGTCCAGACTCGGCCCTGCGCAACGGCGTCGATCGCCTCAAAGCTCTTCTTGCGACCCAGGGCCACCTTGCTGACAAACTTGCGATAGGAGTTCTCCAGCATGGACTTCAGCGCCAGCCGCTCCTCCGCAGTGTACTTGCGGGTAAAGTCGTTCATCGTGGCATGTTCGCCGCGCGAGTAGGTGCGAGCCTCGACCTTGAGGCGTGCAAGCAGATCACCGAGAACGATCTTGCCTCCAAAAATGCCAATTGAGCCCGTCAACGTCGTTGGATGCGCCAGGATCCGTTCTGCGCTGCAGGCTGCATAGTAGCCTCCCGAGGCCGCGACCCGGCCACAGCTGGCCACGACCGGCTTCAACTTGCGCGCAGATTCCACCGCAAGTTGCACCTTTTCGGCGGCGGACACCACGCCTCCCGGGCTGTCAATTCTGAGCAATATTCCGACGATCCCTGGATCCTCCAGAGCCGCATTGAGCGATCGAACGACCGTGTCGGCGCCGGTGGAGAAGCCGATCCAGGGCAATTCCCGCGACTCGCCCTCGATCAATGTGCCCAGTACGTGCACGAGGGCGAGGCGCCTGGCCCCGGGTCCGGCACTCAGGGTCGACCGATACTCCGCGACACTGATCCAGTGAAGCGGCTTCCCTGCCTTCTCCTCGATCCGCCGCCGCACTTCATGGGTAGAGATCACCCCATCGATGAGTTTTTCTGCCTGAGCCTCATCGGGCCCGAGGGGCGATCGATCAAAGGCCGCTCGCACTGCATTGACGTTGATCCTTCGCGCGGAAGCAATAGGCTCCAGGATCGACTCGAAGAGGGAGTCGACCAGGGCATTCATGGAAACCTCAAACTCCGGACTCGGCACCGACCGCGATAGCTCCTCGAAGGCTCCCTTGAAGCTGCCGACGCGCACAAGGTCAGCTTCAACTCCCATGGCGCCAAGAGCATCCTTGAGGAAGTAGGCGTTCATTCTCACACCCACGGTGTCGAGCGTGGTGCTCCTGTCGAGCAGGACCTCCTCGGCCGCGGTCGCAAGAAAATAGCCAGGGGTGTCTGGCGCATTCAGTTGGGCGATGGTGACTTTCCCGCTCGATCGAAACTGAGTGACAAGTCCACGCAGCTCATCGACTAGACCCAACTGCACGGCTCCGGGGTAAATACGGAGGAGAAGTCCTTCGACCCTGGGGTCGCTCGCTGCTGAGCGAAGACATCGCCACAGATCGACGACGTCTATCTCGGCGCCCGCAAGCAATTGCGAGAGCCCTTCCCCGCTACGCTCTTCCGTCGGCGCTGTCAGGTCCAGGACTAGCATGGAGCCCGAAGGTATGGAACGGGGGGACAGAAAAAACCAGGCGCCTCCCAGCGCCCCCACGCAGAGGAAAGCGAAGACCACGTAGCGTTTCCACGCCTGCCGGCTCTTCACTCTGGGGCCTTCATTCGGACCGATCTCCATCCCTCCAGCTCCTTCGGCGCAGGCGTCTCTCTGCGCAGAGCGCATGGTCTTACCACAGAATCGGTCCGAAGGAAACAGGACGACCGATGCGCTTGAGCTTCCACTCGCACAGCTATCGAATTGGCAGCGCGGGAACGTATCCCAGCTCAAGGCTTTGGAGGAAGACCGTCATGGTGGGATCCTCGACGGAGGCGGCCATGGCGAGGTCGTTGTTGGATTCCGTGGCCGCAGGGAACAGGCCACTACGCGCCTCGATCTCGGCGACGTAGCGATCGACCAAAATCTGGTCGACTGGATCTTCCGAGAGCAGGCGAACCCTGTCCACGGACTCGCCCACCGCAATGGACGGGGCCGGAGCTCCTGACATTCCGAGGAAGGCCAACACCAAGGCCGCGTCGACATCGCCCGGATTTCGCCGGGTTTCTTCCTCAAGGAGCGCAAGCTGGGAGCCCAGATCGGAGGAGCTGCCGTAGAGACCCTGAACACTCCATCGATACGTCGGGAAAGTCGGCCACTCCTCAAGTCCAAGCCGCAGGTACTCCGCGGCAAACTGATACTCACCCACCGCGAAGAGGCTCACTCCGAGGAAGACCTTCACGAGCTTGGACTCGGGATCCTCGATAGACGCGTTGTAAAATGACTCAGAGGCCTCCCCATAACCGCCATTGCGGAACTGCACGAGCCCAAGAGCAAAACTGAGCTGTGCCGGTTTGAGGCTCGCGAAGAAGGCCTCCTGGCGACTTACTGGGCGCGGTTCTGGCTCCACAGCCTCGGCCGGCAGAAGCACAGACGGTGCAGCCTCGGCTTGCGGCGGAGACGCCGGTGCCGACACAGCTTCTGCAGCAATGTCCGGAACCTGGAGATCGTCGCGGACATGACTATCTCCTTCGGGATAGCAGAGCGAGCAGTCTCGAACATGGTAGTGGTGCGAGCCATGGACCGAACACGCGTGAACGTGGCTGTGGTGGTGGTTCCACTCATGACAGCCATAGCCGGAGCAGGAGGCATAGTAGCTGGTACGCCAGCGACCGAATCGGACGTAGTAGCCGTCGTAAAAATCGCAATCGTAGTGCGAATAGATGGAGAGGTAGGGGTATGGATACGAGTAGTAATAGCCGACAAAGGGAAAGGCTACATACACCGAGTTATAAGGCGCCCAGAAGTTGTGGAAGCCAGCGTAGTACGGGTAACCAAAACTCATTCCAAAGCTGAACCCGAAAGGATAAGCATGGCCATAAAAAGAAGGCCTGTAGTAGGGATAGCCACGGTAGCTGTGAAAGCGCGAGACATCGCGCACACGAAAGCGGTCAGAATGGACGACACTGGCCGAGCGAAGGTCGGGCACATTCGCCGAGAACCTCGCGGCAGAGGCCACGCTGCCCCGCGAAGGTCGAACCGAGAAAGCAGCAGCATCACCGCGAATCGCAGAGGCGCTTGAGTGGGTACTCCGGGAAAAAGTCCCGGCCTCCTGCAGCCCCGATCGAGCATGAAGCCGAGGGGTCAAACCACCCGATGGGGTCAAGGCGCCTCTCGAAGCACCCGCCCGCTGGCTGAGGTAGGACATGCCCTCCGATGATGACCCTGAGATGCCATTGGCGGAGCCCATGCGAGGCCGGAGGACGCCACGGACAGGGCTTGCGCCGTCTCCCGACCCGCCGGCACGAAGAATGGAAGACCCGCCCGCTGTCTGTATTCCAGTGGGTGTGATCATCCGGCGGGATCCATCGGAGCGCCAGGGCGCCGTTGACTTCACCCCTTCAGTCGTGCCGAGGGAAGGTGAGTTGTATCGTAAGATCGATCCAGACCGCGCTTCCCCAGCGCCCATGACTGAAGGGGCATTCGGCCTGCGATCCTGGAGAGTTGCAGGCCTTCCAGAGGAGAAACTTCCAGTGGAAGGAGTCATTCGTCGCACGCTCTGGCCCTGGTCGCTCGTCGAGCTTGCACCTGCCTTTGGGCCCCGAGTACTCCTCGGATTCAAGGGGCGCGACGCACGCTGGGAGGAACCCATCTGTGACGTTGCGCGAGGTAAAGTTAAGACCGTCGGTGACTGACCCGAACGGAAAGTCGGACTTGAGCCCGAGCCTGAGGGTAATCGGGGGGTCATCCGGGGGGCCGAAAAGGATCGAGTGCTTGAGGCAGAAGCTCCACGATCGCTGCTTCCTTGAAAATTCCGTGGAGCACCGCGAGACACCGGCGGAGCGCCAGGAGTGCGGCCGGAGAGTCGTGAAGGGCCCGAGGGGGCCGAAGAGGATCTCGGACTGCCGATCGATGGGGCGGAAAAGCTTCGCGATGCACGCGAGGGAGCCGAGAAGGATCGCGTGCCGCCACTTGAAGGCGCGGAGAACGATCGTGACCCGCCGCCACTCCTACTCCCGGAGCCCCCGCCGGAGGAGATTCGGCCCCGAGACTGGGCTTCGAGGGTTGCTGAGCCCAAGATGCCGCAGGTAACAAGAATCGCCGCCAAAATAAAACTGTGTATTCTCATGGCACCCCCAAGCCGATGGAGTCTCCGGGGTTTCTTCGGGCTGACATCCCCGAAGAAGCTCTTGCAACAAGTCTTGCGCAAAATCACGGAAGAGCAAGACCCAAGTAGATGGTCAAACGCTCATCTGATTGTACGGAGCGTTCGGCAGTCTATTCAGACGCGGGTAGACACCCGAGAAATGACGGTATCACCCTGGTCGCCTGGCTGAGGCCCCCGCGGAGACAGCGGCAGGGTGACAATCACTCCGCAACCCTTCTCCTCCACAGGGCTTTCGACCCGGATCGTCCCGGCGTGGGCCTTCAGGATCTCCCAACAAATCGCGAGTCCCAGCCCCTTTCCCCGCACATGGTTCTGGCAGGAGTGGCAGAGCGTGAACACCTTGCAAAGGTCGTGGAGATTTTCGGATTGAATTCCTGCGCCGTGATCCCTCACAAGGACCACGGCTCGGCCTTCAGCCTCGAATCCGGGGCAGGAGACCCACTCGACACAAACTTCTACTTTTCCCCCGGCAGGGGAGAACTTGCAGGAGTTGTCGAGAATCCTGAGAAAGCAGTCCGCAATCAAGCTCGCATCACCCTCGATCCAAAGCTCCTCTGCCGTCTTGAGAACAAGCTCAAGCCCCTTTTCAGCATGTTGCGAAGCAGCTTTGTGGGCGGATTCCTTGACGCAGGCAACAAGGTCAAATTGTTGGATCTTCAAGGAGACAAGGCCGGAACTCCACTGAACGAACTCGATGACGTCGTCGACAAAGTGACCCAGGCGCTTCGCCTCGATCGAAAGGTTCGCGGACATTTGCCGCAAATCTTCACCGGAATCGTACAAGCCCTGCTGAATCAGGTCGGAGATCCCGATAACGCTCGTGAGGGGGGTACGCAACTCGTGCGAGACGAGCGCGATAAAGTCCCGCTTCATCTGTTCAAGGACCCCCAGTTCCTTTCGGGCGACGAGTAGCGCCTCGGTGCGTTCAATCAAAACGCGCTTCAACCGTGCAATCTCACTGCGGAGACACTCTTCGGTCTCTGTCCCTTCGACTGCTTCTAGCATACGTTGGAGTATAACATCGTCGGGTCACTGGTGATTGAGCTGCGCGGTGTGCTGAAATGGCTGACGCATCGCCTCCCCGCGGGCGATCCTGATCGCCCGCAAACACTCCAGTTCAGCAGAATTCACCATCCTGGAACACACAACGGCCCGAAACGAAGACATGCACGGTCGTGCCCTTGACGCGCCAGCCCTCGAAACACGTGTTGCGGCTCTTCGAGCGAAACTCGGAGGACCGCACAACGCGCTCTTTCGAAATGTCGAAGACGCTCACGTCCGCGAGCATGCCAGGTGCGAGGCTCCCACGCTGTTTCGACAGGCGCAGGATGCGAGCGGGGTTCATGGTGAGCTTCTCGAGTAGCTTCAGGAGCGAAAAGCCATGCCGCTCCACGAGCACCGTGTAGCAGACGGGAAAAAGAGTCTCAAGCCCCACCACGCCCGGTGGCGCGTAAACGAACTCCAGCTCCTTTTCCTCTGTCGAATGCGGCGCATGTCCGGACGAGATCACGTCGATCACGCCGTCCCGCAGGCCCCTGATCAACGCCTCGGCATCAACCGCAGCACGCAGCGGCGGGACCAATTTAAAATTGGGGTCGTACGTGACGAGGCTCTCCTCCGTGAGCGCAAAGTGGGGTGGGTTAACCTCACCCGTGACCTCGAGTTTCTTCGCCTTGGCCTCCCGCAAGAGATCGACCGCTCCCCGGGTGCTCATGTGCCCGATGTGAAGCGTGGCCATGGTTATCTCGGCGAGCAAGAGATCGCGGGCAATCACAATATCCTCGGCGACATCGGGAATGCCCGGGAGCCCAAGGTTCAGCGCAACGCGCCCGTAATTCATCACTCCTGATCCGCGCAGGTCCATGTCCTCGCAGTGGGCGATGACAGGAAGGTCGAACAGCCTCGCGTAGAGCAGGCCACGCCTCATGACCTCCGCAGACCGCAAGCATCGGTCCGCGTCGCTGAAGGCCACAGCGCCCGCTCTCGCCAGGCCACCCATTTCCGCAAGCCGCACCCCTTCCCGGCCGAGCGTCACCGCTCCCACCGGAAAGACGTTTGCAAGATTGGCTCGTTTACCCTGAAGCACGACGAACTCGGCTGCGGCTTCATTGTCAAGGGCAGGTTCAGTGTTGGGAAAGCACGCCACGCTCGTGACGCCTCCGGCGATCGCCGCCCTGGATCCACTCCAGATCGTTTCCTCCTCCTCGTTGCCCGGCTCGCGAAGATGAACATGCATGTCGATGAGACCCGGGGTAACAATCAGCCCACTGGCCTCCACCACCAAGGTGTCCTCGGCGGAAGGCAGCTCGAAATGCCCGAGGGCACGAATACGGGTCCCCTCAATCAGGAGGTCGCCCGTCCCATCGCGCCCGGTGGCGGGGTCAACAAGGCGGCCGCCTCGAACGAGCACGAAGCGTTTCTCGCTCATGCCTCTGGCCCTCCTGCAGCCGGCAACACGGCCGGAGCAGGATGCTGCGGCGTCCCAAGAGGCTGGGTGACCCGAGTCCCAACAAGATAGAGGACAGCCATTCGCACGGCCAGTCCGTTCGCCACCTGTTCCAAAATCACCGACTGGGGCCCATCGGCGACATCTGGCGTAATTTCTACTCCGCGGTTGATTGGGCCAGGGTGAAGAATAATGGCCTCGGGTTTCACGCGCTTCATACGCTCCCGGTTTAACCCAAAGAGACGAGAGTATTCCCGAATCGTCGGGAAAAGCCCCTGATCCTGCCGCTCACTCTGAATTCGGAGCATGTTAAAGACGTCGATCTCGGGCAGGATTTCATCGAGATAGTGCGAGACTTTTACTCCCATCTTGGCGAGCCCTCGCGGCACAAGGGTTGGCGGCCCAACCGCGTAGACCTCCGCACCGAGTTTCTGGAGACCCCAGATATTGGAGCGAGCAACCCGGCTGTGGCTCACGTCCCCAACGATGGCTACCTTCAAGCCTTCGACCCGATTTAACCGAGCACGGATTGTGAAAATATCGAGCAACGCTTGCGTCGGATGCTCATGCGCCCCGTCTCCTGCATTCACGACGCTCGCCGTCACGCCCCTGGAGATCTGGTAGGCCGCCCCCGAGCATGGATGACGCAGGACCAGAATGTCGACGCCCATGGCCTGGATATTTCGGGCCGTGTCCATCAGGGTTTCCCCCTTCACCGTGGAGCTGCTGGCGCCCGAGAAATTGATAACGTCCGCCGAGAGGCGAGTTCCGGCCAACTCAAAGCTGATGCGCGTCCGAGTGGAAGCCTCGAAGAAGAGGTTGACGACGACCTTGCCCCGCAGTGCGGGTACTTTCTTGATACTGCGAGTTGAGACTTCCCTGAAGCCGTCGGCGAGGTCAAGTATTGCGTAGATTTCGTTTTTCGACAGGCCCTCGAGAC
The DNA here is from genome assembly GCA_005772855.1 of Planctomycetia bacterium. GTDB lineage: Bacteria > Planctomycetota > UBA8108 > UBA8108 > SXIK01 > SXIK01. Next base: position 37,201 of record SXIK01000008.1, on the reverse strand, counting down.
CCAGTAGGTCTTTTCTGGTCCACTCCACCCGCTCCTTGCCGAAGTCCTCCATGGGTTTAACTTTCGATCCTCCAGGCTATGGATTCTTCCTCAACAAGTCGACGCCGTCCGTCTCGCCCATCTCCTCGAGCGTCACGAGGACTTGGTCACCCGGCTCCGTCGCAATCTCCCGACCGACAACATTGGCGGCGATGGGAAGTTCCCTGTAACCTCGATCAATAAAGACAGCCAGGGAGATCTGTCTAGGGCGACCGAAGTCAAGGATCAGGTCCAGCGCTGCACGCACCGTACGTCCCGAAAAAAGGACGTCATCGACAAGGAGTATGTTGAGGCCTTCCACCCGAAACGTGATCTCACTGCCCAGCACCATTGGCTTTGAAGACCGCAGGTGGTAGTCGTCGCGATAGAGGGAAATGTCAATCTCGCCGTAGTGGAGAACCGAAGAACCCTCGCCCTGGAACATGCCACAGAGCCGACGAGCGAGCACCGCTCCACGCCTTTTTATCCCCACGATGGCCCACGGCGTCTTGCTGGAACCGAGAGTGCGCGATATCTTCTGCTGCCACTCAGCAAACACAACCTTGAACTCGGCTGGCCCCATGCAATGGAACCGCTGGGTGGAGGCTGGCCCCGTGGACTCGGGGGGAATAGGTAGTGGAGCTGATCTCATTGGGGCCAGGAAAAGTTCAAGCATTCTAAGTAGGCGCTGCGATGGGCGTCAAGTGCGGCGGCCAACGTCCTGCCTTCGACCGCCTCGATCCGTCGCAAGGCAGCCTCGAGGCGCGGAGTAAATGCAGCGACAGGCACGTGGTTCGTTGGCTCAAGCCGCGGCGAAAGCCACCGAGCCACAATCTGACGCTTTAATAAGTCTACACCGTCGCCCCTGAGAGCCGAAAGTCGCAATGGCTCAAAAGAGGACGTTTTTTCGGAAGTCAGATCGGCCAAGCTGTGTACAAGCTCGAGCCTCTCAGAAGGCCAGCGATCCATGAACTGCCGATCATCCTCAGTCAGCCGCCACGGATAGGGAATCAAGTAGAGAACCGAGTCATCCAGCCGCTCGAGCGTCCTTTCAATCCCGAGACGTTCGACCTCCCTTGTGAAGTCAAGATCGCGGATGCCTGCCGAATCCCTCACGAGCACGGGAAACCCTTCCACGACCACGGTCTCCTCCAGCGAATCTCGGGTGGTCCCCGGAATTGGCGAAACGATGGCCCGCTCCTCCCCGGCGAGACGGTTAAACAGTGTCGACTTGCCCGCGTTCGGAGGACCCGCGATCAAGACGCGAAGTGGATGACCGAGCCGATACGCCTCTTGCGCGTAAAGAATGGCACTGCGCGCAATCTCCCGGGAGACATCGAGATGACCCCGCTTGACGGCCTCAAGCCCCTCCCGCAGGAGCGCCGAAAGCTCGCCGACATGCTGGCGGGCGAAGAAACAAGCAGCCTTCTCCGTCCGGGCACTGACAAGGAGTTCATGGGCGGCAGCCTCGATACAGTCAAGACTCCCCTCTTGAAGGGAGCGTAACAAGACGCCTCGAAGATCCAGCTCCATGGCTCCCAACGCATGCAGCGATTCGGTGGTTTTTTCCTGGACCCAGGGGCCGCCGTGAACGCTCAGGGCCCAGGTCGGGAGCTTCGACCAGGCAGAGCCAGGAGCAACCCTCGCGAGTACGCACTCATCGATAACTTCTCCTCGCAAGTCAACGAGATCTCCCAGTCGGAGTCGACCCTCGTCGGGCAAGTGGCCGCTGCGCGGCCGAAAAATTTTCTCGAGACCGGCCTTCGATTCTGCGCCATAGAGCTCAAAAACAAAGATCCCGCCTTCACCCCGCGGTGTCGAGCGGTGAAACCAGATCCCTTCCTTCATGGGGTCACTCTCGAAGTGAACTTGCGTAGGCAAGTCCCTGAAGGGTCAACTCGGGAACGACCTCGTCAATCTCGGCGATGGCAGGAGCAAACAGGTGCGCCTCACCTCCCGTCGCAAAAACTCGCGGCCGTGTGGTGGCTCCGGAGTGACTTGGGCCCAGCTCTCGCAAGATGCCCTGGACTATCGCGCGCACGCCTCCTGCCACCTGCCAGTAGACGCCGCTCTGGACTCCCTCCACCGTGCGATTCTGAATCCAACCGCTCACGGTTGCCGGCTCGACGAGTGGCAACCTCGGCGCCGCGGCCTTGAGACCCTGCGCCAGGGTTTTTCCCCCAGCGGCTATTGCGCCTCCCACAAAAACTCTGTCCCACGAAACAACGCTCACGCTCACAGCGGTTCCAAAATCAACCGCAACTGAAGCCCCCACTTGCGACAACTCCCGCACTGCGAGCGCGTTCAGCAAACGGTCAGTGCCGACGTCCTCGGGAGGGAAGTAGCGATTCTCTATCGGGATTGGGAAGTCTCGCCGGGCCAACTGGGGCGGCCAAAGCCCGTGCGGCAACCAAGCGCCGACAAGGTCCAGTAGGTCATCCCGAACAGAGCCCGCTACGCATTCCGAGACCGAGCCACCCGCCACAAGAGCCGAGATTTCCGAACCCCGTCGGTCCAACTCGGCCCATTCGATGCGCCGCCACTCGAGGATCGTCCGTGCGCTAAAAAGTCCGATTCGCAGGCTGGTGTTTCCGGCGACGAGTCCAAGCAGCATGAGGCGGATTGTAGCACGCGCCGCGAGCAGACCCTCAACCATCAATAGTTGAACTGGAAGTCTGCCTTGGCGCCCCGAGTGATACCCTTCAAATCCAGTTTGAGCTCCTCCGGATAGTCGGACGACCCAAGAGCGTTCTCGAGGGTGATCAGCTCATCCTGGTACAGCTTCTTCAGTGATTGGTTAAAGCTCTGGCAGCCGAAGTACTCGCTACTCTTGACGGCAGTGTACAACTCCTCTGTCTTCCCTCGGCGAAGGAGGTCTCGAATCATGGGCGAGTCGATCATGAGCTCCACTGCAGGCACTCGCCCATTTGAGCTCTTTCTGGGCAGAAGACGCTGCGAGATCACCCCCGTCAGCACCAGCGAAAGCTGAAGCCGGATCAAGTCGTGCTGGTGCGGCGGGAAATAGTGGATGATGCGTTCAACCGTTTGCGTCGCGTTGACTGTGTGCAACGTGCTCAACACCAGGTGACCCGTCTCGGCGGCCGAAAGTGCAGCCTCCATGGTCTCACGATCACGCATTTCGCCAATGAGGATCACGTCGGGACTCTGGCGAACTGCCATCTTCAAAGCCTGGATGAAGTTCGGAGTATCTGGGCCAATTTCCCGCTGATTGACGATCGACTTGCGGTCGCGAAAGACGTACTCAATGGGATCCTCGATGGTGATGATGTGCTTGTTGAACTTCTCGTTCATGTAGTTGATCATGGCCGCAAGGGTCGTGGACTTCCCGCTTCCAGCCTGCCCCGTGACGAGGATGAGCCCGCGATTTGCACAGGCAAGCTTCGTGAGCACGGCCGCGGGGAGACTCAAGTCCTCAAACGATGGCACTTGGCTTTCAATGTGCCTGAGGACAAATCCAAGGTGGCCTTTCTGTCGGAAGATGTTGACACGAAAGCGGCCAATGCCCGGCAACTCGTAAGCAACATCGATGTCCACCTTGGTATCGAAGCCATCCTTCTTGGAGTCCTCTATGATCTCGAAGATCTCGAGCGAATCCTGCTGCGTGATCTCGTCGGTCTCCAAAAATTGAATCGCACCATCTATGCGAAGCGAGGGAGGGCTTCCAACCTTCAGAATCAGGTCCGACGCCTTCTCAATGACCATCTTTCTGAGCATCTCGTGAAATTCCATCTCGCTCCTCCGGGGGTAATGGCAAAGTTTCCCCGGAAGTCTACGATGGCCCGATCTTGACGACGACCAGAGGTCAACGCTCCGCCTGGGCTTTCGTTTGTCTCAACAACTGCACGGCAGCCAGGAGGAGATCCCGAAGGCCTTCGCCCGTCACCGCGGACAGAGGCATTACCGGAGCTCCGATGGCCTCGGAGAACGCGCTGATGAGTGCGGTCTTCTCCTCCGGGGCCAGGACATCAATCTTTGAGGCGACCACGATCCGCTGCTTTCGGCCCAGCGGCTCGCTGTAGCTGGCAAGCTCCGATTCGACGGTCTTGTAATCGTTCGCCATTCTCTCCGCAGAGCCCACCTCGACCGACACGAGGTGGACGAGAATACTGGTACGCTCAATGTGCCTCAGGAACTCGATTCCAAGCCCTGCGCCCTCGTGAGCGCCCTCGATGAGTCCAGGAATGTCGGCGATCACGAGACGCTCGAAGTCATCCAGTTCGGCGATGCCGAGGTTCGGTTTGAGCGTGGTGAATGGGTAGTCGGCGATCTTGGGTGTCGCAGCGCTCACCCGCGCAAGGAGGGTTGACTTGCCCGCGTTGGGAAGACCGATAATACCCAGGTCGGCGAGGAGCTTCAGCTCGAGATGGAGCTTTCGTTCCTCCCCCGGTTCGCCGTCTTCCGCCTCACGCGGCGCCTGGCGCGTGGAAGAGGTGAACGCCTTGTTGCCCTTGCCACCCCGGCCCCCTCTTGCCACCACAAGACGCTGACCGTGCTCAAGGAGTTCGCCCAGGAGTCGACCCTCCAGGGCTGGAATTCCCGGTACGACCTCACGCACCAACGTCCCCAGGGGAACCTCGATGTCAAGGTCTCGAGCCGTACCGCCGGAACGGTTATTACCGCCACCCTTTTCGCCGTGGTCAGCCGTGTAGCGTGCCTGACGCGAGAGGTCACTCAGCGTCGTCAAATCGCGGTTTGCGACAAGACAAACGCTGCCTCCTCGACCTCCATCACCACCATCCGGCCCGCCTCTAGGAATATACTTCTCCCTCCGGAAACTCACGCACCCCCGCCCCCCGTCGCCACTCCTCACGGTAATAATCGCTTCGTCAAGGAACATGGGACAGGGTCTTGGCCAAGCAGCAGGCGAGCAATCGAAGGCTACGTTGGGTCAACTTGGGTATAGACGCTAATACGGCCACGGCTCTCGAACTTTACCCGGCCATCAATCAGTGAGAAGATCGTGTAGTCGCTTCCCATGCCGACGCCGAAGCCCGGCCGGAATCGTGTACCGCACTGTCGGACGATGATCTGACCTGGTTGGACAGCACCGCCTCCATAGACCTTGACCCCGCGAAACTGGGGGTTGGAATCGCGCCCGTTTGAGCTGGCGCCTTGACCTTTCTTGTGAGCCATGTTCTCGACCTCTATAGCAAGAAGTTATGCCTGGATTGATTCAATGAGGACCGAAGTGTAGCTCTGACGGTGCCCGATACGTCGTCGAGAGTTTTTTCGCCGACGAAACTTGGCGGATATTAGCTTCGGACCACGCTTTTCGCCAAGAACCTTGCCTATGACTTTCGCACCTGCAACGAGGGGCTTCCCGAGGCTCGAGGGGCCTCCCTCCTTACCCACGTAGAGGACCTCGCCAAACTCAATCACGCTCCCGGCCTCAAGCGGGCACAGATCCAGATCGATCGTAATGCCTTCTTTGACCTTGAACTGCCGCCCTGAGTGCTGAATGACTGCTTCCATCGGCTTTCTGTTGTTTCTGAGTCTTGAGTTTCCGGAACCTCAATGACCAAGCTTGTAGGGCTCAGTGGTACCGGATCACCTGTTGGTCTGGGCTGAAACCTGCATCGGCCCGGATAAAGATCGTCTTGTTGTATTGTTTTTCAAGCTCCACCAAGTGGTGTCGGCGGTCGTTCAGAAGGTAATCGACCACTTGCGGATGTGCAATGACTTCGCAGACTTCCCGCCGTTGGACTCCAAGGGCGGCTCTAATCTGGCGCAAGATCGCGATTCCGCAGCTCCTGGCCGATTTGACCCCGCCGGTTCCCCGACAGAACCTGCACGACTCATGATTCGACCGCTCGAAACTCGGCCGAACTCTCTGTCGCGTCATCTCGATGATCCCAAAACGGGAGATCCGAGAGATCCAGCTCTTGGCTCGGTCCCGCTTCAGGGCAACTCGAAGCGCTCGCTCCACCGCCCGGCGGTTGGCTTCCGTCTCCATGTCGATGAAGTCGTTGACGATGACTCCGCCGAGATCTCTGAGCCGAAGCTGTCGGGCGATCTCCTGCGCGGCCTCGAGATTGGTTTTCAAGGCCGTGGCCTCGAGGTCATCTTCGTCGCGGTACTTCCCCGAGTTGACGTCAATAGCCACCAGAGCTTCGGTCTGCTCCAGCACTATGTGACCCCCGCTGGGTAGTGGAACCCGACGATTGTAGATTTTTTCGATCTCTTCTTCAACGCAGAACCTTGAAAAAAGTGGGATCGCCCCGGAATAGCTCTTCAGCCTCCGGGCAGCCTGGGGCATCACCTCGTCCAGGAATTTTCGGGCCTGCTGGTAAACAACCCCCTCATCAATCAAGATCTCCGAGACGTCGGGCCCGAACAAGTCCCGCATGGTGCGGGTGACAAGGTCTGTCTCCGCGTAGACGATGGAGGGCGTCGGCTGGCCCGTAACTTTCGTCCGGAGCTCCTCCCACATCTTCATCAGGTAGCCGAAGTCTTTCTCAAGGTCAGCTTGAGGCCGGTGCTGGCCCGCCGTGCGCACAATGTAACCCACGCCCTTGGGCGGGTTGAGCTGCGAGAGTTTCGCCCTCAGACTGGATCGTTCATCATCATCCTGAATGCGCTTGGAGACCCCGTGGCGACTCACTCCGGGCATGAGGACGAGGTACTTACCCGGGATGGAGACATAGGTAGTAAGACTGGGCCCTTTGGTGCCGATGGCATCTTTCGAGATCTGGACAAGGATTTCTTGCCCCTTGCGAAGAATCTCTTGAATCTTGAGGCGTCGGCGGTCCGGTAACCGGGTCGAGAGGGAATCCATGGGGATCCCTGTTGCTTCCTTGTACGCTGGGAGCACGTCAGAGACGTGCAGAAATCCATTGCGGCCAATGCCAATGTCGACAAATGCGGCCTGAATTCCTGGCTCCAGATTGACAATCCGGCCCTTGTAGATATTTCCTAGATACTTCTTCTCCGTCGGACGCTCGTAATAAAGCTCCTCAAGTAGTCCCTTCTCCAACACCGCGATACGAACCTCCTCCGGGTCGATCGCATTGATCAAGATCTGCTTCTGGCTTACTGCCAGCTCTTCTCCCCCCCGAGGTAGCGCCTCGGGAAGTGGGTCCTCGAGCTCCTCGTCCTCAGGCTCGATCCCTTCCCCAGCCGGCAGAAGCTCGGGACCGGCGCCTCGCTGATTCTTGGGCAAGAATCGCCTCGACCTCCTGCCTTCCTCCAGCTCTGGCTCAACCCAGGATGGGACGTCGATCTCGGGACCTTCGGTCGATATTTCCGGATCCACAGGCAACGCTGGCTCCATGCGTGGTACAGGAACGGCGCGACCCAGACCCTCCCCTTGCGGCGGACTAATCCGGTGCTCCAGAGGCGCATCCCAGGAATCCAGCTCCTCGGCGGGACGTCTTGGCGATTCCTCAACAAAGCGCGACTGGAAACCTTGCCGACCTCGCCCCCTCGCTCGCCCCCGGCGACGGCCAGGATCGGGGAGTTCGGGTATCGGAGCAGCACCGGAAACCCCGGCGGGGCGCTCCCTGGCCGACATCTCCCGGGACTCCAGGGCACCGCTATCCCGCCTTCGCGGTGGAAGGGGAGGCTGTGGCTTTGGCTTCTCAAGCCGCTCGGCGGGCCTATCGGAATAGTCTCGCTCGCCCTGAGCTGATCGCGGCTGGTATCGAAAGCCAGTCGGGCCAACGACTATCTCCCGATCCTTGAGCAAGGGGTTTCTCAGGGAGATGTCCGAAGGGGCTTCTCGCATCGGGACCTCCTTGCGAGCTCGCAGATCCGCGCGTGGAGCCCCCTCGTCCCGGAATCCATCACGACCTCGCCCCCTGCGCCGACGCGAGCGTCCTGGGCGATCTCGCCGCTCCTCTCCTTCGTTGAGCTCCTTCTGCGGACCATTGCCTTGTGCTGCCCCCTGGACTCGTGCTTCAACGGAATCCCGATGATCCCTGCGATCTCGACGCTCACCCCTCAGGGAATCGGGCTCCCGACGCTGAGCTGGTGCCACTCTCGGGGCCTGCTCACTGGCCTCCGCAGCAGTACCCGGAATCGCGGCCGTGAACTCGGCTTCGTCGTCCAAACTGGTCGCTGGCATCTCGCAAGGCAAAGGTTTTGGGACTTCCATGGGCGGAGGGCCCGCGGAAGGAAGAGGCTCCGCCGGACGCCTCTCCTTGGCGGGCCGCTTATCGTCGAGGGTACGGTCGGCTTTGAGAGAACTGGGCTCCAACCCCACAGGACCGATCGGGCGAGGGGCCTCCGAGAGTGCAGCCTCACCTCCCTCGGAGGTCTCCTCCTGCCCGGGAACCTTCGCTCGGCGAAGGCGGCTCGTCGATCGAACTGGAGCACCAAGGCCTCGGCGCCTGCGGGAATCGCGGGGAGGCGGCAACTCATTGTCTGGTACCACCTGGCACGGAGTCTCCGACCCCTTGTCCACAATATTGCCTGGTCTTGTCTCTGCCTGCGCAAGTTGTGCGGTTGAATCCGACAGGCTTCCGGGTCGCTGCACTGCAGGCCGGGGCGACATTCCCGAAGGAGGCACTCGATCCACAATCTCGCGGACGGCGGGCTCGCCGCTCCTGGGAGTCTTGGGAGTGGACGTTCGCTTTTCCTCGAAAAGACCGAATCCGAATGGTTCCTCCCCCGACCCAGCCGTGTTGTTGCCTTTTTGATCTGGACTTGTGTCTGACAAGGGCTTCTTCCTCCAAGCTACGAAGGGGCTACAAGCGTTGAGGTTGCAACAAGTGAAGACGCAGGACAAGGTGGGACTCGCCGCGCCTTGAAATCTCTTGCTTTCGTCGTGCTCACCCGGCCGCAAGATCGCGCCAGAGAGAGCCTGTCACCGGCACTTGGTGTCGCTCGGCGGCGAGGCTGCAAGCCATCACGCTTTCGTTTCGTCCTCAACGGGCAATTCGCCTTTCGGTGGCTCTGAAATTATTTCTCCTGCTCCCTGCAGCAGAGCTGTAGTGACCTGACAGCGCGCTGCCAAAAAAAACGCCGTGGGAGAGAGCTTCTTGAAGCTCTCTCCCACGGCACATGATACTCAGAACCCATCACCTTTTCGATGACTTTCTGACGCCATCGAAGGCCAGAGTCTTAGTTTCCCTGGACTTGCGTGTCGGCAGTCTTGGCCCCCGACTTCTGCGGCTCGCTCTCCTGCACGGGCTTTTCATACTTCTGGTAGAAAAAGTCCTTTTCCTTGTGCCTGTTGTTGGCATCCTCAAGAATCTTGTCCTCGTCCCCGACGTTCTTCACGATATGGGGCGTGATCATGATGATCAGGGAGTCGATGTTGTTCTTTTTTCTCCGCCAGGTGAAGAAATTCCCAAGAATGGGAATGCTCGAAAGAATGGGAACCTTGCTCTCAATCTCCGTCTTTCTCTCGGTCTGCAGGCCTCCGATGACCGCCGTGTGCCTGTCATGTACCCTGAGGGAGGTAACGACCGTCTGCGCCGACTCCCGGGGCAGGTCGATAAAGGACTGGGTGCCTGAATCCTCGGAAGTGAACGAAAAGCGCTCGAATCCTTCGATCGCAGAGGTCGTTCCAGAGAGAGCCGAGACCTTGGGAATCACGGTCAAGTCCACCATGTCCGTTCCCGGGATCACGTGGGGAGTCAAGTAGAGCGTGAAGCCAATGTTGATCGGCGACCTCTTGTTCTCGTCGATGGCAACCGTGATGTTTCCGTTTTGGTCCGACTGAATCTTCTGAACTGCAAAAGGCACCGTTTCACCAACAAATATCGTTCCTGGCTTGTTATCAAGCATGTTGAGCATTGGCTCCTGCACGATACGGCTGTTTTCATCATCCTTGATCATGCTGAGAACAAGTCGGGTCTGCGTGAAGTCGAGGATGCCCAGGGCCTGGAAATCCTTGGGCACATTGTCGATACGGCCAATGTCGAAAGGAAACGTGCCACCAAAGAGGCGGAGCGGATCCGATGACGTGCTGTCTGGATCAGCGCCCCGGGCGGTGATCTGGAATCCGTCCCGCTCTGGGGTGTTCGGCAAGTCGAACTTGATCCCGCGCTCGAGTAGATCCGCGTTCGTCGTCCGGATGAACTTGACCTCGACGAACACCTGAGCCGGCCTCACATCAATGAGGTGAATCATTTCCGCGATTTCGTCAAGCTTCGGCTTGATGTCTTTCACGATAAACGTGTTCGTATACTTGTCGTACTGAAGCGAACCGTCCTTGGAAATCGCCTTCTGCAGCGCTGATTCGAGGCTGAAGGGCTCGTCGCTGGACGAGACGCCCCGACTGCTCGACTCACCACCTCCGCCAATGTCTCGGTCTGCACCACCTCCTCCGCCAGAGGATGGACGCCCCCCGCCCGGAGTCTTGGACCACTTTTCGATGTCGCTCATGATCGCGCCATAGGGATCGTCCGGCCTCACGTACAAGAGACGGAAGGTGCGCGACTCGAGCTGCTCCTTGAGAGACTCGGGGCGCACGACGCGGATGATCTCGTTTCCAGATGACGTCTCGGATTTCACGACAACATACCCTGCCGTCTTCACGATCGTGTCCAGAGCCTCACGCCAGGGGACCTCGCGCAGGCTCAGGCTCACCTTGCCCTGCACGTCGGCGTTCATGACAATGTTGGCGCCAGCCTGTTTCGCGAGGAGTTCGAGGACGATCTTGATATCCGCGTCCTGGAACTCCATGCTGATCGACGGCGGCTGAGAAAAGCGAATCAGACGGTCGCTCTCCTCGATGATTCTGCAATTTGTTTGCCGGGCGATGACAGCGAGCGCGTTTCGCCACTCAACCCGGTCCAGCTGGATAGTGACTTTTTCCTTCACTTCCGGGTCGGCGATGATGTTTACGTCAACACGCTTCGAGATTGAGGCAAGGATTTCATGAAGATCCTTGCCCTTGACATCGAGCCAAATATACTCACGGTTGTCGTTCGCAGACTGTTCAGGACTTGTATTGTAATCCTGAATATTCGTGGCGCCTTTCACCGCCTCGACGTCTTGTGTCGGCTCCTGCCCCTTGAGAGCAGTGAACGTTGAGACAATGGCGCAGAGAGCCCAAAGGCCTCGGCTACCGAAAAATGCCACCCTGAAAGACTTCAACCGCATGGTTCCTCCAACGGTATCGCCTCGATTGCCTACGAGGCCAACCCAAACCTTGAGTGTTTATTCCGTTGAGGTCAAGCCTTTGAAGGGCTCAACCCACATTCCTAGACACGAGCGGCACCGTCACTCCCACCAGGGAGAGTCCGCATTGGAAATAATCAACTTCAACTTCGCGTGTTACAAATCTCTGCTGTGATTCCTCGATACTGCTGCACGGCTTTTCGAAAAGAATCAATACCGTCTGAAAATCAAGGGAATCTCTTCCCCTTTGTATCGGAAAGTCACCTTGTTCGACTCCACCTTTACAATGCGAACATCGTCCAAGTACTCTCCCTGTTTCACAAAACGATCATTCAGCAGCGCGACCTTCGCATCATCTGAAATGACAATGCCCTGTATGCTTGGCTTCCGCGATTCGAAATCCTGACGGACCCGCGCTCGTGCTACCCATTTGCTGGAGGCACTTACAATCTGCTCGGCGACTGGCTTGTAGTTGGCATTGGTCGCCTCCATTTCCTGCGTCAACTTGATCACTTCGCCGTGAGTGCCTTCGACCTTCTCATACTCTCCGTCCATGAAGGAGTCCTTCATTTGCTTCAACTTGGACTGTGCGAGATTGTAGTAGTACTTCAGGCGAATTCCCTGGATCTCTACCTCGAGGCTCTCAAGTCGGCTGGCCAAACTCTTGAAGTCATTAATGATTCGCGGAACCGTAATCATTTCCTTCTTACGAATCATCTCTTTCAAACTACCGTAGGCTTTCATGGCCTTGTTGTCATCGTCAAGTTTAATATAGAAGAGAACACGCTCCAGGGTCTTGCGGGCCTCTTGCAGGAGCTTTTCTTGCTCCTCGGGAGCCAGGGCCGTAACAGTTTCCGCAATATTTTGCCCACCCTTGTCCCCTTTCAGGTCGGATCGAGGAAAAGGATTCGTGAAAGGGTCAAACGACCTGGTGGATGTGACTGTCACATGCTCAAGCTGGAGAGCCAGCTTCACAAATTCCGAGTCATTCTGGAATACGCTCAGCAGGGGCAAGAGCCGGACATCATTGATGATGTTTCGTCCTCCGATCGCTGCTTCTTTCAAGAGCTCAAAGACCTTTTCATGCTTGCCCTCCGCTGCGGCAGCCTCTGCTTTCAGTAGAGCGACAAGCGCCTTGGGCCCACCCAGGTCCAGCGCATCCTGGTATTTTTTCTGTGCCTCGGCATACTTGCCTTCACGCCGGAAACAGAGCCCCAGCGCGAGGTGGTATTCTGACTCGTAAGGCCGCAGGGAGACCAGCTCGTTGACATTCTTCAGAGCCTCCGAGACACGACCCTTCTCCATGTTTTGGTGCGCAAGGCGCACATGCTCATTGACCTTTTTCTGCATCTCCTCGTTCGCACCAGCCTCAGGTGGCCCAGCCCCCATGCCGCTCTGAGCTCCGGAACCGCCGACGCCTTTCGAGATCACATTCCACAGACTGTTCGCCCCCGGCGCTGCGTCGGGATTCTGTGGCGCATCCAGGGTGGGTTTGCCCGAGGGCAGGGCAGCCCGAACTTCATCCTCCACCTGGACCTGTGGCGCCTGGGCCTCCAGGCGACGTGTTCCACCGCACAAAGCAAGGACGATGGCGGTTCCGAGAACGGCGCCGAGGAGGCCAGTCCCTGAAATCGGCCGCTGGAATGCAGTGCTCCTTCCCGGGGGGGGTGCACCTGGCCTGCCATTGATCAGATCCAGAACACTCCTCATGGCCCCCAGGCAACGAATGGCCGGGACGGGAAACTCTTCTCCGGGCTCAACGATTCTGTTTGTTAGTACCTTCTCTGTGCGATGCGTCATGACTATACTTTCTTGGCCTCGCCCCTCGAATAGGTGTACGTGCTGACCGTGAGCTCAATTTCCTTGATGGGATCACTCGCCGCACTCAGTTCCGTGTCGTCGGCCTTGTCGTCCAGCTCAGCACCGCTTTCCTCCATGGTTCCAAGCGGCCGGATGTTGAATGTGTCAACCTTGAGAAATCGCGTGTGGTTTTCAATCTTGTTAACAAACTCAACAAAATCCGGAACCGTTCCAAGCAGTTTGAACTTGTAGCGATGCCGAATGAAGCTGTCCTGCTTGGGCGCTTTTTCATCCTCCTTGACTTTCACGTATTCAGCCTTCTGGATCACAATCTTGGAGTCCTTGCGGTACCCATCGATAATTTCCATGAAAGCCTCGTGCTGGACGTGCTCTTCTCTTGGGAGAATTTCCGCGTACTGCTCGAGATTACTGATGAGCTTGGCCCGCTTTTCGCGAAGTTCTGGAATCTGCTTGATCTTGGCGGTCGCAACCTGCTCCTCCTCGGTATACTTGTTGATCTGAGCCTGAAGCTGCGCACGCTCGCGGTACTTCAGGTAGTTCAGAGCGCCAAGTCCGCCGGTCACGAGAACAAAGATTCCCGCTGCCACGAAGATCTTCTGCTTGTCGTTGAGTCTGACCATGACTATGCCTTGCGCTCCACTAGTGGCCTGAGGTCGAGGCGAACCGAAAAACGAATATTGGTTGGTTCTCTGAACCCTTTCAGCAATACAAGTCGCCACTCTGGCTGAGTAATATTGACAAAATCAGAGTAAAAATTTTCAGGCTTGACCTGTTCTTGCATGAATTTCAGATAAAACTCATCGGCGCTCTTGAGGGTCTTCCTGTAGGCTGTCATGCGATCAACGTCGTTACCAAGTGAATAGCATTTCAGCCGCAGGAAACCGCCGGTCTGCGTTTGCTTCTGGTCCCACTTGTATTCACTGGGATCGAGCTCCCGCATGTCGAGTCTAACTATCCAGACATAGGAAGGGGTGATTCTTGTAAGTTCATCCAGTTTCTTCGACCAAAGCACACGGTTGGTCTTGATACTGATAATAGCCTTCTCACGCTCCTTGTATTCGGCGATGTCGTCCAGCAGGGCATCCACCTCAGCCGCAGCCTTCTGGAGCTGCTCGACTTCATCTTTCTTGCGCTCCACGCGCTCCTGAAAGACGATGACGCTGAACCAGAAGTAAATGTAGGTGCAAACCAGGACGAGGCCAAGAGCCACACAAGCCAGCACCGTGATGAACAGCTTGGCGGGCGTTTGAGCTGCATGCTGAAGCTCTTTGGGAAGTAAATTAATGCGGATCATGGAGGGAATTTCCTTGCTGCTTACCGATCGAGAATTCTAGACGCGAGGCCAACCGCCACGCTAAGCTGCGCGCTGTGGTCCTTCATGTCCTGTAAATCGACACGATCGCTCTTGACTTCGAGATTTTCTGTCGGGTCCCAGCCATGAACCCTTCGATCGAAGACTCGCTCGAAGGCCGCCTTTAACCCGCAGATTTTTGCGCTCCCGCCCGAAATAAAGACCTCGTCGACCTCACGGTCATACTGATTCTCGTAGTAGTCGAACGAAAGGTGGATCTCATTTCCCAGGTCGTCCAGAGTCGGCAGAATGCTCTCCTCGATCGCCTCTTCTTTTCCTTGGGGATTTAGCTTCAGCTTTTCTGCCTCGGCATTATCAGTCCCGAGCCTTCTTGCGATCGCTTCGGTGAAATCATTACCTGCCAGGTAGACTTCGCGCGAAAAGTAAGAAGTGTTGTTCTTGATAATATTGATATTCGTCTTCAACGATCCGACGTCGACCAAGGCGAAGACTTTCTCTTCGTCCTCCACCCGGGGGCTATGCATCGAACTGAGCTCGAACGCGTTGCCAAGTGCAAAGGTGTCCACGTCGATGACTGTCGGCGTGAGGCCAAGGCTCTGAATGACTTGCAAGTGCTCCTCGATCAGTGTCTGCTTGACAGCAACCAAGAGAACTTTCATTTCCTTCTCGGCGTCTGGCGAGGTTGGCTCCCCGAAATCGGGAAGGCGCGTGCAGTCCAACACAACCTCGTCCACCTGAAAGGGGATGTATTTATCGGCCTCGAACCGGAGCGCACTTTTCAACTCATCGTCCGCCATCTTCATCATGTTGATATAACGGACAATCACTGCCCTGCCTGAAACGGCCGTCGCAACGCGCTTCGTCTTTATACCGGAGCGACGAAAAACTTCGGAGATGGTGTCCTTTAGCCCATCTTTCGAGAGTATTGGAGCATGACCGAACCCAGTAATTTTCAGCTGGTCGCCGATCTGGGTTAACTCGATCGCCTTGACTTCATTCGAGCCGATGTCGAGCCCGACTAAGCTCTTTTTCTTACCCAGCATAGACCCATCCGCTTTTGTACAGCTGGGCCCCAGGCGATAACCCACGAGAGTTAATCGATCCACAAAGGGCCATGAACAGCTTTAGGAGTTGTGAAACCAACAGAGGATCGGAGAAGACTACCGTGCGACTTGATAGCCTTTCGAAACTGTGGGCAAGAGGCAGGCCTTATCAGTCCCGCTGGGGAAGAACGAAGACTCCACGGGTGTGCTCAGCGGCTGTTATTCGCCAGCACCTTCACTGACAAACCGTGCACACGCCGTCCATCACGAGTCGCCCGCGTGCCGGAAATGGATGCCCTTCGTTTTCAGGTACTCCGAGTCGAGACCTGGCAAGTCAGGAAAAGTCTGGAAGGAACTTCTTCACGCGAGACTCAATGAAGGCCAGAGTCTCCTCGGAAGTCTCGAACTGCTGACAGGCCTTTGCCACCTCGGCAGCATCCCGCATGTTGAGCTGGCGTATGAGCCGCTTCACTGTGGGGATCGAGATGGGGCTCACGCTGAAGCTCCGCAGCCCAAGCCCAAGTAGCAAGATCGTGTAGATGGGTTCGCTGGACATCTCACCACAAATAGATACGTCGATACCATGGCGTCTCCCGGCATCAATCACCCCGGCCACCAGCCTGAGAATGGCAGGGTGGGCTGGCTGATAGAGGTGTGCCACCCGCTCGTTCACGCGATCCACTGCCAAACAGTACTGAATGAGATCATTGGTCCCAATGCTGAAAAAGTCCACCTCTCTGGCGAAGATGTCAGCAAGCAGTGCGGCGGAGGGGATCTCAACCATGATCCCCACAGGAATATTACTGTTGAATTCGATGCCGTCTCGGGTGAGCCCATCCTCGACCTCCTTCAGCATGGCCCGGGCCCCACGAAGCTCATCAAGGCTCGAGATCATCGGAAACAGGATGCGTACCGGTCCGAAAACCGATGCTCGAAGGATAGCGCGAAGCTGATCCTTGAGGAGCTCGGGGCGCTGAAAACATAGACGGATCGACCGGCAGCCCAGGAAAGGGTTGTGCTCGTGACCTCCCACAGCCTCCCGGTGAAACTTGTCGGCGCCGGCATCCAGCGTTCGAATGACGAGGTACTTTCCTTTCAAGTCCCGAATCGCCTTCTTGTAGGTTCGGAAGTGCAGCTCCTCGTCCGGTTCCCCTTTCTCGTAGAGGAACTCGGTGCGGTAAAGCCCAATCCCGCAAGCGCCCCACTCGAGCGCCACATGGATCTCCTGCGGCATCTCGATATTGGCCGCCAGGCTGATCGTGTAGCCGTCGACCGTCTCGGCAGGTAGGCCGATCTCACGGTGAAGACGGCGATAGAAATCCCGTGAGCTCGTTGCGCGACCTCGATAGAGCTCAAGAGTCTTCGAGTCTGGATCAATGATCACGAGCCCCGTGTAACCATCCACAACGACTTGCTCGCCCCCGGAGATCAGTTCCGAGATGTTCTTGAGACCCACCACCGCAGGTATCTGCAGCGCACGGGCCATGATTGCCGTGTGTGAGGTTCGACCTCCCACGTCGATGGCGAAGGCTTTCACCCAGTTCGGATCCAAGGTTACTGCCTCGCCGGGGGTCAGGTTGTGCCCCACGAGGACCGCATCGCTGCCGCGCTCCTGTAGCCTTGCAAGCTGTTTCCCCAGCAAGGCCCGCAGTAGCTTTCGCTCGATGTCCGCGAGGTCGTGTGATCGTTCGGAGAGGTATTCCGACTCCATCTGCTCGAACCGCTTGTGGTAACCACGCAGGACGAGCGTCAGGGCATATTCGGCACTCTGGTGGCTATCGCGGATGCGCGAGACGATTTCCTCCCGCAACCCTGGGTCAGTAACCATTCCCCGGTGGCTCTCCAGGATCTGGCGCGTAATTCGGAGGGTATCTCCAAATCTGGTGATTTCCTGGGTGATCTCCTCGACAACTCTCGCGACGGCACTGTCGAACTTATGGATCTCCGCCTCGACGTTCTCTGGCAGGATCGTTCGAACTTCGATTCGAAGGTCCTCGTGGCCGAGGACGACCGCCTCGCCAAGGCAAATCCCTGGTGAGACTGGGATGCCTCTCCTCGTCTCCACTGCAAATAACTCCTTGGTTAACGTCGACCGCAAGAAAATACCCTCAGAGCTGGGTCTTCCGTGCGCTGTCTCTGTCGCCTGACGTCGGTCCGGACCTTTAAATCACCCTCAGTTGTGGCCCGGATTTTAGACTGACTGTTCAAGCCTATTCCAAAATTCGGTGTTGGCCACGGCCACTTGCAAGCCTACTTTACCTCGTCGGGCGCACACTGCAAAGATACTCCCCCCGGGCGGTCGCGGTCTCTGCTCCTCCGGCGGCCTCTCCTTCAGCCTTGGGGCGTGAACTGAAGGTGACGGTGCTTTGCAACCATGGAGAGGTGGACTTACTCCTCCCCAAAGTTCTTCCCAATGAGTTCAGTCAACGCGACGACTGCCTTCTCGGCGTCTTCACCCGAGGCACGTATCAACAGGGCTTGGCCCTTGGAGGCGCCAAGAGTCAGCAAGGCCAAAATGCTCTTGGCGTCAACCTCATCGTTGGCACCCAACCGTCCAAGGCGAATTGCAGCCTTGAATTGTTGAGCGGTCTGGGCGAGCAGGGAGGACGAACGGGCATGAAGCCCGTACAGGTTGGTCAGTTCAATTGTGTGGCTCACTTCCATGAGACCCCCGAAAGCAGTGGCTTCAATGATCTTGCAATCGGGATGAGAAACTCGTCGCGAATCACATGCGCCAGCTTGTCAGAATCGTGCCGGGCTGTCCCCCCCGATGCGAGCAGATTTCTTCTGATGACCCGGATACCCTCGAACTCCGGCTTGCCTTCCAGGTCGGGCAGCACGGGGGTGGAGCCTAACTCGAAATATTTCTCGGCCAACTGCTCCGGAATGGCTCCTTCGTGGGCTATTACACTGTCCGGGAAATCCGCGCCCACATGGCGCCGGAGCGCCCGAATGTGATCACTCAACTGAAACCCATCCGTCTCACCTGGCTGCGTCATGATATTTCCGATGTAGACCCGCGGCTTCCCACTCTCGTTGATCGCCTCCACAATCCCCTCCAGGAGCAAATTGGGAATCACGCTCGTAAACAAACTGCCCGGACCGAAGAGGAAGAGATCTGCGGCTTGAATCGCTTCTCGAATCTCTCGGGAAAGCGGCACGGGAGATGGCCGCAGCTCGATTCGGTCAATTGGCTTCCTCGATCGGGTGATTTGTACCTCTCCGGTGCTTTTTGATCCGCCCGGATGATGCGCGACAAGAGAGACCTTGCTGCTCGTCGCCGGGATCACGCGACCACGGACCTTCAACAGCCCGTTCAAAATCCGGATCGACTCCTCAAAGTCTCCCACCACTCGCGTAAGCACTGTGATGAAGAGATTTCCGAAGCAGTGGTCACGAAATTCTGCCTCGTGGAACCGGTACTGGAAGACCTTGGCAAGAACAGGATCCACGTCGGCAAGGGCGATAATGCAATTACGGAGATCCCCCGGGGCGGCCATGTCGAAGTCATTCCTGAGCCGGCCCGAGCTTCCGCCGTTGTCGGTGACGGTAACAACTGCCGTTATATTGGGGGTAAAGGCCTTGAGGCCGGCCAGTAGTGCGGCCATGCCCGTTCCCCCACCGAAGGCAACGGCACGAACAGTACTGGCAGCAACGATGGCGTCACTCTCGGACGGGAAGCGATCAGCTGACGAAGTAGTCATCGACTTCCTTAAAGATTTCCTGAAGATTGTCGAGGAATTGGCTCTTTGCAAGGAATCGTAGGGTCTTCTCGTCCATGTGGAACCGAGCAATGCGCCGCATGAGATCCGTGTGCTCGTTCACAAGCTTCTCGGGAGAAATCACCAGGAAGAGGACATGCACAAGCCCCCCGTCGACGGCGTCGAAGGGCACCCCTTCGCTAGACCTCGCGAAAACCCCCAGGACATTTTTCGCGAACGAGCACCCCTTGGCATGAGGAATCGCCAGACCCTTGCCAATCGCGGTGGAGCCTTGCTGCTCTCTGGACTGAACGGCCTTTTCCGCCTTCTTGACGCTCTCGCCCTTCAGGTGGCCCAGAGTCACCAAGTGCTGCAGAAGCTCCTTGAGCGCGTTTCTCTTGTCGCGGGCCTTTAGGTCATGGATCCATGCGGAAGGGGGAAAGACTTCAACTAACGTCATTCGCTAAAAGTCCCTCTTTTCAATTACTTCGTCGTACGACTCAAGCCCTTCATCATCCCCGCCGCGCGGAGAAGTCTGGGCCCCCGCCGAAGGTGCTTTGGGCGGTCCACCCCGCGAGGCCTTGTGGTCTTTCAACCGTTCCTTGAACTTCGTCAGCTGAATCTCGGCCTTGTCGACGACAAGATCAATCGCTGCGTAGAGATCCTTGGCCTCGGAGTGGCACACAATGGGCCGTCCCCTTGGAACGGTGATCACCAGCTCCGCTTTGGCCACATCGCCCGAGTGGCTGAGGATCGCCTCGATCCTGTTAATCCCGTCAAAATACCTCTCGAGTTTCGTGATTTTATCTTCCGCATGTTCCCGGTTTCGTGATGTGACCTGCCCGTCTCTGCCGGTGACGACAATCATTGCCATGGGGGATTCTCCTCTGAGCTCATGGGTACTTACCTCGATCGGTGCATTTTGGTGCGGAGCTGTCCCGGGTCCAGCCTCAATCGGTCCAACGGGCACTTCTGGCCCATTCAAGGAGCGAGAAGACGGAAAGCCAAGCATCCGGGGCTCTCTCACAATACACCCTTCTTTCCGTGGCACAAGTAGGCCGCTTGCGGGGCAGCTTTCCTCACAGTCCCCACCGCGTGGCAAGAAAGGAACCGATCGGAGGTCCGAGCGATTGCTCGCCGGGCCACCCATTCGCCTCGAACTTCCCACAATTTCGGCTGCAAAGTGTTTCGGGGAAACGTCTTGAATCCAATCGATAGCCCAACGCAAAAGGGCCGGAGCGTCAACCATTCGGACCGGAGCACGCTTCACGAATCGCAGGATACATGGCGGCAAGCTCGTACGCAACGGAGCAAAGCGTCAGCCCGTGCGCCGGTGCCGTGGGCCCGGCCAGGCGACGATCTCTCGCCTCGAGGGCCTCCTTGACTCTGGCTGCGCTCCATTTTCCACGGCCGACTTCAAGGAGCGTTCCGACCATTGTGCGTACCATCTTGTACAAGAAACTGCGGCCCCACACATCGATGTGGAGGAGCGACCCATTCTCCGTCACAAGGATGGCGTCCACCCGTCGTACTGAGGTCAAGGGCGCATCCTCGGACTGGCACTGAAACGAAGCGAAGTCGTGCTCCCCCTCCAACACCTTGGCAGCGAGACGCAAGTCATCGAGGCGCAACGATGGGTAGGGATAGTGAAGTGTGTATCTTGCGGAAAAAATGGCGGGAACACTCGACCCGTCGAGGCAATAGCGATAGTGCTTGCCCACTGCCGAAAACCGTGCGTGAAATTCCAGCGGCATCGATCGAGCGGCGCAGACTCGCAGGTCCAGCGGCAGACGAGCATTCAGGGCCTTGACGTAACGCTCCACGGGTATTCGTGAGCTGGTGACAAAGCTCGCCGACTGCCCGAGGGCATGCACGCCCTGATCAGTTCGACTGGCTCCGTGGACATCGACGGGAAGGCCCTCGAGGTCCGAAAGGGCGGACTCGAGCACGCCCTCGACGGTACGAAGCCCCGGCTGAACCTGCCAACCATGGAAATCGGTGCCGTCGTAAGCCAGGGTCAGGTGGATGTTGTGCGCACCTCCGGAAGCTGCCGTCTCAGCCATCTAAAAGTTTTTCGGCGATCTGAACCGCGTTCAGCGCAGCGCCCTTGCGAATTTGATCCCCGACGATCCACAGATCGTAAGTATTGCGCTCATCGGGGTGCTTTCTGATTCTGCCGACGAAGACGTCGTCCTCGCCGCTGACGATAAGAGGCATCGGATAGACGTCCTCCCGCGGCGAGTCCTGGAGCTGTACACCAGGGGAATTCTGGATCGCCTCGCGGATCTCCTCGAGGCTGAGCGGATCGCGGGTAGTGATCTGCACGGACTCCGAATGGGCCCTCTCCACCGGAACCCTGACGCAGGTGGCGCTGATCGGAATCGGGGGCAGGCCCATGATCTTCCGGGTCTCAAACACCAGCTTCATCTCCTCCTTCGTGTACCCGTTTTCCTGGAGAACGTCGATTCTTGGGATCAAGTTTCCCGCCAAACGATGGGGAAAGGGGGAGTCCTTGGCCCTGGAGTTCAGTGGCACGCTGGTCGATCTCTGGTTCTCGCCCTCCACCTCCCGCAGTAGCGCGTCCATACCCTTCGCCCCGGCGCCAGAGGCAGCCTGATAGGTCGAAGCGACGATGCGCTGGATCGGGGAGAGCCTGTGAATGGGCGCGATGGCGACGACCATGATGATCGTCGAGCAATTGGGGTTCGCGATGATCCCCTTGTGCCTGGAAATCATCTCGGAATTCACTTCTGGAACGATCAGAGGGATCTCTGGATCCATGCGGAATGCTGACGAGTTGTCAACTACCACGGCACCGGCTCTGACAGCCTGCGGCGCGAATTCACGGGAAATGCTGGCACCTGCGGAGAACAAGGCCAGATCGATGCCCTGGAAAGATTCCTTTCCCAATACACGAATGTCTACGGGTTTGCCGCGAAAGGCCACCGACCTGCCGCGGGAACGCTCGGACGCCAGCGGAACCAAGTCGGAAACCGGAAACTGCCTTGTCTCAAGGACCCGCAGCATTTCTTCGCCGACCGCCCCGGTGGCGCCCACGACGGCCACCCGAAGCTTGCGCCTCTGCATATTACTCCTTCCTTTTCCTTCGCCTCTCCATCAGGACCATGATGAAGGTCATGATGGGCACTCCAAAGAGGAGGAATGCCACCGAAACGACGACCATCAACTTGGGAAACGACCAGCCGAACGCCATTCCGTCATGTCCTTGTAAAGGCCACAATTATAGGCTTATAGCCGTTTGGATTCGAGCGGCAAATGTAAGGATGAGGGGGCAACTTCACCGGACTTTCCCTACCAGCCAATTTCGCGAAACAACAGGGCCTCTTCAACATGTTCCACCTCGACCATGAGCGATCGCTCCATGTCAGCCACGGTCCGGGCAACTCGGAGGCACCGTGTAAGCCCTCGCGCCGAGAGGTTCAGCCTCTCCGCGCAACGGTGAAGCCTCGCGAAAGCAGCCTGGCGCACAGTGCCCCCATTCAACAGCCGCGCGAAGGGAATGGTGGCGTTCAACAGATTGCCACCCCATCTGTCCGCAGCGATGTTGCGGGCGGTCGTGACACCCTCCCGGAGTGCCCTGGTACTCAAGAGGTTTGGCCCCCTTGAAGAGGCGATGGCGACGAGCTCCGAGGGATCGACCGCACTGACGGTAATGTGGAGGTCAATTCGATCAAGCAGTGGCCCAGAGATCCGCTGCCGATAGCTTTTTACTTCGCTTGTGCTACATGAACAGAGTCGCTTCCCATGGCCAAGGTAACCACAAGGGCAGGGGTTCATCGCTCCAACAAGCAAGAACCGGGCCGGAAACTGGACGCAACCTGAGCTGCGACTGATCGAGATGTGCCCCTCCTCGAGTGGCTCTCTGAGGGCCTCAAGCGCCTGCCGGTGGAACTCGGGGAGCTCGTCGAGGAAGAGCACGCCTCGGTGCGCACGGGTGACCTCGCCGGGGCGAAGACGGCTGCCTCCACCCACCAGCCCAGCGTAGCTGATCGTGTGGTGAGGAGCGCGGAATGGCCGGGCCTCGAAGAGGCGGTCACGAATTTCGTGCCCGAGCACGCTCAGGATCCCCGTCACGTCCATGGCTTCCTGAAAATCCATCGGAGGCAGAATTCCGGGCAGCCGCCTCGCCAACATGGTTTTTCCGGCCCCGGGGGGGCCGCAGAGCAGGACGTTGTGGCCCCCCGCTGCCGCAACTGCGAGCCCTCGCTTCGTTGCCTCCTGCCCTCGCACATCAATGAAATCGAGCTGTTCCTCGATGGTCCGAGAAACCGTGCCCGAAGAATCCCGCGAGCAGTTGCGTGGGTCGTGGGCAAGACGGCCCGGGATGGGCAGACCAACATCCAGCGATCCGAGGGCCTCGTGCAAGTCCGCCGCAGGAGCGACCTCGATCCCTTCCACAAGAGCCGCTTCGCTCGCATTTTCCCTGGGGACGACCATACGCTCGACGCCTCGAGTCCGCCGAAGTGTGTGCCCGACGAGAAGTACGCCTGGCACTCGCCGTAGCTCACCTTGTAAGCCGAGTTCCCCCACGAACCCTACCCCCCTGACGAGCCCATCGTCGGAGAAGCAGCGCTCCTTTCCGGGCGATTGCCGGCTTGCGAGCAAGATCCCCAGAGCAATCGCCAAATCGAACCCCGAGCCCTGTTTCTCCTGGGCCGCTGGAGCCAAATTGACAAGGATTCGCGCCTTGAACGGGAACTCGAAACCAGAGTTGGCGATGGCCGAGCGAATGCGCTCCCGGCTTTCACGGATGGACTTCCCGACAAGTCCCACAATACTAAAACCAGGCGTGCCCCTGTCGGAGACATCGACCTGCACCTCCACGGGTCGACCCTCAATACCAAAGAAATCTCCGCTCAGGAGACGCACCATGCTTCTTGCTGGAAGGCCTGACGCTTCGGACCGGATCTCGGCCCCGGCGGATTGGAGGGCCTCGGCTGGAGAGTTTGCAACGACAGGTTCGTGAGCCATGGGGAATCCTCGGGGGGACACGAGGCTCCCGGCGCGGTCGCGGCGGCAGGGCAGGAAGCGGCATGTTATCCACACCGGCAAGTACCGGGAACAGAAATCTTTGCCGCCGCTTTCGGCGCGGTGTTAGGATTTGTGACGGCTTATCGCCGAAACTCTTACGGAGACACCCACTCAGTGTACAAGCCTCGATTCGACCTTTTGGCCGTTCTTCTCACCGGCTGCCTCGCACTCCACGCCGATGAGGCACCGACACAAGACATCGGCGCGCTGGTGACCGGCCTGACGAGCCAGCTCGACTCCCGCGAAGGGGCGAAATATTGGGCCCTGGCGGCCAGGCTCGAAGGACTCGGCAAGGAGGCGGTCCCATCGCTCCGTGCAAAGCTCAAGGAGGCGAGCAACAAGGTCCGACTGGCCTGTGCCAAGGCGATCCTGCTTCTTGGCGACGTGGAAGCCCGAGGGGAGGCAGTCGATGCACTTGAGGAGCTCTCCCAGTCGGAGCTGCCAAAAGATCTGCGCGTCGCCGCCCTGGAGATCCTTGGCGAGAATGGTGACCCGGACGCCGTGCTGCCAATTCTCGAGAAGGTCTTCGACGGCACGACCGACCCGGCCATCGTGATCCCGCTGGCCCGCGTCCTTTGGGACGTGGATCGCGTGGCCCGGGCTCGTGACCTCCTGGTCACTCTCCTCGGCTCACAGGACAGCGAAGTCAAACAACAGGCAGCGTTGACTCTGGCGGAGATTGATTACTTCGAGGGTGACGTCCGCGAAGTTCTCCGCACTCTCAAGCGGGAACCGACGCCTATGGGCCGCCGCGCTGCGGCTCTCGACAGGATCCAGACTCTGAGCCGCCAGCTCGACCGTGGACTTGAAAAGGGCGACATCGTCCTTGAAGGCACGGACCTCGCAAAGCTGCTCAAGCTGAAAGAAGATCGTGTCCGGGAGCTGGAGGACAAATTGGAGCGGGCCGGGAAATCGGCCGCAGCGCTCGGTCCTCGCAGCCCCATGGACGGCGTGATGGACGAGATCATCCTTCAGATACAGAAATCTTACGTGGACGAGGGCAATACGGACCGGGGAAAACTGATCCTCAATGGAATTCGCGGCATGGTCAGAGCGCTGGACGACTTCTCCTCCTTCATGGATCCGGAAGATACGAAGTCGTTCAAACAAAGCATTGCTGGCGAGTATTTTGGAATCGGCGCCCAGGTGAGCAAGCCACAGGATGGGAGGCCGCTTGAGATCTTGCGCCCCATCTACGGTGGCCCTGCCTACAAGGCAGGCATCCACTCGGGAGACCGGGTGATCGAAGTCGGTGGCACTCGCACTGACGAACTTGGGATCGAGGAAGCGATCGAAAAGCTCAAGGGGCCCGCGGGCTCAAAAGCGACGCTGAAGATTCTGCGCCGTGGCTGGTCCGAGCCCAAGGTTTTCGAGATCGAGCGCCGCAAGGTGGAATTGGCCTCCGTGCACCAGGAGATTCTGCCCGGCAAGATTGGCTACGTGCAGCTCACGCAGTTCGGTGAGAAATCCGCCGAGGAGTTCACCGCTGCTCTCGACGAGCTCGAGAAGCAGGGCATGGCGGGCCTCATCGTCGATCTCCGAAATAATCCCGGAGGGCTACTGGACTCTGCGGTCAAGATCGTCGACGAGTTTATCTCCGAGGACAAGCTACCCATCGTCACGCAGAAGGGCCGGAAGCGGAGCCGTGACACAAGCGGTGAAGTGGCCACCTACGCAAAGCCATTCGCCCGCCCGAGCTATCCCATTATTGTCCTTGTGAACCAACGAAGCGCCAGCGCTTCCGAAATTGTCGCAGGCGCGCTGAAAGACTTTGGCCGTGCCACGATTTTGGGCAAGAAGACCTTTGGAAAGGGCAGCGTCCAGCGCCTGATCCCACTGTCGAGCGAGTCCAGGAATACACTCGGAGGCGAGGCCCAACTCCGTCTCACGGTCCAGTACTATTTCCTGCCGCTAGGGCGCTGCGTCCATACAATCCGGGAGCCGGATGGCACCTTGGCTGAGGAAGGCGGCGTACCTCCCGACATCGAGGTTGCCGAGGATCGGCTTCCGGTGTGGCGGCTGGAAGAGCGGGAACGTCTCAGGACCGAACCCGTACTCCTCGACTACGTCGAGAAATACTGGAACGAAATCAAGGGTCTCTTTGTCGAGGGGGACGCAAAGGAGACGAGCAATTACCCGGGCTTCGCCGAACTGCACAAGGCTCTCGACACCTCGGCCACGGCCGAAGACGTGCGCAGCCTGGTCCGCTACCATGTTCGGCGACGCCTGGAAGACGAGCGAGGAAAGGAGTTCGCTTGCGACGTGCAGGAGGACCCGCAGTTGGTGCGAGCCATTCTCGAGATCCTCAAGAAGCTCGGGGATCGGCCCGAAGGCTACCCCAGATACGCCAGCATCTTGCCGAAAGCAGCGGCGCCGTTGGAGCCTCAAGCAAAGTAACAACCCTCTCCACGAGCCCGCACGTCCGGGTAGCCGTCTCCCGCCACGGGGTCCCCACCACAACCTCCTGCCTCCGTGCTTGCGAGGCCTGCGCAGGGATCTCGCGCAGCGTATGGAGACTTTGTAAGACAGAGGAAGGGAGGCCTCTGTCAGGACTTCTTCGCGGTACCCCGGATGCGGCCCTTGGAGACGTAGGCCGCCTTCCACTCGTCACGTTCAACTGCGTAGCAGAAGACCGGGGCCAAATCGAAGACGTCCGCGAAGTCAAAAACTGCGTGGAAGTCATCCTTTGAATCGGAGTCCTGCTTCCCCATGAGGTCGTGCTCGACCAGGTTGAATACGATCTCTCCGAAGTCGTCCGTGGCCGTGATACCCCAGTTCTCCAGGACGGTGCGCGCGAGACAACCAAACTGCTCGATTGCAAACTGCCGGACGCCCTCGAGCAGCTCCCGGCCCGTGACGTGATGGTTGGAACGGCCTTCTGCCCGGGCGACCTTTTTCAAGGTCCAGTCCAGAGCTTCGTAGATGAAGTTATAGGCCTCCGGGTCGTAGCGGTCGTCTGCGGCCAACAAGTTTCTGAATTTCTCGGCTGCCGTCATGTAAACATAGTCGGCTGGTCGGTCGAGAAAGTTGAGAGTTTTCCGGCCAGTCGACCCCCAACGCGCCGTCGAGCCCACGCCCGGTACGCCATCAGGCCCCGTGGCGCAGGACCCGCCAGATTCGCTCGAGCACCAGCTCCGGGCTCACGTTTCTGTCCAGATCCTGTCGCAGCTCAATGAGCGCCTCCAGGCAGCGGAGAACAGGGTCCAGCTCGCAGCCCTCCTGGCCGTGAATCCTTGCCCTCCAGTCCTCCACCAACTCGGCCAACAGTTTCCTGACGGCGGTCCTCACGCCATCCTCGTCCGGAAACGCTCGTCCAAGCCAGCCCCTGGACTCGCAACGGGCAAAAAAATGCGGGCTGAGAACCTCCTCGATGGCTTCCTTCGCACTCCCGGAAAGTACTGACCGCACGTCGTCTCCCCCCCGCAAGTAGACTCTGTGGCACCGCGAGACAATGGTCGAAAGAAGCGATCCAGTCGACTGCACCAGCAGGATGAGCAGGGCGCTGCCGAGCGGCTCCTCGAGAGTCTTCAGGAGTGCGTTCGCCGCGGGCTCGTTCATTTGGTCGGCGTGCTCGAGGATTGCAATCTGGAGTCCGTTCGATCGGTAATGGGTCCGCTCGCAAAAGCCCCGAACCGTGTCGATATCCACCACGGACTTACCAGCTGGTGGACCGAAAAAGTTGACATTCGGGTGGTTTGAGTGCTCGATGCTGGCGCAAGCCGAGCAGGAGCCGCAGGCGCGTGACTCGGCACAGTAGAAGACCTTGGCAAGCTCCCTCGCAAAGAGCTTCGAAGCAGCGGCATCCGGTCCCACGAGCAGGTAGGAGTGAGAGACCCGCTCGAGAATCACTGCACGGCCGAAAAATCTCTTCGCCGCCTCGTTGCCTGGAACTATAGGGAGGAACATGTCGACCAGCCTCGAGCGGGCAGGCTCTTGACAATACGCTCGTGCACCTCGGCAATCGAGCCTTGGCCGTCAATGACGACGATCTTCGAATCCGGCCTGCGTGCAAGCTCAAGGAACCCACTTCGCACCCGCGCCTGAAAGTCGAGCCCTTTCGCCTCCATGCGGTTCGGGGCTTTCACCCGACTGAATCCAGCTCCGGGGTCGATATCGAGCAAGAACGTCTTTGTGATGCGAAGTCCCGGCGCTGCGATGCGGCCAATGTCAAGGATCTCTCGCGGGTCATTCCCTGCCACAATGCCTTGATAAACAGCGCTCGACCAGATGAAGCGGTCCGACAGGACGACCTGACCCTGGTTCAGGGCGGGCAAGATTCTGGTCCGGGCCAGGTGAGATCTAGCCGCCATGAAGAGAAACATTTCGGTCTCGGGAGCGAGGTCTTCGCTGGAATCAAGAAGGATCGACCTGAGCTTCTCTCCGAGTTCGGTACCGCCTGGCTCGCGAACGACGAGAACTTGCTTCTTCAATTCCTTCTGAATGTACTCGGCGAGGAGCTTTGCCTGAGTGCTCTTTCCGGAGCCATCAATGCCTTCAAGGACAAGGAACATGGACGGCATTGTACATGCGGCGGCAATGCTCCGCGACAGGGACAGATCACAAGAAAGAAAGCTTCTTTTTCTGGAACAGCGACCGCAACGCCAACACCTTTTCCTCGGCAGCAATGACTCCTTCGGCAACGATCGAGTCAAGATTGCTGAAGTCGGACCAGAACTGCTTACCCACTTGGGGTCGAATCACCAGATCTGCACGGGACAGCTCAATTTCGTTCAACCTTTTCCCGGCGATGGCCTCGACGCGAAGGATCGCATCAATGCCTCGAGTCAGCGGCGGACAGTGATCCACCTGGGAAGTAATATCAACCGCGACGATCGAGGAGGGTTCGAAGTGCGCCATCGCTGAGTGGATGGGGACAGGGCCAATGACGCCGGCATCGGCGAGCAACATCCCGTCGAGCTCCACGGGTGGAAAGAAACCGGGGAGCGAGCAGCTGGCCAGCACTGCCCTGCGCAGGGAGCCTCTTGTGAGCACCACTTCGCGGCCGGTCCGAATGTCAAGGGCAGGGACGGCAAAAGGCACTCGAGTATCCTCGAATCTCTTGTCCGGAACGAGGTCCGCGATCACGGACTCGAGGTGGCCCGACGGGAATATGGAGGGTTTCCTGAGCAGGTTACTGAAGATGTAGCTCTTCTGGATGCCCGAGAGGAGATTCTTGAAGAAGTTCGTCCCCGAATTCTCCGACTTGAGCAGTACCTTCTTGAAGGTGTCGTTCTTGAAAGCGGCACTCTTCAAATAGGCGAGCGCCCGTCGTGTAATGCCCACAGCGTCCGGATCCAGCGCATAGACGGCGCCAACCACTGCCCCGACGCTTGTACCCACGAGGCAGTCCACAGGGATCTCCTCGCGTTCTATCACCTGGAGAACTCCAAGGTGCGAAAGACCCCGGGCCCCCCCGCCACCGAGAACCAGGCAGTTCCTCTGCTTTTTCAGCATGCTTGTCACCGTTTCGCGGCCTCCTCCGTTGCTGGCGCCTGTCCGGCTCTGAGGTCCACGATCCGCTTCTCCTTGAGCTGAGTCTCCATGCCAAGGAGTTCGAGCAGTTGCTTCAAAGGCAGCACCCGCGCGGAGTTTAATCGCACCTCCGAGATCTGGAAAATTCTTGATTCGATCTCGGAGACGACTCTTTCCCCCTCGGCCTCGCTCAGACGCGAGGCCAGGGCGACATTCAAGTGAAGCTCATCGACCTCAAACGGGTCATCGTTCCGTTTCTTGATCACTAGCTGCCACTCCTCCAACCGGGTGTCATTGTCCAGCTCTTCCTTGAGCACGCTCATGTTGACGAGTGTGCCCTTGACCTTCGAGAGCTGCATGTTCTTTTTATTGGAGACGCGCTCCAGCTGCGAAGCCAGCCTCGGAACCGTGCGGCCACAGAAGGGACAGGGCTTGTACGTCATGCCTCCCACGATCAAGTCACCGGTCCGATAGCGCACGACACAGCTTCCGCGCCCCAGGAGGCTGGTGTAGACAAGCTCCCCTGTTACTCCCTCCCCGACAGCCTTGCCCGTCTCGGGGTCGATGATTTCGATTACCTCAAGATCGGGGTAGGTGTGAAATCCGGCCTCGGCTTCCCCAGGACATTCAGCCCAACACTTTTTCGCCTCCGTGAAACCGAAAACGCTCTGGACGCGAGGCCTACGAGAGCCCATCGATTCGAGCAGCTCCTTCACACGAGCACGATAGCCAGGCGTCACCTGATCGCCTCCGAGCGCGAGGCCCTTCAGAAAGCTCAAGTCCATTTTGGCACCGTGCGCCTCCCTGAGAACGTGATAGATATATCCAGGTATGCCGATGATATATGCGGGACGCACCTTCTGGATTGCCTGCAAGATCGCCTCGGTGCCGAGCACCTTCCCGCCTCCCGTGTTCAGGGTAAAGACTGAGCCACCGACACCTGCGTAGTAAACCTGCCAGAATGCCAGGTGAGGCGCGTAAGGGAACAAGCTGACGAGCTTGTCATCAGCCGCGTCAATGCGTGCGACCTGGATGATTCTGCGCCCCACCTCCTCCAGTATCTGCAAATCCACCCGTGTGAGAATAAATGCTGTTGGAAGAGCGGATCGGCCCGTCGTAAAGAACGCGGAAATCGGTCGGTACTCTGTCAAGAGGCGCGCCTTCATGCCTTCCTCTCCGTGCAAGAGCTTCGAACCCAGGAGGGCGAGCTTTTTCTTGAGAGGCCAGTGTGCCCGGATGAGCTCCGCCGTCGGCTGAAGCACGAACTCACGAGCCTTCTGGGAGTCCTGGCGGGTCGGCGCGATCATCTCCTTCGTGGTGAACGGCAATCGGGCGAGGTCATCGAGGCTTCGCACAGCATCAAATCCCAGTGCCTCTGCAATGGTCCTGCGGTAGTGCGGGCTAAATGGAAGGACCTGCCAACGAAGAAAATCACGAAGCCGCGCCGCCTGCATTGAGCGGTACTCGTCGGGTGACTTCTTGTCCCAGTTCCTGTCGAAATGGGGCGCCATTCTCCCTCCAGGCCTGGCCCCGCTCGCCCCTCAAGAAGTGGGGACGCAATTGACAAGGCCAACGGAGTATAAGAAGCCCCATGAAAGCTGACAACAAGGACAGTTTTTCCGGAAGTTGGGGCCTGTCCTTTGTCGCTTTTCATCGACAGGGGTATACTTCTGCGCTCAAGGTGAGGGTTTCGATTCCCTACGGCATTCATTCGAGGCAAGGGGAATTAACGATGGAGATCAGATATTGTGACAATTGTGGCAACCCAATTCAGGTGGAGCTTGGCCAGCTCTTCAGCACCATGGATCGCGTCGTTTGTGACGCGTGTCGCCCCGGTGCAAAGAAGGATTGTGGAGATTTGGACGCCCGGAACTCCGGCGCCAAGCTGGACGACATTCTCGAGTCGAGCAATCTCAACCTTTTTTCGTCACAAACAATTGTCTTGCACAAGCAGAAGCTTGAACAGGGCAGCGCCCCGGCCGAGAAGCCAAAGTCCGCGAAATTGAAGCTCGTGAAGCCCGGCTCGGCTTCCAGCGCAACGGGCGCAGGATCCGGGATTAGACCTCCACAAGCACGGCCGCCTCAATCACCGTCGTCGGCGCTTGTAGCTTCGCAAGGCGCATCAAACCCGTCGAAGAGCGCCCAGAAGATCGTATTTCGCTGCATGCACTGCCACTCGACTCTCTCGATCCGTCCCATCGAGAAGACCAGCAAGCTCACTTGCCCTCACTGCGCGAAGGACGTCTTCATCACGATCTCTGGCAGGGTGCTCAAGATGTCACCCTCGATCGCTCTGAAGAAGGAAAGTCAGCCAGGGTCGAATGCCCCTGCGAGTATCGCAAGCACTTCGACACCGCAGCCGGTGTGGGAGCCTGCGCATCGATCCGGAAGCGGCCGGGTTCCGATCGTCGAACCCACGCCCCGCACCGAACCAGCCAAGACGCCGACACTTTCGGCCGGGCAACCGGGATCTGGAAGTGTGGTGGTCGTCAAACCGGGCAGCGCAAGGCTCGTAAAAAGCGCCTCGAGCCGTGTGCTCAAGAGCTCCCGCAATAGCCAGGGGAAACCACAAACCGCGACAGCTCCAGCGAAGGTGCCGTCGGCACGCATTCAGTCCGACCGTATCGGCACGGCCAGACTAGCCGCCCAGGCACCCAGTACACCCCCGGTCCGGCAGCCGAGTTCAACAAGTCCACAGCCTCTCGCGGAATGCCCCTCCACCTTCCACCCGGAGAAACCACCATCCACACGAGCGCTCCAGGTACCCTCAAAGCCCTGCTCGGCATTCGAGGAACACCAGGCTCGAC
This sequence comes from Planctomycetia bacterium, assembly GCA_005772855.1. Classification (GTDB taxonomy): domain Bacteria; phylum Planctomycetota; class UBA8108; order UBA8108; family SXIK01; genus SXIK01. The sequence goes on along the minus strand of SXIK01000008.1, from coordinate 4,887 downwards.
AGGACCCAGAGAAGACGGTTTTTATTACCGAGGAGCCAACCTCGGACCTGAGCGCGCTGGCCAACATCGACACCATCAGGAACTTCTGCAAGGAGAGCCCAATCGTGCCGAGCGCACCGAGGACCCAGGCGAGCCCTGGCCCGCTTCTCCCGGACGCGAGCGATCTGCTTGATATCGACGCGAGCACACCCGACGTCAAGAGCGGAGGGTCCTCCTCCATGGCGAAGGCCGGAGACTCCGAGCCTCCAGGCAAGGGCATCGCGAAACGGGTGCTCAAGGCCCTCTTTTCACCCTGAATTGACAAGCAACCCCGGGGCTGCCGAGGCGAATCACGAAACGTCGCAGATCCGGGCAATCACAGATTGCACGATCTCTTCCGGAGTCGATGCGCCCGACGTCAACCCCACGACAATATTTCCCCGCGGAAGCCAGGAGGAGCTGACGATCGGGGCAGGCATCCCCGCGACTCGGTGCCGGATCGCGTTCGTCGAAAGAACGTCGTTTGGCCCTTCGATGTGGTAGCTCGGGACGCTCTGGGCAGCCAGCTCCGCGAGATGGGCTGAGTTCGAACTGTTGAACCCGCCGACGACGATCATGAGATTCACTGGGGACTTCAGCAGATCAACAACCGCATCTTGACGGTCCTGGGTAGCCCCACAAATCGTGTCCTGTACACGGAAGCGATCCCTGGCACGAGCTGCACCAACGCCTGACTCCATGGCTGCAAGCAGCACCTTCTCGATCATGGCGGTTTCACGGGCAAGCATGGTCGTCTGGCTTGCAAGACCTATCCTCTCCAGATGCCTGCAAGGATCAAAACCCGCAGACCGATGAGGGATGGCAGCAAGTAGCGTAGGTCCGTCAATCTCACGCCTCAGGAAAGAGGCCAGGGCCTCCGCCTCTGTCAAGCTTTCAAGAACCAAATAGGGGGCTGAAGTGCAGCCCTCGCCTTCTTTCACACCAAGGCGTGAAAGAGTCGCCAAGGCCTCCTCGTGCAGCGCGCAACCATGGTAGACAACCGTCAGTCCGTCCCGAACAAATTGGTCAACATTCTTCCAGACAAAGACCACGGAGCCGCAAGTGGTGTCCACCACCGCGCAACCCCGGCGCGCAAGGCGCTCTCTCACCTCGGGCGGGGCTCCAAACGCAGGGAGCAAGACGATGTCATCGGGTCGCAGATCCTCCCACAAGGAAGGGGAGTCCGAAAGGAACCGAATCCCCCCGCTTCGGAGCTCACTATTGATGTGAGGGTTGTGAAGGATCGGGCTCGTAATCCAGACCCTCCGGGAGCCAGAGACGGCCAGCGTCTCGCGCGCAAGCCGCAGCGCACGTTCAACACCGTGGCAAAACCCGCGGCTCTTCGCGAGGCGGAACGTAATTCTTCCGCTCTCCACAATGGAGGGAAGCTCATCAGATGAGAGGTCCGCTCGAGCCTGCCGGGGCTCGAGGACACTCAAAGCTACGAAGGACGTTTGCATGGTGTTGGCCAGGAAGAAGAGACAGGGGACGCAAGACAGCGATCCAGGGGGTCACTCCTGAAGACGAGACCGACGCCCCAGACTCAAGATCCGTTCGAGAAGACTCACGTACTCCTCGAAGGCCCGCCTCCCCTTGTCCGTAATGGCATAAGTTGTCCGCGGTCGGCGATCAATAAACGCCTTGGAGACTTTCACGAATCGATGTTTCTCAAACACTTTCATGTGGAGGTTGAGATTGCCGTCCGTGAGCCGAAGCTCCGTCTTGAGCTCGGTGAAAGCCGTCTCTCCAACCGAGATTAAATAGGTCATGATCGCAAGCCGCGTCTTCTCATGAATGACCGGGTTGAGGCTCTGGTACTGGGACAGTTTCATTTCGGCTGCCATGTACGCTCCTTGTAATAGCGAAAAAACCCGAGCCCCAGGTGAATGCCCCCGAACGATACAAGCATGCTCGCATGCGGCGATGCGCGAAGGAGGAAAAGCGCAGCTGCACTCGCCACAAGGAAGCCCCAGCCAGTGAGCTGAAATTCCCAGTCAAGAAGATGCCCCACTCCAAGGATTCCGAGCCCGTAGAGGGCCATCCAGGCCCCTGGAGCAAACTCGAGCGTCCCGGCGTCAGCAAAAAGAACCGTCAGGAGGCCCGCCACAACGAAAGAAGGGAAGAGCCCAACAGACACCAGCAGCAACTTACGACTGAGGACGGGCTCCCGAGCCCGACGGGCCTTTTGAGCTGTGGCGCAAAATCCAAGACTCAGGGCCGTGAGCAGGGCTCCGCACCAGAGGTAGAGGAAGCCCTCCGGACTCTCGGACGGCGAAAGCTGGCAGACCCAGCCGAAGCCCGAAGCCAGGACCCCAACGAGCCCGACGAGGAAAACCCCAGCCCAGGTGACGTGGGTATATCGCGTGGCTCGATCCAGAACGGAACGAATCGCTTCCAGACTCTCTGCCGCCTCGTCGTGGCTAAGGATGTCTCTGTTCATGGAAGTCGGGCTCGCGAGAAAATTTGAGAGCCATGGCGTTCCTGGCGCCTTGCACTACGGCAGCTTCATGCGATGCGTGCCAAATCACCCACGGCAACTTTGTATCACAAAGCTCTCTGTGATTATGCATACCACCATGTTGCGGTCAATCAAAAAATACTCAGCCGAGCTTCTTGCGGCAGTAAAACCGCACGGTGTTGCCAACTGGCAGCGCAAGGGCGAGCAGCGAGATGAACAAGGCTGGCAGGGCAAGAGTGAGCCCCAGAGCAGCGTGCAGCCAGGTCCACGGACTCCTGCGCAGAGATTGACCTTCCACGTTTCCCATCAAAGCCCGATAGAGCCGGCCCGGCTCACCAGGCAAGATATTGAGTAGATTCTGAAGCGTCGTGTAAGGGGAGTATTCGATGGCGAAACGTGACGTACCCACAATCTCAAAACCAGCGCGCTTGAGAAGCGATCCCAGCGAGTTGTGTGTGAAGAAGATCAAGTGGTGCGGATAGTCAAAACAGAAGCTCCGTGCTCCCAGTATCCGAAAGCCGGGACTCGAGCAGTCAGGTACCTCTACTACGAGTAAACCATCGTCCTTGAGAAGCTCTCGGGCGGCGGCAAGGTAAGCCTGAGGCGCCGCGAGATGCTCGAGCACGTGAAAAAACGTGACGACGTCGTAGCGCCCCCTGGGTAGACCCAATTGGGGCAGCTCTCCACAGACGACCTCGATGCCTCGCCGCTCCTTCGCTGCCCGGGCAGCCGTTCGTGAGAGCTGTGTGCCAAGCACCTCCCAGCCGTGTGTCTTGAAGGTCTCGAGGAGGTCGCCTCGGCCGCAGCCCACATCAACAATGGCACCGCATCTTGCGGAACGTCGCGAGATCGCGCGGAATCGTAGCCAGCGGAAAAGGACGAAAGGCCACTCGAAGAGCTTGAGGAACCGTGCGCCAGTCTCCTCGCTGTAATAGTTTTCCTGGTAAAAGGACTCCCTGTCCTTCGAGGGAGGAAAGCTCCCAAGCGCCTCAAGGCCGCAGCTCATACAAAGCACCGTGGAGGGAGGCCCAGGGATTCGCGGGGTTGCGGCCTGGCCGCACACGGGGCAGATGCAGCAAGTCGACTGAATGGTTCCTGAAATCGTTGGGGTCGAGCTCATTTCCGGGCATGGGCCACAACGGTGTGGCTCTTTCAACTATCGGTTCAAGGCATTCCCGGCGCGCATCCGAAATGTAGCCATGAGAATTACCAGCTCCCCGCCAGGAGAGATTCGATGATTCAAGGACAAAGAGTCGTCGTTGTCTTGCCTGCGTACAATGCGGCCATGACGCTTGAGAAGACCCACCGCGAGATCCCGACAGATGTGGTCGATGAGATCATTCTTGTCGATGACGCCAGCCGCGATGACACCGTGGGACGCGCTCGAAAACTCGGAATCGAACACATCGTTGTCCACCTCTCGAACCGAGGCTACGGAGGAAACCAGAAGTCCTGCTATCGTAAAGCGCTCGAGCTTGGCGCGGACATCGTGGTGATGGTTCATCCCGATTACCAGTACACGCCAAAGCTCATCCCCGCGATGGCGAGCGTGCTTGCCTCGGGCCTCTACGACGTGGCGCTGGCCTCGCGAATCCTGGGAACCGGGGCTCTCCGAGGAGGCATGCCGCTCTACAAGTACTTCGCAAACAGATTTCTCACACTCGTTCAAAACAAGCTTCTGGGTCACAAACTGAGCGAGTATCACACCGGGTACAGAGCGTTCACACGGCAGGTGCTGGAAACTTTGCCCCTGGAGGAGAACAGCGACGACTTCGTCTTCGACAACGAGATGTTGACACAAGCGATTTACTCTGGATTTCAAATCGCGGAGATCACTTGCCCGACGATCTATGGGCCCGAGTCGAGCTCCATCTCGTTTCGCCGTAGCGTGAGATACGGTCTGGGTGTCCTTCGCACATCAATCGCCTTTCGTCTGCAAAAGATGAAGCTCATAAAATCGCGATTCCTGGACCCCCAGGGCCGCAAGCTCATGCGCGCCTCGAGCAGCTCAAGGAGTGAGCGGGTCGAGGCGCCCGAGCCGGTCGAGGTGGCCTGACGACCGTGCCTGGCTCGGGGCCTTGACGTCAGCCCAGCGTGGGGGTACCTTGTCAAACCCCCAATGATCCGAGACAAGAGGGCGTTTAGCTCAGTTGGCTAGAGCATCAGCTCGACAAGCTGAGGGTCACTGGTTCGAGTCCAGTAACGCCCACCAATACTTAAAAGCCGCCGCGAGAAGCACTTGCGGCGGCTTTTCTTTTTCAATCAGGAGGCGTATGGTCAAAATAATCATGCGACACCTCGATGGTAAAACCTGAGCATTCCACCGAGCCTTTCCCGGCAGCGTATTGGCCCGTCACGGGGTTGTTCGCCGGTAGACTGTGGAAAGAGGATGTCGTTACCCTTCCCTTGGT
>SXIK01000007.1 GCA_005772855.1 Planctomycetia bacterium | reverse complement strand
AGGTTTTTTCCGCGATTTTTCACCATTCTCTGCCTGGCCGTTGCCGGAGGGGTGGGCTGGCGATTTGCTCCTTTGCATGGCGGCGAGCCCCTTTCGACGCTGGTTCGTGACCTTGGCAACGAGAACTGGGTCCGTCGAGAGTCGGCACAGGGTCAGCTGTTCTCCGCCGGCTTTCCCGTGACAGCCTTGCTCGAGGAGGCCTCCCACTCGACGAACCCCGAGCTTTCGTACCGGGCAAAATTCGTGCTTTCGCGGATCGATCCGGACCTTTTTGAATTTCATTTATTGAAAATTGCGCTCTCGCAGGCGCCCAGAGTCGTGGTGGTGGCCGTGGCGACCGGCTCCGCGGGCGATGATAGGCTTGTCGCACGCCCGGTGCCCTGGGGCAGTGCTCCTGGTGCATCACCTCCGCCATTATCGGGCTATCCCGAGGAGGTGGCCTACGCCATCAACCTGGGAAACATCTCATCGACAGCGCTCGGCTCCAGTGATGGATCCACCTCCAACAGTAGTGCGAAGATGGAAGTGAGCGTCACCCAACAGCCTCAGGGCGCCTCCTCGCTCGAGCTCAGGCCCATCGTGATCTCTCGGCAGTCGATGGCAGTTCTCCGGACTGGCGACCAGCTGCTCTACGAGCGAGTTGGCCTGCATCTCGTGCGGGAACGGCACCCTTTTGTGACCCTCATCCGGACGCGAGCTGGCCCTAAATCGAAGCTGAGTCAGACCAGCTTGTTGCTTGACCCTTCCAGGGCGCTGGAGCAGATCGTCGATGAGCTTCTCGAGGATCTGCGGCGAGGCGACCCTGACACCCGCGGCTCCTCCCTCGAAGTGGCCAGTTACCTTAGAAACCCGAAGACCTCTGCGACGCTTCGGGCACTCCTGTCGTCTTCCAGGACATCTCCGGACGAGCGAGCGCTGGTTGCCCTGGGTCTCGACGACCGTGACATGCTGAGGCAAGTGATCGGCAAACCGCGGAAGGGAGAAGGCGGCCTTGTCGGGATTGTTGCGAAAGATGATCTCATCGTCAGGGAGGATCATCGCGAGGGCGGAGAAGCCAGCGACAACCTTCGGATTCGCGCCGCCTCGCGCTTGCTCGAGCTTGGCGACCCGGACGGCCTGGGTGAGCTCCTGGATCGGCTCGCGGAAGGGAATCCGTCGACTGCGCACAATGTCATGGCGGAACTGGCCGACTGGGCCCGTCGCGATTCTCTTTCCACCGAGAGCCGTCGGGCGATCTTTGAGGCGGTCTATGCCGAGGATTTCCTCGGCCACACGATCTGGGACGATGATGAGACCGAGTACCTGCTTACCATTGCAGCGCAGGTGTTTGACCCGACGATGCCTGGAGCGAAGCAGATGGTAACACGCGCTCTCGAGAACCTCTCGAAGATGGCAAGGGGCGAACTCGGGCCAATTCGTCTTCGCCTACGACCTTGCCTGGACGTCTGGAAACGCGTCCGGGTGCATGCACCCGGGGACGGTTTGTCCGAACTGGATTTCGTCCTCGAGCTCTTGCCCGCCCTGCACAATTCGAGCCAGGTCCTGGAGGCCGCAGGTCTCCTTGAATCTGCGATCAACGAGGGATCTGGCAGGTTGCCGGGCTCTCCCGTGGGTCAGCTGGACGACGCAGATCTCGACCGCATGCTCCACGGGCTCCTTGCCGGTGCGCAGAGCGATGCTGTTGGCCTTTTCCCCTCGACAGTGACGGCGCTGGTGAGGGTCACGCGGGCGCTGACGATCCGACCGGGACAGCTGAAGCGAGTGCTTGAAGCCTTCATTGCGGCCGGTGAGTGGGGGATGCGGATTCAGGCCGAGGACTCCAACTCAGCGACTCCCGGGTCCTCTCAAGTTGTGCTCCAGCTCCGCCAGGTTGAGGAGCAGCTTGCAAAGTGGGCACTTCTTGACGGCGCAAGCCGCAGGAGTGGAGGGGGCGTTTTCAATGCGCAGACGTGGAGGGAATGGATCGCGAAGGAAGACCAAGTCGCGCAGCGCGAGAATGACATCATCGCGAAGGGTGGCCAATTGAACCTGGAGACGGGACCTGCAGGCAAGGAGGCAGAGGCCAAGTTGGAGGCAGGGCGGCCCCTCGTTTATTATGAGTTCAATCTCATGCTGGCCGCATCCGCCGTGCAGACCAAGGACGCCCGCACGTTTCGGGTGCTCGATGGTTGCCGGTTGGAGCTTTCGGGCCAGGACTCGGTCCTTGTTGAGGATCGTTGGGGAAATCGGACACGCGTCAGTGTCAGGGTCGAGCAGAACACGAGTGGCTCGAAGGGCCAGCCCGTTCGCTTTGTCGTCGTCAAGTCCCGGACTTCTCTCTTCCCGGGCATGCCAAGCCTGTCGACGGTGCCGACGAAGCAAATCAGCTCTAACTGGTTTGAGGCTTCGGACCAGTTCCTGGGGTCGCGCCAGCTACCCGGTGGGAGTGGGAGCAGCTACCGGACTTTTTACTGCGTCGATTTCCTTGATTCGGAGCCCTCCTCACCGGGCACCGGTTTGAGCGCTTCAGAGCTGTGGGCTTGGTTTGTCGAGAAGCGCCTCCTGGATCAGCGACTTGACGTGAGCCGGGAGTATTGGACGAGCGTGCTTGGCGTCTTGCGCACCTTGCGACTGAAGGAAGGCGTTCCTTTCCTGAAGGCGCTTCTGGGCAGTCAGAGACTTGTAGAAACGGACGCCATGGACGTTGCACAGCAGCTTCTGGAGCTCGGCGAGCCAGAGGGCGCGGCATTCTTGAGCAGAAAGCTCGAGAGCGCGAATCAAAATGAGCGGCTCTCCGCCGCCATGACCCTCAGCGAAAAGGGCTTTGCCGAGGCCACCGAGACGCTCCTGGGGATGGCGGAGCAGAAAGTCTCGGTGGCAAGAGCGCAGAGTTCCAGGATTGTGAAAGCTCTTGATGCGTTTCTTCTGGGAACGGAAAAATCTCACCCGATTCGGCGCAAGGCAATTGCGTTTCTCGTCCTGAAGCTGGATGAGGAAGCTTTTCAGTTCAGAGTCTTCACCATCCTGGCACGCGAGTCGGGCCTGGACTTTGGCTTCGAGACGGCCCAGGTGCTCAACGATCCCCAGGAGAAGGCGAAAGCGGTCGCGAAGGCCATCCAGTCCGCTCGCGCATGGTGGGCGTCACAGAGCGGCAAGTAACTTCCGTTACCAACACTGTCGTCTCGATTGAGTGCGCAAATCAAGGTATTTGCGGACTCTTTTGACGACCTGAAGGCCTACCGGAACTCTCGGCGCAAACTTCGTGATCCACATCAAGGCTTCGGCGCCGAACGGTCGATAGTTAGGTCGCTGACGAAAGCCCCGGCACAAGTGCGGGGGTGACCGTCGACCAGCAGTACAAGAGAGAATTTCTTGAGTTGGCCCTGCAGACGATGGGGGCTGCTCTACGGGTCTGAACGGCGAGTTTCGCCAAAACTATTGGGGAAAGAAACGTGAAAGAAGTCGGGCTCGAAACTTACTTCAAGGAAATCAATCGGATCCCTCTCCTTACAGCGCGTGAGGAGAAGGAGCTGGCGATCCGCATCCGCCAGGGGGATGAGTTGTGTCGCGAGAACATGATCAAGGCCAACCTCCGTCTTGTGGTGAGCATCGCCAAGAACTACGTGGATCGCGGGCTTTCGCTCCTCGATTTGATCGAGGAGGGTAATCTTGGACTCCTCAAGGCTGTTGAGCGGTTTGATCCAGACGAGGAGTGCCGTTTCAGCACTTACGCGACGTGGTGGATCAAGCAGTCGATCAAGCGCGCCCTCATCGATACTGTAAAGACGGTTCGAATACCTTCCTACATGGTCGAGTTGATGAGCAAGTGGAAGAACATGACATCCTGTTTGAATGTCAAGTTCGGGCGTCAGCCCACGTTTGACGAGGTGGCGCAAGCCCTCGAGATCCCGCCGGAGAACCTCGGGATCATCAAGACGGCCATCCGGGCCTCGAACTCATCCAGCCAGACGATCAGTCTGGAAAACATGTGGAGCCTCAGCGAAATTCTTGAGGACAAGAACGCGAAGGAGCCGGATCAAATCCTCTTTGACTACGTCGAGATTCAACTCATCGAGCGGCTGCTTGCGTCGATCGAGGATCGAGATGCCAAAATACTCCGCATGCGTTACGGGCTCGACAGCGGTGACCCGATGACGCTCAAGGAGATCGGCGAGAAAGTCAACCTTTCCAGGGAGCGCGTACGGCAAATCGAGAATGAGGCGCTGAAGAAGCTGTACTACATTCTCACGCACGAGAAGGAGACGGTGGCAGAGGTCTGAAGCGGAGTCCGGGAACCGGGTCTGGATTGGACCCGGTCGACTCTGTATCCTTTCGGTCATGCCAGAGCCGTGGTATCGAAATGGACTTCAGTTCGCATGTACCCAGTGCGGGGATTGTTGCACGGGGCGGCCCGGGTACGTGTGGGTGAACGGCGAGGAAGTTCAACGGATCGCGGGCTTCCTTCAGGTCTCGTTGGCCGAGTTTGCGAAACGATACCTTCGCAAGGTGGGGAGCCAGGTTTCCTTGATCGAAAAACCGAACGGAGACTGCGTTTTTTACTCTGGCGGCTGCACCGTCTATCCTGTCAGACCTGTCCAGTGCCGCACATTCCCCTTCTGGCCCGAGATTCTCAGGAGTGAGGCTGATTGGACGGAGGCCGCCACCGAATGCCCGGGAATGGGTCGGGGCCGGCTCTACTCGGCGGAGCAGGTGGCTCGCATCCGGAAGGGCGAAGGCGATGCGGCCTCGATCTGAGGTTGCATTTCGAGCGTTGGCGGCCTTGGCCCTGGTTGTTGTGGTCACCCACGAAACCGGCTGTAGGTCAGCACCGTCTCCAACACGATTCATTGAGCAGCAAGACGCGGTGGTTGAGGTCATTCTGGCCGAGGTGGGAGCTTTTCCTGACGCCGCGGTGAGGATTGAACGCGCGCTCTACTCCAGGTTCGAGCGTGTTCGAATGCGCGCGGACCTGGCCCGGGCTCGCTTGCAAGCGCGCGGTGTGTGGCCTCGCGGCGAGGTTGTGGACCGGCCTCCATCGGCTCTGCCGAGGCTCGACTCCAGGGATCCTCTTGAACGCCAGCGTGCAGCGCTCAGCATGGGTGGCTCCAGCCCCGGGGTGGGACCGGACGAAACGGGCGTTCGTAAGCTGCTCGATCTTCTCGAGAGCGAGCAGGATGAGCGAGTGCGTTGGGCCCTTGTGTGGGCCCTTGGAAAGTTGGCGCCGGATCGCCCCGAGGTGCGAGCGGTGTTGTTACCTCTGAGGTGTGATGCGAGTTCATGGACGGCGGCCTTCGCGGCTCGCGCGATCGAAGGGGCGCCTGGTTTCAAGTGGTGCGAGCCGGAATCGACGCCTTGCCAGTTACCCAATCTCGATATTCTGCGCCGGATCCTCCCTCCCAGTTTGCGCAACTTGAAGGCAGAGATACGCATCGCTGGCCGCGGCGAAGTGCTGATCGAGCTTTTTGCCTTCGAGGCGCCTCTCCACGTTGCTGCCTTCGTCAAGCTTGCGGACGAAGGATTCTTCTCCGGCGCTCCAATAGCCCGAGTCGATCCCTTCCTGGGTGTTTTTCTCCTGCCGGCCAAGACGCCTACGCGCCTGCCCGACGAAAGCTGGCCACGCCCTTGCATGCGAGGCTGCATTATCTCTGCGGACGGGGCCCCCGGATCGCTTCTCGTCGCTACTTTGCCGATCCCCGAGGCCGACGGGCGGGTCACTGTCTGGGGCCGCGTTTCGCTGGGAATGGACGTGGTCGACAAGCTCCGCGAAGGTGACCGAATCGAGCGAGTGAGAATCCTCAACCCAGTGGGACGTCCGATCGCCACTCAAGGAGGAGCCTCACCCTGAAAATCGATCGGGTCCGTGAATTTACCATGCCTGCTCGCCGGGCAAGATCGAGCAACTCTTCCCTCCGAAAAGCCTGTTGAACGCTGAGGAGCGAGTCGGCGACGGTGATGGGGCTTCTGGCCCAGAGCGGAAAGAAGGCCTTGAGGAGCTTGAAGGCCCAGCGGTTTCGATCGAGGTCGTACACCACGCCGCCGAGCCGACTTGATCCGTGCATCTTGCGCAGGACTTGGAGCGCATCTGCGTCGTCAAAATGATGGATGAGGAGGTTTGAAAACACGATATCCGAGGGGGGGAAGGCATCGTGGAGCACGTCGATGCGGCGAGAGTCTACCCGGACCCCCGCCTCCTGCGTCCGTGGCGGCAGCGAGGTCGTCTGGATATCGGTCAGGCAGATATCAACAGGACCGATTTCCCTTGAGAGCCGGCGGGCGAGGCGCAGACCTACTGCGCCCGTGCCGGAGCCCAACTCAAGTAGCCTTAGCGGTCGTTGGTCACCCTCTTGTAGCGTGGCCAGTCTCCGCACGGCCCGCCAGAGAGTACCGAACTGGAAGGGGAGGCGCGAAATTCGTTCCAGGTCGGCGTAAGAAGCAGTCTTCTCGGAAGGATCCGTCTCGGGCCGGTCCAGGTGCTCGATCGACCGAATTCTCTCGGGCTGAAGGAGCTTGGGGGCCTCGTAAGTTGTCTTGTGCAACGGTCTCCTTGGGCAAATTGTTACCCGACGAGTACTTGATAGGTTCGGGTGGCGGGGAATCAATCCATACCAGATAATTGGGTAACTTTCACGGAGGTGGACAAGGGCCATGATGGACAGAATTCCGGAGACTCACCCACTGTGCAGTTTGTTCCGAGACGCCTTGGACAAGGCTTTCAAGGAGTTTGCGCCCCTGTACTCGCCTGGAGTTTCGGTCCATCTGTGCGAGGACGTCCTGTGTGACTTTGTCAATGCCGAAAGGCTCTATCGGCTCCAGAGCTGCGAAGGAGCGCGGCTCGAGGAATTGCCTCGAATGATCGAGGTCTCAAGCGCCAAGGAAGGGCCAGAGCGCCGGCTTGAGGTCGACAGCTATATTGGCGATTTTACGCTCTTCATGGGGGGGTTTTTCCCGTTGAGCCTCCGACAACAAAAATGGTCGCAGCCAGATCCCATGGTCACGAAGGTCGGGAAGATCTTTGTCAAATTCGGGGCGCCACTCGAGTACTACGCTGCGGAAGGCCGCAATGCCTACGGCCGAGCCGCCGAGACGGCCAGACTCTTTGCGCCGAGTGATCGAGAGACCTACAGTCTCTTGGCCGAGCATTTCGAGGGCTACCTGGATCTCATGCGGCGGGTGAAGGGCTTGATCACGGCGGAAGAGGAGAGTCAGGACTGACGCCCCCGGCGTCCAGTGCTGGTAATCAAGTCCTTCCATCCATACCTTCCGGGGTGGCGGGGCTAATCTTTTCCGCTCTACGGGCCGATCTTGCCAGGGACGCAATTCCTTTGGCGCACCAGGAGGAGCCCTGTCATGACGGTAAAGTTCCAAGTCCCTGCCTTGATCTGTATGATAATCGCCGTAAGCCTGGTTGGTTGCGAGACAACCACATCGGAGAAAAGCAATTACGCCCTGACCGACGGGAAGTCGGAGTCCATCCTCGATTCCCGGATCAAGAGTCTGGAGAATGAAGCGGTCAAGTACCCTCTCCGCTCGGATCTGCACTACAACATTGCGTCGTTGTATGCGAAGAAGGGTGACTGTGCCGAGTCCGCGAAGTCACTGGATCGAGCGATCGCCATCTCTCCGAATGAGTCGAAGTATCACTTCCATCTGGGCAGGCTCTTCCTGGCCATGCAAGATCTCGACAGAGCCGAGCGAGAGTTCCGCTCCGCGCGCTCTCTCTCCAGAGAAGGCCGATACACGGGACCGCACGCAGCACTGGCCTGGACGCTCTCACTCAAGAAGCAGACAGAAGCTGCCATCGAGGAATTCGAAAAATGTGTCAAGATTGAGCCAGAAAACCCCGCCTACTACTACTGGCTGGGCGCGTCCCACGACATCCAGGGCCGCCGAGAGAAGGCGATTCACAATTTTCGCGAGTACCTGGCGCGTGGGGGTATAGCTTATCGATCGAAGGCTGTTGAGATTCTACAGTCGCTCGGAGTTGCCCCGGCTGATATCCCCGATTCGCCAAGGACTTCCAGGAGCGAGGACCTCTTCAGTGCTTCCATGGACGCAGAGTCGAAGCCCGCGGAAGCGAAGCCGGAAGAAGCCAAGCCCGGCAATTAGAGGCGGCCCAACAAGGTCGCGTCATTCATGCTCCGCGCGGCCATGATGGAACCGTCCTGGCCAATGCTCACCCGCCATCGGCGCCGGAGGTGCCCGGCGCTTATCAAGCGCCGAGGAGGGGGAGGGCACCGCCACGCGGCCGGTGCGGGGGAGGTCTTCCTGTTGCGCAGGGAGTGTACTCCAGGTCGCCAGGGCGGCGCGTTGCTGGTACGGTCACGAGACGCAATTGCGCAACGGCGAGAGGAAATTTGGATTCGAAAGCCTCTTCGCCATTTCGTATTCGGGACCTGAAAGCGCCGTCCACAGACGTGGATTCCATGCCGTCCCGACCGGCCTTCTGAATCCTCAAGTAGCTCGGCCGGGGCCTTCCATTGGGTCAATCTCTTCTTGACTCCAATCGTGGCGAACCGTAAGAACCGTACACGTGGACCCACCGAGTCGCCCTTTCAAGAAGACGCAGAAACCTCAAGAGCTGGCACTGGCGCTGCGGGGCGTGCATAACTTCATGGTCACCCCTTTTCATGCCAGCCTTGAGCTGAATGCGGAAGGGCTCCGGCAAAACATTCATCACCATGCTGCGGCCCGAGCGCAGGACATGACGATTCTTGTGGGCGGAGGCATGGGAGAGCTACTTGCTTTGGATGTTGAAGAGCATCGATTACTTGCCGAAGCTGCCGTCGCTGGGGCTGAGGGCAAGATGCCTGTGGTCGTGGGAGTTCGAGGTGGTTACCGGCTTGCCATGCGTATGGCTCGCAATGCTGAAGAGGCCGGCGCTGACGCGATATTTCTTCTCGCGCCGCCGAATGGCACCGAGAGCTCTGAAGGCGCGTATCAATACATGAGCAGCATTGCGAAATCTGTGAGCATCGGGGTTGTGGTCTCCATGGGTCACGGTTTTCAGGGTGCGATCGAGAGCTACTGGCCTGACCTCATCCGACGGCTGGCGGACTTGCCCAACGTCGTTGGATTCGAGGATTCTCTCGGCGATGTCAAGATCGGCCAACTGCTGGGGGAGCAGATTCTTGAGCGTTTCTTGTGGGTCGCCCGTGGAGAGGGGGGCGCGATTCGATCGCTGCCTGCCGGGGCCCGAGCGTACACAGCAGCGGTTGCGACTCTCGCACCCAACGCTTGTCGCGAATTTTGGAAGCACGGGGTCGCTGGAAACCTGGACGCGATGAACGAAGTTTTTCATTCGCGTATTGAACCCGTGGCGAAAATACGTGGGCTAAAACCAGGATATCGTGCAAGCGCCGTCAAGGTGGCACTCGAGGCCCTCGGGAGAGCGGGAGGGACCGTCAGGCCTCCGGAAGTTCGCGTGACAGACGAGGACCGCAAGCACATTGTGGAAGTGATTGGGAAGCACGCGGAGAGATAGGGTTGCCAGTGCGTGGATGATGGAGCACAGCAGGTTACTTCAGGGCGGGCTATTCTTAACAGGAGCATTCTCAATGCTATTTATCACGAAGAATGTTTGTGTCGTCTTCTTGTTGTCGATCACATTGCCTGGCACCCTCGAGAGGCTCTCGGGGCAGATCTCCTTGCGCAAGGATTTCGAATCCCGCATCGAGCGGGAATTGGCGTCGTTGGTGGAGCTCTATCGTCACCTGCATGCAAACCCCGAGCTCTCATTTCATGAAGTCAAGACGGCCGAGAGGCTTCAGCACGAACTGCAGACGGCTGGATTCCAAGTAACCGCGAGCGTCGGTGGGACGGGGATCGTCGGAGTCCTTAGAAATGGCGTGGGTCCAACAGTCATGATTCGAACTGACATGGACGCCTTGCCGATAACAGAGCAGACCGGTCTGGAATACGCCAGCCGGGTCAGGACGACAGACGACCAGGGAAACGAAGTTGGGGTCATGCACGCTTGCGGACACGATATTCACATGGCAACTTTCGTGGGGACTGCCCGCCTTCTCAGCCAGGTGAAGGACCGTTGGCTTGGGACGCTCGTCATGATTGGCCAGCCCGCCGAGGAGCGGGGCGGCGGAGCCAAGGCAATGATCGCTGCTGGCTTGTTTGAGAAGTTTCCAAAGCCGGATGCCATTCTGGCACTGCATGACGATGCCACAATGGAGGCTGGAAAGGTCGGCGCGGTCGATGGTCCTGCCCTGGCGGGAGCCGCTTCAGTGGATCTCACGATTCGCGGTGTTTCAGGTCACGGCGCCTGGGCGTACACTGCCAAGGATCCGATTGTTCTGGCTGCCCAGACGGTGCTGGGATTGCAAACCATCGTCAGCCGTGAACTACGCGCCATCGATCCGGCAGTGATTACCGTGGGATCAATTCACGGCGGAACGAAGCACAACATCATCCCCGACGAGGTCAAGCTTCAGATAACGGTCCGATTTTTCAGCGAGGTGGTACGCGCGCAGATCCTTGCAAGCATCGAGCGGATTGCCAGCGGGATGTCGAAGGCTGCTGGCGTGCCCCCGGACAGGGCTCCAGTCATGAAGGTCAGGGAAGAGGAAAGTGTTGGGCCAACGGTCAATTCTCCAAAACTGGCACCGCGGGTCAGGCAAGCGATAGAAGGAGTGATAGGCCAAGAAAACGTGGTTCTCAAGGAGCCGGCATTGGGTGCCGAGGATTTTGGATACTATGGGAGTACTCCCGACAAGATTCCCATATGTATTTTCTGGCTTGGAGCTGCCAGTCCCGAAAAGGTTGCGGAGAGCCTGAAGCCGGGAGGCAAGCCATTACCATCCTTACATTCCAGCATTTACGCTCCAATGGCAGCACCCGCAATCGAGACGGGCGCAAAGGCGATGGCGGCTGCAGCCGTGGAGCTGCTAGGAAAGAAGTGATTGCAGAGTTGAGCCCCCCGAAACTGGGGAATCAAGAGCTCCACTCGTCTCTCAGATAATAATGTATTTAAGAAAAAGGAGAGACGATTACCGGAGGTGGCATGTTGGCGTATGCAACAATGCTCCGGGTGCTCTTTTTCAGTATGACGGTGTGCGTAAACAAGGTGACTGCTGGATTTATTTTCACGCAGAGCCTTCAGAAATAGCCAATCATGTGACATCCCCCGTTGTGTCTATAATCTGATTCCGAGGAGTAAGATTGCCATGACCGGACGGAGAAGTGTAGTTGGCGTGCTGTGTGTGTTGTTTCTCTTGGCCGACGGAAGCGCGGAAGAGCGCGGGATATATTTTCTCGATCAGGGAACACCCAACGCGTCCGACCAGAATCCCGGTACCGAGACCCAGCCGTGGTCGATTCCAGAGTAGTCCTGGAACCCGCCAACGAGGTCATGGTGATCGCGCCTGCAACCTGGCGAAAGCTGCCGGACCGGAAAAACGCCTACACCTGTGATGCAAGGATCACGGGCATTGTCGAGCAGGCAATTGGCAACTCGAGTGCGCAGGTCACTGGCAACCCCAGCATCGCTTCCTGGCAGAGTTCGAGAACGGCGGGGTAGTCGACTGCCCCTTGACCGGCTCCAGGATCGCCGGAGGCCAAGGACCCAAGGTTCTGGCTTCAGGTCGAGAACCCCGGGGCGGGTCCAGCCGGCTCTGGATTCTGGCGTCGTACTCGGCCAACAGTTCCCGGCGCGCCCATCAAGCTATCGTGCCGTGTTCAGGGTGGAATCATTGGCGGCTGCACGGGGAACGCATTGGGTGGAACAGGGCCGGGGGTGGAGCTGAAGCCGGTGGTGCCAGGACGGTCGGTGGTTGCTTTCATCCGGTTCTCCACTCCCACCGATCAAGGCGTAACGCAGCAGTACATGATCGGTGGGCCAGGGGCGGAGGAGGTCCTCCCGCGCGGGGGCAGCTTTCAGTGGAAGACTATCAGCGGAGAGTTCGTGGCGCCGCCAGGGGCGGAGCGTTTCAACGTCTTCCTGGGCATGCTCCCCGGCGAGGGAACGGTGCGCTTCGCCGAGACGCACATCGATACCCTGCCCGATGCGCGACCGACGGAGCGAGCCATGCCCCAGGGAGTCGAATATGTATCCATCGACCTCAGCGCTCTCCTCAACCGCAATATAGACATGAACCTGTCGGGAAGCCTGAAAGAAGGGGAAGGGTACCCGGAGGTGCCGGATGGCAAAGGCTTGGCCCGAGATCGTCAGCTCAAAAACGGAGTGCCATCCCAGATTAACCGGGGAATCCCCCTGCGCGGTAACATGTTCAGGCAGGATCCCGCGCTAACCCGGGCCGTTCGAGGCATACCGATCGGGCGCCATGTGAAGGGACTCTACTTGCTACACGTGAACTCGGTCCCGTGGTCCGATCGCCCGCAGTTCAGTATAGTTGTGCACCGGGCAGACGGCAGCAAGGAGAGCTTCCCTTACTACGGGGGTTGGGAGCCGTCCGTGGGGCAGCGGAGCAGGGTCAGCAACGTCCGCTGGCTGCGGGACATGGTCCTTGAATGGGTAAATACACGGGAGGGCGTTTTGGTGGAAAGCGTTGACTTCGTGGGCGCCGACACCGGAGAGCCCGTACTGCTGGCGATCACCGCCGCAGTGAAGAAGTGAGCTCCGCCAGTCACCCCTGGGTGTAGTCTTGCTGCTGGAAGGGCGGACAAATCGATGAACCCAGTGGGAGGTCCTCTTGTCTGCCTGGATTCAGAAGCCTGCCCGGCCGCAGCAGTCTGGCTCGGCCCACCCGCGGTAGCAGGTCCAGAGGCCAAGGAGCAAGAACAGCACGCCGGACGCTCTCACGAAACAGGTTCTGAGGGCGGGAGGAACCGATCTCCCCACGAGCGCAAGCCCGAGAAGCGCGGGGAGTGTGCCCAGCTCCAGGATGGACATCACCGCCGCCCCGGCAGCCAGGCTCCCCCGAGAGGCTGCGTTGACGGCGAAGGCATAGACGAGTGGACACGGAAGGAGCCCGCTGAAGGTCCCCAGGTAAAGAGGTGCGAGCGGCGAACGCAGGGAGACGAGCCCCAGGGCCAGCGGTCGCCAGCCAAGGACAGCAAAGGCCCGGCCCACCGAACGTATTGAATGCGGCCAGCGGACGCGCCCCGTGACGCCGAGGGCACCCAGGCCCGCCCAGAGAAACAGAAGCGCCCCCAGGATCGAGAGGCTCCGCGAGGCCCAGGCTCCGCTGCGCAGAAGCGACGCTCCCAGGTGCCCCGCTACGGTGCCGAGAAAGACGTAGGTCATGCCCTTTCCAACGTGGTAGAGCATTTGATTCAGCAGCACGCGGGACCAGGAAGAGGAGCTGATCTCCTGTGCCTCGACCCTGCCGCCAGCGCAGCCGGCCAGCACAAACCCGCCACACATCCCGGTGCAGTGAAAGGACGACCCCAGCACAGCCAGGAAGAGCGCCCCCAGGTCCAGGTCAGCGGGAAGCAGCAAGGACACCTCCCACCGCAGCTTCGCGGCTCACCGCCTCTCCTCCCGCCCGAGGATCCCTCGGCGGCTTCCTGCGCCTTGAAGCAGTGTGGAGTTTGTCTCGCGTGACGGAGCCAGCCACGACGCTGAGGCTGGAGACAATCATCAGCGCGGAGGCCAGGAT
Organism: Planctomycetia bacterium; assembly: GCA_005772855.1. Taxonomy (GTDB): domain Bacteria; phylum Planctomycetota; class UBA8108; order UBA8108; family SXIK01; genus SXIK01. The sequence continues at coordinate 321 of SXIK01000007.1, read as the reverse complement.
CGGATGGATCCAGCCCAGGGCGGCGCAGACCATTCCGACCGAGTTGTACGCAAAGGCCCAGAAGAGGTTTCTGCGGACTTTCCGGGCGGTACTGCGCGACAGTTGGATGAGCACCGGAACTGCCAGGAGCGGCTCGCTCGACTCGAGCAGCACAACCTGCGCCGCCTCGCGAGACAGATCAGCAACGGCGCGGCTGCGAGAGATGGGCTACCACCGCCCCATCATTGCTCTCACCGCCCACGCCCTGGAGGAAACCCGTAACCGGATCCTCCAATCCGGCTTCGACAACTATCTGACGAAGCCGATCCATCGGGGGAAGCT
>SXIK01000058.1 GCA_005772855.1 Planctomycetia bacterium | reverse complement strand
GGGCATTTCCCGGCCTTTTCCTCGTTTGTCTCGTTGATTTCAGACTCAAAGAGAGGCTGCTTGTATCAAAGTTCTGGACAATTTTCAAGCTGGTTTTCCGCCCTCCCGGGCCGGGCCGGCGTCCTGGCTGGCCTTCGCCCGGGTCGGTGCCCTTGTCCGGAGAGCTTCCTGGACCGCCCTGGGAATGACGTCCGACTTCAGGTAAAGACTGATCGCCCGGAACTTGTCGTCGATGACCATTTTCATTTGTTCGCTGGCCAGGGCCCGGGTGATCTCCTTTTGGATCAGGTCCTGGGTCTCTTTCCTGGCCTCGGAGCTAAGTGCCTCGGAGCTAACTGCCTCGGAGCCTCCCGAGGGTTTCGTCGGGAGTTTCTCGTCGATGATGCGTGAGACGAGTCGCTCGAGAATGCCGCTGTCGAAGAGAATCGCCTGCACCACCTGAGTCAAGGCCTCCTTGGTAGTGTTTGTGAGGGCAGCAAAGCTGCCGCTGAGCGCCCTCTTGATCCGCTCGTCGATAACCGGCGTCAGCCGCTCCTGGAACTTTCCAAGGCCGTCCGCGATGCTCTTCTTGATCTCCGCGAGCTTCGCGTCGACCCGCTCGCCCACGCGGGCTTCCAGGCCTCCGTGGTCCAGGCCAGCCTCGCCTGGACCTCTTGAGGGGCTGTTCGAGGGCTTTTCTTCCACAATCTCGAGAATTGGGTCTTTCATTCCGCGGTCGTCTCCACTCGCTTGATGGGCGGATAAGGAGCCTCATCGCCTGTTAGATTTCAGCGAAGAGTAGGATGCGCACCCGCTACTGTCCAGTTCCTCATCCGGTAACTTGTTGGCAAGGGCGCCGGGGCATGCCTGCACAGGATTTTCTGGAATTGAGCTATGCACTCCCGGGCTCCGTTGTACCATACCGCCCCTGCATTTCAGGCCTCCACCCACCGAGCGGAAACCCTTGCGTGCCATGGAGCGAGTACTCGTCGTCCCAACACAACTAGCTCTGGTACATCTTGAGCCTCATCCGGACGGATTCCACCCTGGACTTGAAAAGGCCTGTCTCGGCGTCGTCGCTCGGCATGGCTTCTTCGAGGATAGGACCGCTGCCGAATCGAATCCCGAGCTGAAACAGATCATCCCCTACGGTATGGTTCTGTGGCAGGATCAGGTGCTTCTCTTGAAGCGGTTACGTCTTGGTGGGGAGACCCGCCTTTACGACAAGGCTTCGGTGGGTGTGGGGGGGCACGTCAACCCTCCCGATGCCGACGGAGGCGGGCTCGACGAAGCTGTCGCGCGGGCCTTCGAGCGGGAGCTTCACGAGGAGCTTTACATCGAAAGCGCCTATCAAAGCGATGCGGTCGGGGTCCTGAATGACGATTCCAATCCAGTGGGGCGTGTTCACATGGGGATCGTGTATCGTCTTGAGCTAGAGGAGCCCCGCGCCCGGGTTCGAGAGTCCGAGCGTCTCCTCGGATCGTTCGTCCCCCAAGCGCAGGTTTTTCGACATCGCTTGAGCCTCGAGACGTGGTCTGGCATGCTCCAGGAGCACTATTGGCCTTCGAAGTAGCTTGCTTCCCCGGCTGAAGCCCCATCAATGGCCCGACGCGAGAAAACATTGCCCCCCCTCATCCCCAAAGTGGCCGCAAGCCGGCTTTCGCGCTATCTCCGCTACCTCGAGGAGCTCCAGGGCAACGAGGTAACGACGACTTCCTCGCACGAGCTGGGAGCCGCCCTTGGAGTGACGGCGGCACAAGTTCGAAAAGACCTTGGCTACTTTGGCCAGTTCGGGTTCCCTGGCCTGGGATACAAGATCTCGAACTTGATCCCAGAGATCCAAAGGATCCTGGGCACGAACAGGGCCTGGAATGTGGCCATCGTGGGCATTGGGAACCTGGGAAATGCTCTGCTCAGGTACAAGGGGTTCCAGGCACACGGATTTCGCATTGTCGCATTGTTTGATTCCAACCCGAAGCTGATCGGGAAGACGGTCGAGGGGAACAAGGTTCTGCCAGTGGAACAGATTGCCAGGGTGGTCAGGGAGTCTTCGATTGAGCTTGCGATCCTGAGCGTTCCCGCCACTTCTGCGCAGGAGGTTGCCGACCGGCTCATCGGGGCTGGGGTCCGAGGAATCTACAACTTTGCCCCTATTCGCCTGAATGTCCCCGAGGCTGTGGCTTACGTTTCGATCGACCTCGCGGTTGAGCTTGAGCAGCTCGCGTTCCTGGTGAGCCACCGGGACCGTGAATCTCTCAGGCGGTCCGAAGTTGAGGACGTGCAGGGTGAGTCTACCTCTACCTAACCGTCTGCTGAGCCGGTCCCCGCGTGTTGCGCCGGCCCCCGGGGGGGACTTCCCGGGCGGGCTGATCGGCTTCCCGGCGGTGTTTTCCTTTGACTTGACTTTAAAGCCTACCTACAATTCCGCGCTTCGCTTAGAACAGTCCTACCCGGTGGTGTAATTGGTAACACAGGAGACTTTGGTTCTCCTTATTGAGGTTCGAGTCCTCACCGGGTAACCAGAAAATTCACCCCGCAACGCGTTGTTGAAGCGGCCCCTTCGGGGCCTCGCCCGGCAGCGCGGTTTGTGCCCTGGCCCCCCAGGGAGCCGTCCTGGCATTGGCGAACTCGCCGGTGCAATCTCGCAAGTGCCATCTCACCGGTGCAAACTCGCCAGTGCGAACTCGGCGTGAAAGGCGAAGTCGGCGTGAAAGGACATTCAAGAACGTAAGGCAAAGCAAAGGATTGGCTCAAGAGGTTGAGTGAAATGATAGTTTCGGTGATTCTTGCCGCAGGCAAGGGGACGCGAATGCACTCCGACCTCCCCAAGGTGCTCCATCCTCTGCTCGGGGCGCCGCTCCTCGAGCACGTTCTTGATTCGGCCGAGCCCCTCTCGCCGGCCCAGAAGGTCGTGGTGATTGGCCACGCTCGCCAACATGTTCAGGCTGCTTTCCCCGCGCGTGGGATCACGTGGGCTGTCCAGGACACTCAGCTCGGCACCGCCCATGCCGCCCACTGTGGCGTCGAGGCGATCCTCCCCGTCCGTGACGAGGACCCCCATGTACTGATCCTGAATGGCGACCTGCCCCTCGTGCGCCCCGAAACCCTGAAGGCCCTCCTTGACGAGCACGTCCGCTCGGAGGCGAAGGTCTCGATACTTACTTGCGATCTGCAAGCTCCCGCGGGTTACGGTCGGGTGGTTCGATCGAAGGAAGGCTTCGTTGTAGGCATCGTCGAGGAGAAGGACGCTGATGCGTCCACGAAGCTGATTCAGGAGGTGAATGTTGGAATTTACGTTTTTCGCCTCTCTGTTTTCAAGGAATTCTACAAGCGCATCGGGCGGGAAAATGCGCAAGGGGAGCTCTACCTGACGGATGTCGTGGTCCAGGCGGCCAGGGCGGGCCGAAAAGTGGCGACCTTCAAGGTTGCTTGCGAACGCGAGGTGGCCCAGGTCAACAGCCGCGCGGAGCTGGCCCGAGCCTCGCAACTCTTGCGCGAGCGAATCCTCGACAATTACATGCTTGAGGGCATCTCGATCGATGATCCTGCCTCCACTTACATCGAAAAAGGTGTAAGGATCGGGCTTGAATCGCGCATTTATCCCTTCACGGTAATTCATCGAGGCGTCGAGATCGGGGAGCGATGTGAGGTGGGGCCCTTCGCCCACCTGCGCAGCGGGACTCGCATTGCGGACGGAGGCAGCATTGGGAATTTTGTCGAGATCAAGAACTCCACGGTCGGTATCGGCACCAAGGTTCGCCACCTTGCTTACGTGGGCGATGGGGAGATTGGAGCGCACGTCAACATAGGCGCCGGGACGATCTTTGCGAACTATGATGGCAAGGCAAAGCACAAGACCGTGGTGAAAGACGGGGCATTCGTCGGAAGTGGGACGGTGCTGGTTGCCCCTGTCACCATTGGCAGTGGCGCCGTGACCGGGGCCGGATCGGTCGTCCTGAGGAATCACGATGTGGCGGACGGTGATGTCGTCGTTGGCGTGCCGGCGAAGACCATCAAGAGAAACTAAGGCCTGAAACTAATTACTCGGAGCTGAACCCCCATGGAACAAATTGTCTTGAACGCAGAGCCCCGTGCGAAGTTCGGCTCGCGGGAGGCGGAGATTCTTCGCCAGAGCGGTCGCCTGCCGGCCAACATCTACGGCCACAAGGAAGCCAACGTCCTCGTCTCCCTCGACAGGAAGGAGTTCACGAAATTCTTGGGCGCCGGTCACCGCTTTGTGACGATCCGCATCGGCAAACAGGACGAGCCCAGCGTGGTCAAGGAGGTCCAGTACGATTTCCTTGGCACGGATCTCATCCACGTGGACTTTAGCAGGATCAGCCGCAACGAAAGGGTTGAGCTGGAGGTGCCCATCGAGACCATCGGCTCGCCCAAGGGGCTCTCGGCGGGCTGCGTGCTTGACGTGCCCACCAAGGAAGTACTTGTCTCCGGCTTCCCTCAGGACATCCCGGAGCACCTACAGCTCAACATCGAAGCCCTCGAGTTGGGTCAGGTGATTCGATTGAAGGATTTGCCCGTACCGGCCAATTGTGTGTTTGTGGGCAATCCTGAGCAAGTCATCGTCACGGTCATACACCAGAAGGCGGATGTGGGGGCCACGCTGCCTGAGAGCGTTCCGGCGCAGCCCGAGGTCATTGGCAAGAAGAAAGTGGAGGGCGAGGAGTCGGCCGAGCCGGAGGCCAAGAAAAAGGAGAAATAGCCCTGAGCGTCGAGGGTCCTCCAAAATTTATCGTCGGTCTTGGAAACCCCGGAGCTGCCTATGCCCGAACGCGGCATAATGTTGGCTTCCTGGTCGTGGATCAGTTCGCATTGGATGAAGGATTCCCTCCTCCGCGGAGGAAATTCCTGGTGAAGTACACGGAAAAAAAAGTTGGAGCCCAATCTGTCTACCTACTCGAGCCGGAGACTTACATGAACCTTTGCGGCCCTGCCGTGCGTGAGTTCATTGGCTACTTCGGCCGTCAGGAGGCCCTCGGGGCTCTTGAAGACTCCCTTCTGGTCGTTCACGACGACCTGGATCTCCAGGAGGGTCGGCTTCGATTCCGCGCCAGGGGCTCAAGCGGCGGCCACCGTGGGGTGCAGTCCATCGCGGAGTCACTTGCGAGCGAGGCTTTTGGCCGCCTCAAGCTTGGGATCGGACGACGGCCCGGCAGAGACGCAGCCGAGTACGTTCTCGAGACCCTTTCGGGAGATTCTGAAGTTGCGATTCGAGACGTCTGTTTGCGGGCGGCGAAATCGCTTCCCCTGTGGCTGAGGGAAGGTACCAGAGCCTGTGCAAATCAGTACAATCAGCCAGGCGGCGGCTTGAAGATTGGTGGCCTCGAGGCGGGATCCCATGAACCCAGAAATCAGTCACACAAGAAGAACTCATTGCCTGGTGGTCAGGCGTGAGACAGTTGAGTAACCCAAGGAGGATTGTTTGGCACTAAAGCTCTACGAGAGTCAGAGACTCTACGAGGGAATGTTCCTTTTCGACTCGAATCTTGCTACCAAGGATTGGCCGAGCCTCGAGCAGCATGTCCAGGAAATATTGCTGAAGAATGCGGCCGAGCTTGTTTACTCGGAGCGGTGGCCAGACCGGAAGCTTTGCTACGACATCGCCGGCGCAAAAAAAGGAACCTACTACCTCACCTATTTCAAAGCTCCGCCTCACGCGGTGCAGGCCTTGCAAAGAGATGTGGAGCTCTCCGAGCGCATCTTGCGGCTTCTTGTGCTTCAAGACGAGGAGCTCGAGGCCGAATGTCAAAAGAGGGTCAGCCGGGAGATTAGCGGTTCCCCCGAGGAGATCGAGGAGCGCCGCGAGCGTCTTCGGCGCGAGGCCGAAGGCCTTCCGCCGTTGCCCGAAGCTCCTCGTCCTGTTGCCGTGGCGGAGGCTGTGACTCCCGAGCTGGCAATCCCCGAGTCAATTCCCGAGGTAAAATAGACACTTTGTGCGCACGAGTGAGTGTTCTCTCCCCTTTGGAGTTGGTCGGACCGACGAAGGCAAGGGGTGAGTCCGCCCACTCCAGGGGCGAACGGTAGAGTGATGGAGTGTGTGTCGTTCGTTCGCGGTGCCTGGAAAAGCCAGGAGTCTGACTCACAGGAGGCTGGGACATGTCCAATTACAACAAGGTGCTGCTCATGGGGCGACTGACCCGCGACCCGGAGCTTCGGTACACTCCGCAGGGAACGCCCGTTGCGGAAATCGGGATTGCCACGAACCGTGAATTCCTCGTTGGTACTGAGCGTCGGAAGGACACGACCTTCGTGGACGTGACCCTGTGGCGACGCCAGGCCGAGGTGGTCTGCCAGTACTTGAAGAAGGGAGCCCCAATCTTTATCGAGGGGCATCTCTCGTTCGACACCTGGGAAACGCAGGACGGGCAGAAGAGGTCCCGTCTTCGTGTGATTGCGGACAACTTTCAGTTCCTGGGGGGGCGTCAAGAAGGAGACTCGTCGCGCGGATCCTCTGGCGAGGAGTTTTCCCAGCAGGGCGAAGGCGAAGGGGGAGGGTATTCCTCATCCTCCGCCCGGCGTCCCTTCCCGACCCGCGCGGCGGAGTCGGGTGTTCCCGCAAAAGCGGGGGAGGCTTCACCCTCGTCGCGTTTTCCCCGCCCTGCCGGAAACCGGGTCCCGAACGAGGCTTTTTCGCCGGTTCCGGAGAATGACGGTTCAGGCCCGGAAGAAGGCGGCTCGGAGAGCCCCATTGGAGGGGTTGATGATCGGGATATTCCGTTTTGAGGGGGTTTCAAGCGAGTAGCCCTGTTCAACAGGGCTCTGGATCGTGTAGAATATTTTCCTTTCCTGGGGCGATACGAAAGACAAGACACAGGTACAAGAAATGCTGAAAGATTCGAATGTCCCTGGCCGAAGCCCCGTACGCAGGGCCCGCCCGGACTTCCGTAGAGATGATTCGGGCTATGGCGGCGACAGTGGCGGCTACTCTGATGGTGGCTACGGCGGCTATGGGGGACCCAGCTTCGGCGAGGAAGACGGTGCCGATGGGCGCAAGCGCTACGGCCAGATCGCAGAACGGAGCCGTTGCCGATTCTGCCGGGAAAAAACCACTCGAGTGGACTACAAGGACGTCCTCACGCTCCAGAAGCTTTGTACCAACCAGGGCCGAATTTTTTCTCGCAAGCGTTCGGGTAACTGTGCTTCGCATCAACGCCTGGTCAAGAAGGCGATCAAACAGGCCCGGTACATTGGACTGTTGACTTATACCTCGTGAGCCTTTTTCACGAGGCTCTGGCTATTCGACCGAGAGAAGGACTGAGATGAAGCTGCTTCTTCAGCGTAACGTAGACAAGCTTGGGAATATTGGGGATGTCGTCAAGGTGGCGCCAGGCTATGGACGCAACTACCTCCTGCCCCGCGGGCTCGGGGTTGAGCTGACGCAGGACAACTTGAATCGTTTCGAGTCGATGAAGCGTAAGCTCATCGCCATGGAACAGGAGACGAAAGAGAAATTCCAGGTCATTGCCAGGGAAATTGAGAAGGCGGACTGCACCATCATCGCCAATTCTAGCGAGGAGGGCCACCTCTATGGCTCGGTGACCGCTCGCGACATCGCCAGGCAACTCGCTGACGCCGGGCTCGAAGTGGACGCGAAGTGCATCATTCTCGATAGTCCGATCAAGGAGATGGGCACCTACAAGGTCAAGGTGCGACTCCACCCGGATGTCGAGTGTGACGTGAAGGTCTGGGTTGTAAAGGGTGGCGAGATCTCGGAAGCCGGTAAGAAGTCGCAGCCCGACACTGAATACGACAACTGATGGCGTGAAGCGTAGAGGTTTCCTGGTCGTGTTTTTCTGGTAGCATTTGGGTTGAGGACCTCAAGGAGCGAACCCCATTGCGCTCCGTGTGGTGGTTGCCTTCCGCCCGGCTGAGAACTGGCGGGGAGGGGGAGTATGAGTTACGGCAAGAAGCCCTACGCGTATCCTGGTCCTGGGGGTATTGGAGCCGACAGCCTCGCTGACGCCGAGGCAAAGTTGGCGGAGCGCAAACTCCCGCACAGCCTGGACGCAGAAAGCAGCGTGCTGGGGGCCCTGTTAGTGGATTGCAAGTCAGCGGCGGGGGTCTTCCAGATTCTTAGCGCAGAGGACTTCTACAGTCCTCGCCACGCCAAGGTTTTTACCACTTTTCAGTCGCTCTACGACCGCCACTCTACCTTTGATGAGGTGCTGGCCTTCGACGATCTCCAGCGACAGGGGTTGGGGGAGTCGGTGGGGGGCATGGTGTTCCTGGAGGAACTCGTTCGACGCGTGCCCACGGCGGCCAACGCCGAACATTACGCCAACATTGTGCGGGAAAAAGCGATCCTCCGTGCGCTGGTGAGTACCTGTAGTGACTTGATTCAGAATGTCTTTGATTCGGACGTCGCGGCCAGGGACCAGCTAGACGTTGCCGAGCAACGGGTTTTTGACATAGGTAAGCGCAGCATGGGCCGCGACTTCGTCAAGATCAGCGACATCCTCGATGAGCATTTTGAGCAGATGGGGAAGGCGGACGGCGAGGGGGCCCGGGTGGTTTACTCAGGCTTCAAGGAGCTCGACGACATGACCACGGGGTTCCACCCGGCGGAGTTCATCATCGTGGCAGGCCGTCCCAGCATGGGCAAGACGAGCTTCTCCATGAACTGCGTTGAAAACGCGGCGCTCGCGGGCAAGCGGGTTGCGGTCTTTTCTCTCGAGGTGTCGAAGAACATGCTGATTCAGAACTTGCTCTGCTCGCTCTCGCGGGTCAATTCGCACGACGTGCGGAAACGGTCTCTTTCGAGAGATATGTGGCAAAAGCTACTCGACGGTGCCTCCCGTCTGAGCGAGACCAAGATCTTCGTGGACGACTCTCCCGGCCTGACCCCGCTGGGACTCAAGGCCAAGGCCCGTCGACTCCACGCCCGGGAGCCGCTGGACCTGATTGTGATCGACTACCTCCAGCTCATGGAGTGTGGGGGCCTGGAGAGTCGGCAGCAGGAGATCTCGGTCATCTCTCGAAGTTTGAAGTCGCTTGCGAGAGAGCTTGAGCTGCCCATCGTCACGATCTCCCAGCTCAGCCGGGGTGTCGAGAATCGGGAGTCCCACAAGCCCCGGCTTTCTGACCTGAGGGAATCAGGGGCGATCGAGCAGGACGCCGACGTGGTCCTCCTTTTGTACCGGGAGGAGTACTACAAGCCCGAGAAAGAGGATGCGAGAGGGAAGGCCGAGGTGATCATCGCCAAGCAGCGAAACGGCCCCACCGGCTCCGTCGAGTTAGCCTTCCTCAACCGGTTCATGCGCTTCGAAAACCTCGCTCGTGGTTTCGATGATCCCGGGGCCGGAGCACCGAGCGCCTTCCCCGCAGATGGCTTTTAAGGTCGCCCGAACCATGAAGTTGTTTTGAAATAATGGGTTAGGTCTTTCGGGTAATCCCTTTTCGATACTGTACGACTCCATTACAATGCTGGCCGTCAATTATGCCGGGTCGCCTTTGCGGGCGGATTCTCGTGAGTGCAAGCGTAAGAAACTCTTCCGCGAGTGCCGGCCGTCTCAATGAGGAGCTCTCAGGAATGGTCAATAGGAGACTGGTATCGGGGATTGCAAGCTTCGCTCTACTCCTGGGGTTCACCGTGGCTGCGGTGTGGGCCCAGGACCAGAGTCCCCGGATTTTCAAGCCACCACGGGTTGCCGTCGTCGACGTCAATCAGGTGTTCGAGCTCTACAACAAGAAAAAAGACCGAAAGGACGAGTTCGAGGCGCAAGTAAAGAAGGTCGATGAGACCTTGAAGGCCTTCGAGCAGCGTTACAAGGCGATTCAGGCCGAGCTCCCCAACCTTGAAGGTGGCAAGAAGAAGGACGAAATGGAGCTTGAGCGATTCAAGCTCGAGCAGCAGATTCGGTCGCTGAAGGAATCCGAGATGAACCGCCTTCGCGAGCTGGAGCTCAAGTATCTTCAAGAAATCCGGGAGGAGATCACCGAGGAGATCCAGAGCTATGCCCAGGCGCTTGATTTGGACATGGTGTTTGAGAAGACCCTGAACGCCGAGCTTGGCCGTGGAGCGGGAATCCGTTGGCCCATAGTGCATTTTGCGAAGCCCGAGCTCGACATCACGCAGGAGATCGCCGCGCGACTGAACAGCCGCTACAAGCCGGCACGTGCGGGTCAGGCTCAAGTTCCAGTTCCCGCGAAGGGGAAACCCTGACAACGACATTCTAATGCCACAGCAGAAAACACTCTCGAAGCCTGTCCGCCTTGGTGGGGTGGGTCTTCATACCGGAGCGGAGGTTCGCCTGGAGCTTGTGCCGGCAGACCCTGACACAGGGGTGGTTTTTGTTCGTACCGATCTCGCTGGCTGCCCCAGGGTGGAGGCTCGGATCAGTAATCTGGGCTTCAGACCGCGCAGGACAGCGCTGGTGAAGGGTTCCGCCGAGGTCCACACCACGGAGCATTTGCTGGCCGCCTTGTGTGCCTCGGGGGTCCAGAATGTCGAGGTGCGCCTCGACGCCCCCGAGTTGCCGGGCCTCGACGGTAGTGCTCTCCCGTTTTATGGAGCGATCCAGGAGGGTGGAATCGTTCCTCAGGGCGTGCCTGCGCGCCAGATAGACGTCGTGGCGCCCGTCCACGCGGAAGAGAGGGGCGCCTGGATTGCTGCGTTCCCGAGCGACAATGGGTCCTTCACGATCTGCTACACGCTGGACTACAGTGCCTTGGCCCAATCGACAGGGGCGTCGCCTGCCATGCAGGCCCTGGCCACTCAGTACCTCGAGGTCACCGTCACCGAGGAGGTCTTTGCTCGCGAGATTGCGCCAGCTCGTACCTTCGTCTTTGAGGAAGAGGTCCACCAGCTTCGAGCGGAGGGGCTGGGCCGGGGAGCTACGCCACAGAACACGGTCGTCCTTGGAAGGGATGGCATTCTCGAGAACCGCCTCAGGTTTCGAGATGAGCTCGTCCGCCACAAGGTGCTGGATTTGATCGGAGACTTGTATCTTCTGGGCTCTGCGCCCAGGGGAAGATTCGTGGCTGCAAAATCGGGACACGCTCTCAACGTTCGAATTGCCAAGATGCTCGAGCCGTCGGAGTTGTGACAACCATGTCCAGGCAACAAAACCAGGCGCTTAGCGAAACTTGAACGATGTTTTGGTCCTCTAGAAAGACAGAAGAGCTTTCCTTCCGGTACGAGAACGTATACATCCACCCGACAGCCGAGATCGGGGTGGACGTCGAATTGGGTCCTTTCACCTACATCGGGCCCAATTGTCGGGTGGGCGATGCAAGCCGGCTGCACAATAACGTCACCCTGGTGGGCAATACCTCGCTCGGCGAGGGCAACGAAGTCTTCCCTGGCGCTGTCCTTGGGGCGATACCCCAGGACAAGAAGTACCAGGGTGAGGAGACCTGGGTTCAGATCGGGAACCGAAACGTGATTCGGGAGTGCGTGACGGTGAACAGCGGCACGCTGCAGGGAGGGGGCGTGACACAGATCGGGAGTCGTAACCTCCTCATGGCCAGTTGTCACATCGCGCACGACTGTGTTCTCGGGGACGACATTACCATGGCAAACAATGTGCTATTGGGCGGCCATGTCCGGGTGGAGAGCCATGCGAGTTTCGGAGGGCTCGCGGCGGTACATCATTTCGTGACGGTGGGCCAGTACGCTTTCGTGGGGGGGCTGGCACGAGTCACGCAGGACGTGCCGCCCTTCATGCTGGTGGAAGGCAATCCGGTTCGTATTTGGTCGATGAACAAGGTCGGTCTGAAGCGTAGTGGCGTGAGTCCCTTGACGCTGAAGGCCCTGAAGGAAGCGCACAGGATCCTTTTCCGATCCCGCATGCCGCGCAAGGAAGGCGTGGAGGCTCTCCTTGAGGTCCACGGTGAAGTGCCGGAGGTGAGGGCGCTGGTAGATTTCATGGCTTCGACGGAGGCCGGGAATCAGGGTCGCTCCCGGCAGCCCTGATGACAACGGCGTTGAGGACCGCGACAGTGCCCGCTCGGCTCGGAGAAGGCCGCAAGAGGAAATGATGATGCAACGTGCGAAGCGGCCGAGCTCCAACGAGCCGGTCAGTGTTCTGGTGGTGGGCGTGGGACATCTTGGGAAGCAGCATTCTCGAGTTTACAAGGAATTGAGTGGCGCGCGGCTTGTGGGGGTTGTCGACAGAGACCCCGAGAAAGGTCGTGAGGTCGCAAAGAATCTCGACGTTCCCTACTACCACGAGCTTTCTCCTGAGTTGCTCTCGCGAGTACAGGCAGCCAGCGTTGTTACTCCGACTCCGAGTCACTTTGAGGTGGCATCACAGCTCATTTCGAGCGGGGTCAGCGTGCTTGTCGAGAAGCCCATGACGAGCAGCCTTGCGGACGCCAGAGTCCTCGATCAGCTTGCCCGAGACCAAGGTGTTACCCTCCAGGTCGGCCACATCGAGCGGTTCAATCCGGTTGTTTTGGCTGCGCTGCCCTACACACGCGACCCGATTTTCATCGAGTGCGACCGGATCCATCCCTTCAGCTTCCGGTCGGTCGAGACGAGCGTCGTCCTGGATCTCATGATTCACGACATCGACATTGTCTTGAACGTTGTCGATTCCCCGGTGGCACATCTCGACGCAGTCGGCACGCGAGTGCTCTCCGGCACCGAGGATCTTGCCAGCGCCCGGATTACTTTCGAAAATGGCTGTACGGCCATGTTCAAGGCGAGTCGGGTTGCGATTCAAAAGAGTCGCAAGATGCGCATTTTTTGCCCGGGCTCGTATATTTCGCTCGATTACATCGCCAAGACGGGCATGCGAATCAGCATGAAAGAAGGCTACGACCGCGATCGCATCGACTTCAAGAAGATGGCAACCCTCGAGGAAAGCCAAGGCGCCTACCCACTGTTCACACAATACTTTAACATCGAGCAGCTCATTATCTCGAGCGAGGAGCCGCTCCGTGGTGAGCTGCAAGCCTTTCTGCTGGCGGTGCGCACTGGCAACGAGCCCATCGTGACGGGAGAGCACGGTGTGCAGGCGATCGACATTGCCACGCGGATTGTCGATCAGATCCAGGATAGCCAGGAGGCTTTTTACAGGCGCCGGCAGGGCAAACCCGTCGAGTCGTGATGGCGGTGGAGTTGCTCCTTGAACCCTGCGAAAACCCATGCTAACGTAGCGCGTTTCGAATCCACCCCGTTCAGGCCCTGATAGCAGATGGCGTGCGCCCTGTGAAAGGAGCCGGGACGTTTTTTGCAATGGGCCGTGAAGGCCCCTAAAGCCCTGGGAGCCAGATCCCAGGAGTGCCCCTGTATATCCCCAGCCACACGCTGGCGTGGTTTGACGCGGGCTCTCCGCGGGCGAAAGGAGTTTCGAGTGTCGGTAGTCCAGGTACAAAGTCTCATCGAGGCAGGCGTCCATTTTGGGCACAGGGTTAGCCGTTGGCATCCGCAGATGAAGCCGTTCATCTTCGGAAAACGCAACTTGATCCACATCATCGACATTCGTGAGACGATCAAGGGTCTTGTCCGGGCCACCAATTTCCTTACCCAGATGGCCGCTGCTGGCAAGGACGTCGTCTTCGTTGGCACGAAGCGTCAGGCGAAGAGCCTCGTCCAGAGGGAGGCGCAGCGCTGCGGTATGCACTTTGTCACCGAGAGATGGCTCGGCGGCACCTTGACCAACTACCACACGATTCGGGCTCGATTAAAGCGACTCGACGAGCTTGAGGAATTGGAGAAAACCGGTGCGATTGAACGCTACTCGAAGAAGCGAATTTCGTCTCTTCGCCGGGAGCGTCGGAAGATTACGCGAAACCTCGATGGGATTCGCAACATGAAACAGCTTCCTGGCTGCCTTGCCGTTGTGGATATCCGCAAGGAGTACATCGCGGTACAAGAGGCTCGCAAGATGGGTATTCCGGTTGTCGCCCTGGTGGATACAGACTGCGACCCGAGGACGGTGGACCTCGTGATCCCTGGAAACGATGACGCCTACAGGGCGATCCAGCAGGTATTGCGCGTCTTGACAGACGGGATCATTGCCGGACGCGACAAGTACGTCGCGACACAGGCCGAGCTGGAAAGGGCCAGGCAGGTCGAGGAGGCGCGTCAGGCCGAGGAAGATGCTGCTCGGCGTCGAGCGGAGGCGAAGGCGAGAGAGGCCGCAGCAGCAGGCAAGGAAGGTCCTGACAAGGCTGCTTCGCCGGGCGGTTTGCCCTCTGGCGCACCGAGCCAGGGGTAGGTTCGTTGAATGGGGATTGCTCCGTACCGTGGTCCCCATTCTTCCATGGCTCGGAGCGAATGAGGAGAAGCACCGATGGAGCGTCGGCGAGTTCTACTGAAGATGTCCGGAGAGTCCCTCTGCCAGACGGGGGGGTTTGGAATCGAGCCCAGGATCGTTCTCGACTTGGCCCAGCAAATCCAGTCCGGACTCGCGGATGGAGACGTGGAGTTGGCGATGGTCGTGGGTGGAGGAAACTTCATTCGAGGCGGGCAGGTGGCCGGGCAGGGCATCGACCGCGTGACGGGCGACAACATGGGAATGCTCGCCACGATCATGAACGCGCTGGCGCTCCAGTCAGCCCTGGAGGGGGTGGGGATCGAAACGAGAGTGCAATCGGCGATTCAGGTGAACGACGTGGCGGAGCCCTTTATTCGGCGTCGTTGTCTTCGACACCTCGAGAAGGGACGAGTGGTCATCCTTGCCGGCGGTACCGGGCACCCCTACTTCACGACAGATACCACGGCGGCTCTGCGGGCTGTGCAGCTCAAGGCAACCTCTCTACTGAAGGCGACCAAGGTAAAAGGCATCTACTCGGAGGACCCTGCCAAGAACCCGGCTGCCGAGTTTTATGAGAAGGTCACCTTCATCGAGGTCCTCCAGAAGCGCCTCAAGGTCATGGACTCAACGGCCATTAGCCTGTGCATGGACAACGGGTTGCCGATCCAGGTGTTCAGCATGAAGGAGAAGGGCAACGTGGAACGGGTGCTTCGGGGAGAGCTCCTGGGAACACTGGTGCACTGAGCAGTTAATTCAGAGACCCATCCTGGAAATAGGAGGCGAGCCATGAATTACGAGACGATCATTCGTGAGTCGAAAGAGCGCATGGAGAAGGCCCTCGAGGTCTTGAAGGACAAGTTCCGCGGAATGCGCACCGGGCGAGCGAGCCCCTCCCTGGTAGACAGCATACGGGTGGACTATTACGGGAGTTCGACGCCGCTGAAGCAGATTGCCAACATCTCTGCCCCGGAAGCCGACATGATCGTCATCAAGCCTTTCGACCAGGGCGCCCTCGGCGAAATAGAGAAGGCGATCCAGAAGTCGGATCTTGGCATCAACCCCACGAACGACGGCAAGCTCGTGCGCCTCAAGCTTCCACCCCTGAGCCAGGAGCGTCGCAACCAACTGGCCCACCTGGCCAAGTCGACTTCGGAGGAGACCCGGGTCGCTCTGAGAAACATTCGGCGGGATGCCAACAAGCACGTCGATGCCCTTGCGAAGACCATCTCCGAGGATGATCTCAAGAAGCTCAAGGATGACGTCCAAAATCTCCTGAAGAGCTTTGAGGAGAGGGTGGACCAAGGCCTCGAGGCAAAGACGAAAGAACTGACGACGCTGTAGGTGGCACGAAGCCCGGCCTCTTGCGGCTTGCGCCAAAAAACTGGTGACCCCAAGGGGATTTGAACCCCTGTTACCGGGATGAAAACCCGATGTCCTAGGCCTGACTAGACGATGGGGCCACAGCTCAAGGTGGCACAGCATACCGAGACCGCCGAACTTTGCAAGCGGACGGGTTCGAGGTTTCCGGCCGCGTCAAGTTGGCAAGTTGGTCAGGTCTCCAGTTTCCTTGTGGTTTGGTGGAATGAGCTTTATCCGCTGCTCAAAGCCGTACTTTCGCTTGTCTTTCGACCTTCTCCGGTCAAGAAGCATCGCTTCGACGCCGGGAGGCCGCGCTTGTGACGCCTGAAACCAAGCTCAAGGAAACGAAGCCGCGAAGCCGCGATGACGAGATCGCCGCCGCCAATCTTTCAGTTTGCATCGTGCTCGAGCTCGTGTGTCTGCTCGAAATTCGCGACTGGGAGTGGGACTCCAGCCTCCACGACTTTTTATCCGTGGCCATGGAAACGTTGGCGTTGCTGCCGTTTGGATCGTGGCGCTTCTCGACGTAGATGCGCGAGTGTACACTGCTCTTTCAGTGTGCCGTGACCTCCAGCCGGTACTCCTTCGGCTCGTGTCTGATGAGCACCTCCGCAATGGTGGCACGCAAGCTGCGCTTGTGAACCCATGGGTCGCTCCCGCGGTTCCATGCTCAGCACCGGACGCTCTTGCCAGCGCCACAGGATCGGCTGGATGTTGCAATAATGCCAGGGACCGCCGACCATCGGCGCCCTGGAAACCCCGATTCGTACAGCAAGACATGGAAAAATGACCGTTGACGTGACATTCCTCCCTCGCCGCCTCCTCGGCCGCACCGGCTGCGACGTGACGATTTTTGGCCTGGGCGGCGAAGGCGTGCTTCGCACGCACGGGCGCTCGGCCGAGGCCGTGAAGGTGATCCACGCAGCGCTCGATCAGGGCGTCAACTACTGCGACACGGCTCCTGCCTACGCCAACAGCATGGACTACTACGGCGCGGCGCTGGGCGAGCGGCGGCGCGAGGTTTTCCTCGCCTCAAAAACGCACGAGAGGACACGCGATGGCTCGCTGCGCCTTCTCGACGACAGTTTGCGGCGGCTCTGCACGAACCACCTCGACCTCTGGCAGCTTCACGATTTGCGAACGCAAGCCGACCTGCGCGCCATTTTCGCGAAGGGCGGCGCGCTCGAAGCGCTTGTTCAAGCGCAAGCCGAGAAGCGTGTGCGATTTCTTGGCATCACAGGCCATCACGATCCGGAAATTCTCCTCGAGGCAATGAGGCGCTTTGACTTTGACACGGTGCTGGTGGCACTCAACCCCGCCGACGTCCACCGACTGTCGTTTGCAAGGACGGTCCTCCCCGAAGCCGCGCGGCGCGGCATGGGCGTGATTGCTATGAAGACGACGGCGCAAGGAGCCCTGCTTGGCCCTGCTCTGCTCAAGATGGAGGAGGCGCTTGGCTATGCGTGGTCGCTGAGCGGGGTCAGCCTCGCGATCGTGGGCTGCAAGACGCCGGCGGAGGTCGCAGAAAACGCCCACCTCGCGAGACAATTCGCGAAGCTCGACGACAAGAAAATGTGGGCACTTGAGGAGCGGACGAAGATGCGCGCAGCGGATTTTGCGTATTACAAGAAGCCGTAGCTTGCCGCCGTCCGCTCTTCGCAGGAGCACGACGACCAAGTCCGTGCTGATCAATCCCGCGGTGGTTGCCCCTCGAGCTTCAGCATGCGCGCATCTCGCTGAAATCTCGACTCCGCGGACCAGCGGCTGGACTATCATGACACCGCTCCCGCACACGGCTTCCAAGCTCGCCCTCCCACTTCACACTGCCGCCAGGTTTGAACTGGTGGGAGCAGCAGGGCTCGAACCTGCGACCCACGCCTTAAAAGGGCGTTGCTCTACCAACTGAGCTATGCTCCCGCAGTCAAAAATTCGCGGGGGATTGTAGCGAGCTTTGCGGGGGAGCGAAAACCAAATT
>SXIK01000057.1 GCA_005772855.1 Planctomycetia bacterium | reverse complement strand
GCTCGTGATCGTCGCCGAGGATGTCGAGGGTGAGCTGCTCGCGGGGCTCGTCATTAACAAGCTTCAGGGCGTGCTCAAGGTGGTTGCCGTGAAGGCCCCTGGCTTTGGGGATCGACGCAAGAACTTGCTCGAGGACATGGCGTGTCTCACGGGTGGCCAGCTAGTATCGGAAGATCTGGGACTCGCCCTGAACAAGATCGACATTAGCCACTTTGGTCGTGCCAAGAAGGTGATCGTGGAACGTGAGAAGGCCACAATCATCGAGGGATATGCAAAGAAGGGCGCGGTCCAGGATCGTGTGGATCAAATCAATGCGCAGATGGAGCAGACGACCTCGACGTACGACAAGGAGAAGCTTACCGAGCGCAAGGCAAAGCTCGCAGGCGGTATCGGAATCCTGTACGTGGGCGGGCACACCGAGGTCGAGATGAAGGAACGTAAGGATCGCGCCACCGACGGCCTCCATGCGTGTCGAGCTGCCGTGGAGGATGGTATTGTCCCCGGCGGCGGAACCGCATTGCTCCGAGCGCTGCCAGAGGTCGAAAATGTCAAGGCCAGGGGTGATGAGCAGTTCGGCGTCGAGGTCGTCAAGGTGGCTCTCGAGGAGCCGCTCAGACGCATTGCGGAAAACAGCGGGCTCGACGGCGGCGAGGTCGTCGCCGAGGTGCTCGACCGGAAGGGCCATATTGGTTACGACGCCCAGTCCGGGGAGTACGTGGATTTGGTCAAGGCGGGCATCATAGATCCCGCCAAGGTCACGATCACCGCGCTTCAGAACGCGGCCAGCGTATCCGCAGTCAACCTGACGGCCAGTGTCTTGATCACCGAGGTCAAGAAGGACACATTGCCTGTCGTCGGCTCTGTTACTTGATTCTCACCTGGTTTGTAGCAAAGTCTCCTACAGTCGTGAGCAGGCTGTAGGTTTTTTCCACCCGTGCGGGCTCTTACTGAGCGGTCCCTGGTTCTGTTTGGATTTTGGTCATGGGACCGCTCAGTGATGGCACTGCCTTTTCTTCAGAATTTGCGAGTTGGAGAGCCCATGCCAGCAGTCGCTCCATTCGGCATAGTCTGGACTCTACCCCTGGCACAAGCTTCTGGCAGGAAAGCCTGATGGAGCGCTCCCGATCTTTCATGACTGAGATTGACTATTACGAGTCGTTGGGAGTCTCTCGGAAGGCCTCGACCGAGGAGATCAAGAAAGCCTACCGACAACTCGCCCTGAAGTATCATCCCGACAAGAACCCCGGCGACGCCAATGCGGAACGGCTATTCAAGGAAGTCGCCGAGGCCTTCGAGGTCCTGAGCGACCCCGAGAAGCGAGCCATCTTTGACCGCTATGGCTACCAGGGTCTACGGTCCCGCGGCCATTCCCAGCCAGGCTTTGCCTCTACCGAGGATGTTTTCAACCACTTCTCCGAGCTGTTCGAGGGCTTCTTCGGCGCAAGTCGAAGATCCGGCCCCAGGGGCGGCTCCGATTTGCGTGCAGAGATTCATCTCACCCTCGAGGAAATCGCGACAGGAACGACGAAGACTCTCGAGATACGCCGCCAGTTGCTGTGCGAGGAGTGTGGGGGGAGAGGGACCCGGGGGAAGTCGAAGGCCTCAACCTGCCAGACTTGCAAGGGGCACGGACAGGTCGAAAGCGTGCAGGGCTTTTTCAGCATTCGCCGCACCTGTCCGCGCTGTCACGGAGAGGGCACATTTATCAGCGACCCTTGCCAGCGCTGTCGCGGCGAAGGTCGGCATCCCGGTCGAGTCGAGGTGGCAGTGGAGGTGCCTGCGGGTGTCAGCGAAGGCAATCAAATCAGGATCCATGGCGAGGGTGATGCCGGCAGCCGGGGTGGGACTTCAGGTGACCTCTACTGCCTCGTTCGGGAACGTAAGCACGAGCTTTTCACCCGAGAGGGCGACGATATCCTCTGTGAAGTACCCATTTCATTCTCCGACGCTGCGCTCGGGGCTCGAGTTGAAGTGCCAACTCTTCGCGGAAAAGCAGAGGTGAACATCCCTACGGGCACTCATGCCGGAGAATTGCTGCGGCTTCGAGGTCAAGGTTTGCCGAGTCTCGAGAGCAAACGCATGGGTAGCCTCCTCGTGCGAGTGATTGTGGAGACTCCAAAGAAGCTGACCCCGAAGATGCAAGAGCTTTTCGAGGAGCTCAGGGATCTGGAGTCCGGCGCTTCGCTTCCGGGTCGCGAGGGATTCTTTGATCGGATCAAGAAGTACTTGAAGGGGTCGTCATGAAACTTGCTCTGTTTGGATATGTTTGACATGGAGAAGGAAAACTCAACTCCCCATACTGCCTCGGCGCAATCTGCGGCTCAGCCGGAAACGCTCTCCGCCGTCCCTGAGCCGACACCGCATTCACCAGGCGACAGCGCGGCGGGCGACATGGCTGGGGAGGACGTGCAGGACTGGAAGAAAAAAGCGGACGAGAGGGACGCCTATCGCAATGAGCTTCTGAGGGCAAAGGCGGAGCTCGACAACTTCCAAAAACGCGTTCGGCGCGAACGGCCTGCCTGGGAAGATCAGGCCGTGCGCAGGTTTTTGCGCGACCTCTTGCCCGTCTCGGACAACCTCGAGCGGGCTTTGACTCATACGGCCGGCGCAGGACTCGATCCTTCGAGCAAACTCGAGGAAGGCGTCCGACTGACATTTCAGATTTTGTGCCGCGTGCTTGTTGACCACGGCGTCGAGGAGATTCCCGCCCAGGGAGAGGTCTTCAATCCTGAGCTCCATGAGGCGGTGGCGGAGGTTGAGGTCGCCGACCATCCCACGGGACGGATCGTTGAGGTCCTTGAGAAAGGGTACCGCCACAAGGATGCTGTCCTTCGACCGAGCCGAGTCAACGTGGCTCGCAATACGGGGAACGTGAAACAGGCTGTGGATCCCACCAACGCTGCCAATAAGGACTCGAAGAAGAATACCTGAGCGAGCCTGATAATATGCCCACCTACGATTACGAATGTCGCGCCTGCGGCGAGAAGCTTGAGATTTTTCACAGCATGACAGAGGTGGCTCGGAAGAAGTGCCCCAAGTGCGGGAAATCGAAGCTGGAGAGGATGATCGGCGCTGGAAGCGGGTTCATCTTCAAGGGGACGGGCTTTTACATCACCGACTATCGAAGCTCTGACTACCAGGCCAGGGCCAAGGCGGACTCTGGTGCCCCTTCTGACTCAAAGTCTGCCTCGACAACTGAATCAAAGTCGAGCCCGGTCGCGGCGTCGAGCTCTGAATCCAGCTCCAAGAGCTCCGAGCCCAAGAGCTCGCCGGAGAAGACAAAGGCCGAAACGACAGGCTAAGCGCTACCCGTGTTTCGCTGCACCATTTGTCGCAAGGTTGTCCAGGAGACGTCCAAGTTTTTCCCGTTCTGCTGCCAACGGTGTCAGCTCCTTGACCTCGGTAAGTGGCTTGACGAGGACTACAAGGTGTCGTGCCCGCTCAGGCCCAGGACGGACGGAGAGGCAGACGAAATCGAGGATGAGCAAGAGGCGCCAACCGATGATGGACAAGCTGAATGAGTAGCGCCAGGGAGAGAGCCCCTGGCCGTATCGCGGCTGCGCCGAGGAGCGCCCTTTCCTGGAAGGCCTTGTTTCCCGTATGGCTCTGGATCTGTGCCATGGACGGCCTCTGGAGCGCCTTTCCGGGCTGGCTCTGGAGCTCCAGTGTCGGGTTGATGGCTGTGCTGACGGGCATCCCTGTCTGGGCTGGTTGCGCATTCCTGGGGGCTTCGGGTGCTGCAGGGAAATCCACGAGCCTTCGCGCCTGGCTCTCGAGGATTCGCCAAGCATTTCCGGTCTACTACACGGCCCCTCTATTCACGTTGGTGGTTCCTGCACTCTTTTTGAGTCTTGCCTGGGCCGGTGGAGTCGTGGGCAGGGCGCCCTGGGTTGGTGAGCCTCTTCGGTTCGCGTGGTCGATGACCGGGGGGCTTGTGCTCTCCGTGCTCGGTGCCTGTTGGATTGTGGTTGGAGTGCCCTCCATTGCCCTCCAAGTTCCGGCTTCGGTCATTGAGCACTCCCACGCCATGGACGTGGCCAGCCGAGCCCTCAGCTACGTGCGGAGGCGGCCCCTCCTCCTCGCCGCAAGTTGGATCGTCAGCGGCTTTTTCTCGATCCTCGGGACGACCGTCTTCGTTTTCTTTCTTTCGATCGTCCTTGGCAGTCTCATGGCGGTAAACGCCGTGGGGGATGGGCTGAGACCTGAGCTCTCCACGATCTGCTCGCAGGTGGCTTCCGTGTGGCGTCAAGCCGCCGTTGCCTGGGCATTTCCCTTGCCCTGGGTCGATCGCGTTGATGTAACTTCTCCTGCCTGGACGATTCTGGTGGCCCGCCTTGCTCCGGCCTTTCTGCTGGCGTCACTGGCGTCGTGCTCGGCGTGCGTCTATACCACCCTGCGCCTGGCGGTCGATGGTACACCCGTGGATCAGATCGAAACGAAATGACGGACTCCAAAGAAAAAAAGCGAAGCCGCTTTTTGTGCGGCCTCGCTTTTCGATCTTGTTGGCCGAGCCTAAAATGGCTTACCTTACAAGACCCTTGGGCAGTTTCGAATCCGTATCGATGCTCTCGTCGTCCTCCAGGACGAAGTTGACGGAGCCATCGGTTTGGAGGACATTCAGGCCTTGCTTGTGGCCGTCATGGGGGTCAGAGCCGTCCTCGAAGCCTTCAATGTACTTGTCCGAGGAGAGTGCTCTACCGCTGGCCGTATTCTTCATGCGGGACTTCACCCAGGCGTAGCTCAGGGTCTCGGCATCGAGCACAAACTTCCCATCCTCTGCTGTGGCGGGTCTGGCCTCGCCTTCCGGGCAGACGAAAAGCTTCGGGGAAAGGTCCTCTTCCGAGGCCAACAGCTTGTTCAGCGAGTCGTGGGCGGCTGGTTCCTTGCCATCCCCAATTGGGAAGGCATTCATGCCCCTTTTCCCCGAGTAGGCCATGGCGAGGCTATAAATCTGCTTCAGGTTGTTGGCGCACTGGACTTTATAGGCTTCACCGCGACCCTTCAAGAGGGTCGGAACGAGAAACCCGGCGATAATTGAGATAATTGCAATAACAACCAGAAGCTCGATTAGCGTGAACCCCTGCCTCGATCCCCGGAGGGTTGTGGCGGGTGTTTGGGTCATTGAGACCTCCTTTTGGGTTGAGACCGAAAAAAAGCACTACACGATAGGTATGTTAGCAGGCGGCGAGAGCACCAGCAAGGCCGTTGGTAGCACTGGCTGCCCCGGGGGGCCTCCTGACTCTCGTGGCCTTCGTGTCCGTGGATTCACTAGAGCGTGCTTTGACTTTGAGAGGTCCAATCCATAAAATCGAACAACTGGCGCCTTGGGAGTTGAGATCTGATTCCCGTTGGTCACCTGGCACAGGAGCCGGCCAATGTGCTCCCCCCCCCAAAGCACTCGACCCCGAATGGGTCTCCACGGATATTCTCTCCCCGGAAAGGGTGTAGGTACGCATGCGATCCTTGAAAGGCACTTCCTTCCTCAATTCCTCGTTGCGGTTTCTTCAGGCCGTTGTTGCCGCGGGGTGGATTCTCTCGCAAGGGATTGTCCCGGTGCACGGACAGGAGGACCCAGCGGAGGGCTCGGATAGCGTGGGCGAACTGCGTGTGGAAGCCAGCAAGTTCTGGGTTGTCGAGTTCGAGTTCAAGGCTCTCCGGATGATCACTCCAAGCGTGGGCCTGGGCAGTGGGAAGGTCTACTGGTACATGCTTTACACCCTCTCCAACCCGTCGACAGTTGACCGGGAACTCTATGTGCAGATCACGGCCTCCTCCGACAACAACAAGGAGTACGCGGACCTGTTTCTTCCGTCAGTCGAAAAGGCGATCGAGCGGAAAGAGAACGCTCCTCTGTGGGGCAAGGCGAATCTCTTCGAATCAAGCCGACTGAGGAAGCCGAAGGACCCCCGGCACAACTACACGACCTTGAGGGCCGGAGAGAAACGAGAATGCGTTGCGGTTTTTGACCGCCTGGACCCGAATGCGAACAAGGTTTTGATCCGAGTCGCGGGACTCTCGAACGAGATCAAGGAGATCCTCAAGGAGGACGGTGCCCGGATACTCGAGCAACGAATCCGCGAGCTGCATTTCGAGCGCCCCGGCGACGAGCATGCCATTACGCTCGATAGCTTCACGCTGATGGATAAGGGCTGGGTCAAGAGTCAAACAGCGGCGGTTCGGAAATCCACTGCTGGAAGGGGCCACTTTCCACCCGGGGCGCATTCGGACTTCGAGTCCGGTAATACCACGCCTCGTGACCTCGACCCGGCGGACACCAACAGCCCCGAGGAAGACGGCGCCAAGAAATAGTGACAGCTCCTCAGGCTCTGTGGGCACAGAATTGGGCCTGGTTTCCCCTATGGACGTGCACGAAGAGTATTTTCGGTCGCTGACCCAAGCGGAGGTACAGCTCCTGGCTTTGCGTGAGGTCCTCTACGATGCCTCCTGGGAGGAGATGATCCGGGACCTTGAGGCTCGCAGGGACGGAAGGCCTTTCGTTTTCAAGCTGCGGAACCGGATTGACGAAGACTTAGAGCGGATCCGCAAGCTGAGTGTTTATGAAAGAGAGCACAACACCCACCTTGGGAAGTACGTTTCCCAGGCGGCACTCACCGGGGGCCAGCCAGAGGGCTGACCGCTTCGGGCAAAGTGGGAAAGAGTTGGTTGCGCACCGAGGAAAAAGGAGAAAGCATGAGTTTCAGGAAAGTTAGATCCAGGGTCAGCGCCGTACTCTTGGCGCTCGCTGGGTGCTCTTACAGCCCCGATGCCCCGGTAAGTGTGCCCCAGTCTGCCACTGCTTCGACGGGCGATCGGTCCTCGAGTTCACGCATCTCGCGGGAGGTTCTATCCGCGAACGGCCTTGAGGAGCTCTGGTATAACCCGCCCGGCGACATCGACCATGGAGTTCACGCCGTTGATCTCCTTGGGGACTCACTCTTCATAGCCGCCGTGCCGCCTGGAGCGGCACGGGGAAACTTAAGAAGGGTCTTGCGGGCCAACCTGAACACGAAATGGTACTTCGAGTTTGAGATCAGCGGGCCGATCCAGCAACCCCCAACCGTATACCAGTACCCTCAAGGAGCCGGCGCCTCTGCAAACGAGGTTTTCTTCAGCCAGCTCGATACGGTCTATTGTATCGACCTGAGGTACGGAGACCTCCTGTGGAAACAGAAGCTAGAGTTTCCCATCTCCACTCGAATCGTCGCGGACGAGCTTGGCATTTTCGTGGGCTCCGATAACGGTCGCGTTTACGGAGTCAGGAAGAAGTCGAGTATTGAAGACTGGACGTATCTAACCGGTGGCGGTGTCAAGGCCGCACCCGCGGTAAGTACGCCGAGTGTTTACGTCGCTTCGACTGACGGTCATGTCTACAAGCTTGCGGGCCGAACCGGTTGGGTTCACGGGGCGTCCTGGAAGTTCAAGACGGGGGCTCGCGTTGTGGCAGATCCTGCGGTTTTCTCGCGCTGGGTCTTCGTTGGGTCCACCGACTACAAGCTCTATGCACTCGAGTCGGCCGATGGAGCCGTGGCCTGGACCTTCCAGGCCGAGGCGCCCATCGAGGACAGCCCACTCGTTCTCAGCCACAAGAGCAATCAGGACTATGTCTACTGCATCGCCACGGAGCGTCTCGCCAGCTCCGAAAAGAGGACCCTCTTCGCGATTCGCGTCGCGAATGGAGAGCAGATTTGGCGCATGACGGGTGTCCGCAAGGTTGTGGCCATGGGCAAGAACAACCTGTACGTAATCAATGATTCGAAGAGCACCTCTGACCGATCTCTCGTGGCCCTCGACATCCAGACGGGTCAGGAGCGGTTTCGACTTCCGATCGGGTCCTTCGACTTCATTCCGGTCAACGTTGCTGACGGTAGTCAGAGGGAGCGCGGTCGCATCTACCTCATCGCCGAGGACGGAACGATTCAGGTCCTCGGTGAGCGCTTGTAGTCAGAACGCACGTGAGGAGTTGGCTTGAGAGGTTTGACAGAGTACTCACGAGGGGTCAGCTCCTCGGGGGTGTGAAGCGCCTGCTCGTGGCCGTCTCGGGTGGGCCCGATTCAATGGCCCTCTTGCATCTCTTCCTGCAGTGGCAAAGGGCGTTCGGCAAGACCGGGAAGCTTGAGATCCTGGCTGGCCACGTGCACCACGGGATTCGCGGCGAGGAGGCGGATCGAGATGCTGCCTTCGTTGCCCAGGAGGCTCAGGTTCTTGGAGTCAAGCTTCTCAGGGGAGCCGTGAAAGTTCGGACCGAGGCCAGGCGGCGCAAGCTTTCGCTCGAAAGTGCAGCACGGGAGCTGCGATATGAAGTCCTTGGCCAGTGGGCTTGTGAGCACGAAATTCACGCCGTCGCGGTTGCGCACCACCTGGACGACCAAGCCGAGACTGTGATCTTGCGTGCGGCGCGGGGCACCGGGTTGCGCGGGCTGGCTGGCATGCCTGTCGCCCGGCCGCTTTCTGACGGCGCGCGTGTGCGGCTGATCCGGCCGCTCCTGAAGTGGCGTCGCTCGGAGCTCGTTACGTTCCTCCATGAGATCGGAGGCTCTTGCCTCGTTGACTCCACAAATCAAGATCCCACGATCCCTCGAAACCTTGTCAGACACACGATCATCCCTCTCCTTGAGTCCGGAGCTCACCCGGGGGCCGTGGAGGCACTCGCCCGTCTTGCTGAGCACGCGCGGCGGGCGAGTGAGGACCTTGCCTTGCTGGGAATGCGAGCTCTCCGCGAGGCCCTTGTGTCGGAGGATAACGGCTCGTGCGTGCTTTCTGTCGAGAAGCTTCGTATCTGGCCGCGTTCGGTCCTGCACGAAGTCCTGAAGCTCGTGGTGGCGAAGCTTCATGGCCCGCATCTAGGCTTCCGTGTCTCGCGGGAGGTCCAGCAATGGATTCTCTCGGAGCCCACGATCCTCGAGTCGAGCTGCAACCTCGGACGCTGCCTCGACTCTTCCTCGTTCCTGGGGCTGGAACTCCGTTACGGGTTTCTGCGCGCGGAGAGAATCCCTGGGTCTTCGCCCGTACCGCTTCCCGGGACCGAACTCGAGCTCCCCGTGCCCGGTTCGACCGAGTGGGGTGGGTGGGAGATTCGGGCTGTTGAGACCTCGAAGGCCGAGACCCTGCCGCTCGACGTGGGTACGATCCGTGAGCGGGTCGACGCCGCGCTCGTCCAATCCCGGGGCCGCCTCACCGTTCGATCCCGCAGGCTCGGCGAGCGTTTCAGGCCCCTTGGTGCGCCCGGAGCGATGAAACTGAAGGAGTTCTTTCGCGAGGCTCGGGTCCGCCCGGTGGCGCGCGACCGTGTGCCCGTTGTGGATTCTGGCGGCGAGATCGTCTGGGTCGTTGGGCACAGGATTGCAGACGGGTTCCGTGTCACTGAGCGGACAGATCGAGTTCTCGTGCTCGACGCCACCCGAAAGCACGAAGGTGGTGGTTAGCCTTCAAGCAACCAGTTTTTCCATCGATTCTCGAGCGCGAGTAGGTTCGAGAGCTTGTAGTGCTTTCTGAGGTGCGAGTCGATGCCATCCCTTGACTCGGACACAGCCTTCAGGAAGGCGATCAGAGTGCCTTGGCCCTCCAAGCTCACGAGGAACTCGACCACGGAGAAGGACTGAGCGTAGAAGATCTCGACCCTGTCCGAGGGGTACTCGTTCTGCAGGGTGAGCGACTGTACCGACGGTAGGGCCCGTCGGGCTGCTTCCTGGAGGAGGATCCGACGATAGTAGGCGTGGGCGAAGGCGGGCTCCTTCAAGACGGCGAAGCCCTCGTTGACCCAAAGGGGGATCTCGTTGGGGTAGTTGAGCCGGTGCGCCAGAAGCCCGTGGGCAATCTCATGTGGAAGTATGCCCGTCGTCAGACGAGGTTGGTCTTGGTAGGAATAGATCGTGTGCTCTGTGAGATCGCCCATCTTTCTTCCGACACGGTGAGCGCCCCCCGACCAGGACTCCATTCCCGCGGCCGCGGCGTAATCCGCCTGAGTTGGATAAATCACGATCTTGATGGGACTGCGTAGGTGTGTCGCGCAGCCGAGCTCCCGAAAGAGTTTGGCGTAGCTCTGTTCTGCCACGAAGGCCACATCCCGGGCGACCGAGTTGTTCCGGTGCAAGATCAGAAAGTGGGCTGTCCTGAGCTCACGGAAGCCGCCACTGAGCACTTCCTGGGATCCGGGCGCCCCCACCAGAATCGCCTTGCCCTCTTCGATGAGTTTTGTCTCCGTCTGCAGCCGGAGTTCCCTTACCGCCTTCTCAAGGTTGATGGGGCGCTTCGTGTCGAGGATGGCCAGGTACTCCTCTGCAGCATCACGAGCCTTGCCCTTTCCTTCCATGGCGAGTGCCCTGTAGTAGCGCAAGGTCTCACTCGTCGGATCCACGTCGAGTCCCTCGGCAGCAAGTTTTTCGATCGAGGTGAAATCTCCGGTCCTTACGAGTGGTTCAATGAGCCGTACCTTGCATTGCGTGTGCTGGGCTCTCAGGCGGGGGATGCAGTCGGGGTCAGTGCTGAGTGCTCGCTGGTACTGGGCTTGAGCGCCGTTCCAGTCCTGCTTTTTCAGCAGGTTGTCGCCGACCCTGGCGATCGTGGAGCTGAGAATGGGTGCGATGTCCTTCCGGCGCCCAGGGAACCGCTCGAAGATTCGCTGGAGCCGCCAGATTCCCTGCTCGGGGTTTCCCCCTTCGATCTCTTCTCGACCTCTTGCCTCCTCCTTGCGGGCCTCTTCCAGGATTCCGTCGATGATCCGAATCTCCCTGCCGACTCTCTCGTTATCGGGATCCTGCTGGAGGAGCCTGGTGAAGGCATCCCTTGCGTCCTCATAGCGGCCTAGATCCTCAAGTTGCAGGGCGTACTTCTCCTCTGACTCAAGGAGGCCACTTTGTGCTCGCAACGAGGCAGGGTCTTCACGAAGGGCCTCCTTGAAGGTCGCGACCGCGTCTTCGTTTTCACCCCGTCGGAGTAGCTTCTCGCCTTCCTCGAAGAGGTATTCCATTTTCGACTGGCGTCGAACTTGCTTGACTTGCTTGCGCCCAAGCTCGAGCGTGCCGCCGGGAAATTTCACGACAATTTTCTCGCCGTCGTCATTCACGACCTCGCCCTGGATTTCGTTGCCGTTCTGGAGGACGATCACGTCGCCAAGGACGGGGAAACACAGCATTGTGAAGAACATGTAGCGGAGCATACGGCGTCTTGTTTATCGACCTGAAGGTGCGCGCTCTTGACGTGCCTTCCGCCATGGATTCAAAATACTGCCATGCTCGATGCTCTCGACACTTATCAGACTCCGCTTGCAGATCGTTACGCCAGCGAGGAGATGCTCAAGATCTTTTCGCCGAACACCCGTTATCGCACCTGGCGAAAACTCTGGATTGCTTTGGCAGAGGCGCAGGCCGAGCTTGGGCTTGCGATCACGCCGGGGCAAATCGATGAGATGCGCCGCAACCTCGACGGAATCGACTATGTGCGCGTTGCCCAAGTTGAGAGGGAGTTGCGGCATGATGTCATGGCCCACATCACGGTCTTCGGAGAGCTCTGCCCGAGCGCCAAGCCCATCATTCACCTCGGAGCGACGAGCTGCTACGTCACCGATAATACCGATCTTATCCTCATGCGGAGAGGGCTTGAGCTTCTGCGCCAGAAGCTCAAGCAGCTCCTCGAGGCCCTTCGAGATTTCGCGCTGAAGTGGCGGAGTCAGCCTGCCCTCGCCTACACACACCTGCAGCCTGCACAGCTCACGACGGTCGGAAAGCGTGCGGCGATGTGGGCGCAGGACTTCCTACTTGACCTCGAGGATCTCAATGAGCGCCTCTCGAAGCTTCGGTTCCGAGGGGTGAAGGGTACGACGGGCACACAGGCAAGCTTCCTTCGCCTCTTCGGTGGTGATTCGGCCAGGGTCGAGGAACTTGACCGAAGAGTGAGCGAAAAGATGGGCTTTCGCAACGTCTTTCGCATCACGGGCCAGACTTATACGCGAAAGGTTGACGACCAGATCCTGCATGTGCTCTCCGGGATGGCTCAGTCGGCCCACAAGTTCACGAACGATGCCCGGATTCTCCAGAGTTTCGGTGAGATGGAGGAGCCGTTCGAGTCGAACCAGGTGGGCTCCTCGGCGATGCCTTACAAACGCAACCCCATGCGGCTCGAGCGCATCTCGAGCCTCTCGAAGTTCATTCTGTGCGAAGCCCTGAACCCGGGATGGATTCATGCCACGCAGTGGTTCGAGCGGACACTGGACGACTCGGCAAACCGAAGACTTTCGATCCCGCAGACCTTCCTGGCGGCGGACGCGATCTTGATACTCGCAGTGAATGTGGTTCGAGGCTTGAAGGTCTACCCGGAGGTCATTCGCCGGCGAATCTCGCAGGAATTTCCGTTCATGATTAGCGAGGACTTGCTCATGATGGCTGTTGCGGCCGGCGGTGATCGCCAGGTGTTGCACGAATGTATACGATTGCACGCCATGAAGGTTGTCGAGGCCCGGAGGAGCGAAGGTGCGCGCAACGATCTTCTCGAGCGGCTCGCAGCTGATCCCCTCTTTGGCAAGGTGCGACAACACATGGACGAGTTCGCGGATCCCACCCGGCATGTGGGCAGGGCTCCCGAGCAGGTCGAGATCTTCTTCCGCGAAGAGGTGGCGCCGGCACTCAAGGCCCTGGGCACGCGAGAGCCTGAGGGCGAGCTGGAAGTTCGTGTCTAACCCCTCCACTCCACCGGGGAGCGGTCGATTCGACCAGGGCTGGTTGGAGGGCGTTGTGGTTCAGAAGTCGAGCCGTGACGTCCGCGTGGACCTGGGTGAATCCGTGCTACGCTGCGAGTTTCGAGGCAAAATGAGGGAGAGGGAGGCGGGCCGGGTCGTTGTGGTTGGGGACCGTGTGACCGTGACTTCGCTTGGAGGCGGCGAGGGCATCCTGGAACAAGTTCACGCAAGGCGGAACGAGCTGGTGAGGGAGACAGCGGGACGGCAACTGGTTCTTGTTGCGGCCAATGTCGATCAAGTGCTGGTCATGATCGCAGGCTTCGAGCCGGCACCCCGTTGGGCCCTGGTTGACCGCATGCTGATCGCCGGCGAGCGAGACCAGATCACTCCGGCGATCGGCATCAACAAGGTGGACCAGACCTCGGTCGGCTCCAGTGAACGAGCATCGTTGCGCAGCGTCCTGGAGATTTATGAAAAGGCCGGTTACCCCACGTTTGAGCTGAGCGCCACGACCGGGGAGGGGCTCGATCGGTTGCTGGCCTGGCTCCAGGGCAAGGTGACGGTCTTCTCGGGTCACTCCGGGGTGGGGAAATCGACTCTATTGAATAGCTATTGCACGGGCCTCGATCTCGAGACTGCCGAGGTCAATATTGTGACTCGGAAGGGGCGCCACACGACGACATCCGTCTCCCTCCACCGACTTCCCGGGGGCGGGCACGTCGCGGACACACCGGGTTTCCGCGAGTTTATTCCGACGGATCTGAGCCCCGCGGAGCTCGGGCGGCACTACCCCGAGTTCCGCAGGGTGTTCGAAGGGTCCCGTTGCCGCTTCAGCGACTGTCTCCACCGCGCGGAGCCTGCCTGCGCGATCCAGAAGGCGGTCAAAGCAGGAATAATCCCGCAGCTTCGCTATCAGAGCTACCTTCAGATCCTCGCGACCCTTATTGAGGCGAATCGGTGAGGGGCGCATGAATTGACAGGACGCCTCCGTTTGCCCATCGGGGTGTCGGTGATATCATGAAGTGATTCGTGGTGCCTGGGTGCTTTTTTTGCGCAGGACGCCGACACTGTACTCCGTCTCTAGGGATGCTTCGATGTTGCCCGGCGGAAGGGTGACGATCAACCATGGTTTCCGAAGACCGAGATTACGTTGAGCGTATCCTTTCCGGTGAGGCGGAGGTCTTCGATCTATTGGTGCGAAAGTACAACCGAATGGCAGGCGCAATTGCTTATGGAATTCTGGGGGACTTTCACGAGGCAGAGGACGTCGTTCAGGAAGCCTTTCTCAAGGCTTTTCGTGCGCTTCACGCGCTTCGGGATCCTGGCAAGTTTCGGGCTTGGTTTTGCGGCTTGACCCGCACGACAGCACTGGATGCTCTCAGGCAACGGCCGGACCGACGCGCGGTCAACGTTTCGTCGATCGTCCGCGGCCAATCGGGCCTGGGAGAGGCTCTCGGGGGAGATCGAGGGTTTCGTATGGTTCCCGGACGACTTTCCGCCAGTGTCGAGGAGGAGCAGATCCGGGAAGAGTCCCGTCAGAAGGTGCTTGATGCAGTTCGAGAGCTTGGTCCAGAAGACCGACTTGTCGTGGCCTTGAAGCACATGGAAGGTCTCTCCTACAAGGAGATTGCAGATATCACCGGCACGAGCGTCAGCGCCGTGGAGTCCCGTCTTTTCCGTGCGAGGCAGATTCTCAAGAAGAAGCTCGACCCCTCCAGGATATGAGCTCCAGTGTGATCCAATGAAGCCCTACACTTGCCCCGAAGTTGACCGAAGTCTTTGGCTGTATATCGATCGGGAGCTCTCCGCCAGCGAGCTCGCAAGGATCAGCTCACACCTGCGTGACTGCTCGGCATGTTCTTCGCTTCACCACCAGAGGGCCAAGGATGCACGACTCTACCGCATGGCGTTCGCAGAGACTCCTTTCGGCGACAAGTTCGCCGGCAAGCTCCGCAGAAAAATGGTCGAGGACGGACAGTACGGTGACGGGCAGAATTTCCCGGCAGTGGCTTTCTCAGGCTTGGAGGCAATCGTCTCCCCGCGCCCGAGCGTCTCCCGGCGTTGGGGACTCTTCTGGCTCCACAGAGGCCGTCGGCGCCGGCTCGTCACTGTGCTCGCGATGCTTGTCATGATTCCAATCATTGTGATCATCGGCGTGGTATCCAACGGCCCCACTCCCGAGAGCCTGGGCTGGCTCACGGCGGAGCAGGGCTCAGTGCTCACGAGGTTTGCCTTGCCAGCTTCAGCGGGCGACACGTCTATCCCTGCGAAGACGGCTACCCGGGATCTGGTGTGGACACCCGTGACGCGGCAAACGGCGCTTTGTGCTGGCCTTGTGTGCGTCGTGCGGGAAGGGAGCGTCGCGAAGCTGCGGCTACACGCCATGGATGGCCAGGGTTTGAGCGGCCGTAGCCAAGGCGGGGATTGCGACTCATGGGCGACGGTGCACGGGCCAGCGGTCTTGTCGTTGGACCCACAAGCCACTCGGAAACGCTTCATGGCGCGGATCGATGGAGGGCATCTTGAGGCCCACGTGGCTCCGCGCTCGCCGAGGAGCCTTTTTCGTATCGACACGCCCCATGCTCACGCGACGGTCATCGGCACGCATTTTGAGCTGACGGTCCACGCCGAGGAGACCTTGCTGCTCGTCCACGTGGGCAAAGTCAGCTTCGGACATGCGGGGGCCCTCCCTGGCGAGGGATCCGAGCTTGTGACCCCGGTGTCCGGGCTCTTCGTGGCTCGAGCTGAAGAATCGCGGCCCGTTGCGCACGCAGTCACGATCCCGGCGCTCGAGCCGGATCGAGAGATAGAGGCATCACCGGGGCCAGCGCGCAGCGAGCCGGAAGCCCCGACACCGCCACATCACCCTGACGTGGATCTTGACCAGCCTGTCAATGGGAACCCGAAGTAACAAGGCAGACAGCCCCACTTTGCGGCTCAGTCTGGTTTAAGCACCAGCGAGCCAGCGTAGAAATAGTAATACTCGCCGTCGTAGATCCACTGGTCGAACTCCTCTTTCTCGAAGACCTTTCGTTCGACTCGATCGGGGAACCCGAGAGATGCGGTCACTTCCTCGGGTTTCATGCCGCTCTCCACGACTCCCTTTTCTGCAAGAAGTTTGTACTCCTTGTCGGTGCGCCGCCGGAGGACCGTCAGAGCCTGGCGTTCCTTGCGAAAATGCTCCATGGCGATGAGGTGCGCCTTCTCACGGCGTGATATCCAGCGGCCTTCGTGTTCAACGAAGCCCTCTTTCCGCTTGAGCCCCGAGTAAGTGACCCACTTTCCCCCCCGGTGCCGCGCGCTCAAGCTTCTGAGCCATTGTTCGACGGGGCTCTTGTCGCTACTCCATGCTTCTAGCTCAGCGGCCAACTCAACCGTGAGCTCCATGTTGCCAACGGCCGTGTGCGCCTGCCGAACGACCGCCAGCCTTTCGGCTGTCAACTCAAGGTCGAGCCGCCTGGGTTCCTTGCCCAAACTTAGCGAGAACATCCTCCGGACTAGGGGGAGCAGGGCTGGGTCGGCGTGGACTTGGTAAACGTTCAGGATCTTCCTGACAAGGCCGAGCGCGAGTCCAGGGGTGTCCTGGCTCTCGTCCTTGAGGAGTTTCTCCTGTGCAGAGAATTGCTCGACGTCGCTGCTTGCAGCGTAAATCTCGGATACCTCCATCAGTCGGGTAGCTCCGGCGCTGCTCAGCTTCCCAATGATCGTCAGGTTATCCCTGTGAGCGACGAAGTCGAGGACTCGCTTCTTGAGCTCCGGTGTGATGAGCTGGAATCGTACACTGGTTCCATGAAGGACGAGATTGCCATCAATGAGCTCCTTGTACTTGCCTGTTACAAGGATTGGCGAATCCGGATCGAAGGAACCAGAATCGAGCCTTTCGACCAAAACCTCTCGAATGGCCGTGGATTGCGCCGTGACGCTCGAGGCGAACGCCAGGGTTAACAGGGCCACCGCGCGAGTTGCCCACTGGCTCATTCGATCATCTCCATGTACTGGAACTTGCCCGTCATTCCTCCGACGTAGAGGATCCCATCGATGAGAATGGGTGGGGCGAGCAACGAAACGTCGGACTGATAGGTCCAGCCAAGATGGCCCTTCCCGTGGTCCAGCGCGGCGATCCTGCCCGATTCTAATGTGATGTAGAGGAATTTCTCACTCGGAGCGATACCCGTCACGTCGCCTGTTCCCGCTGAAACCTTCCATCGCGTTTCCCCGGTCTGCCTGTCGAGCAGGAACACGAGACCGGCTGCTGTAGCCACGCATACCCCCTCTGCGCCCACTCGGATTGCCGTGGAGACGGGCTTGCCCAGCGGCCGTGCCCAGAGGACCCTCAGGCTGCTCGAGTTGAGACGGTAGACGCACCCATCAACGGTCGCGGTCAGAAAGTCTGCGTCGTCGGGCGTCAGGTCGGCCACGATGTCGTCGGGAAGCTCGGTCTCTGCAACCACCTTGCCTCGCTCGACGGAATAGGCATAAATGGTGTTGTCGGTGCTGCCAGTCAGGAGCAACGGCCCCGCGAACAGAGGCTTTGCGACGATCTCATTATCTGTCGTGATACTTGCGATGGACGCTCCGTTTTCATTCGAGAGGATATGGACGAGTCCTGATGTCGTTCCCACGGCCACCAGACTTCCATCGCGCGAGACAGCGGGCGCTGCAATGACAGAGCTATCCACTTTGGCGATCCAACGGGACTTGCCGTCCTTGGCCGAGATCGCACTCACCTCGCCACTGACGTTGCCCAGATAGACTTCGTCGCCTCGTGTCTCCAGTTCCGAGATGCGGTCGCCGTACCGCCCCACGACTCGCTGCCAGGAGGCAAACTTGGTCGCGGGGTCGACACCGTAGAGGTGGCCGTCTCTGGATGCAACCACGATATGCCTTGCCGCGGTGACCATGGGCTGGTGGATCGCGGCGACTGGGGTGAACTCGCCGAGGTGCTTTCGACTCAGTTTGAAATGGAGCTCCCATTGGTCTTGTAGCTGAATGGGCTGCTGGAGAGGAACGCAGCTGGTTCGAGTAAGCGAAAGGTTCATATTGGTGCCCGGTTGATACCTGTGGATGACGGGGGACTTCCCTATCTCTGCTCCGTCGATCGAGACTGTGGCCCCAGGGGGCTCTGTCGTGATGCGTAATGGGAAGGAAATCTTCTTCGCGACCGGAACATCCGTGAAGTCAGTCACAATTTGCCTGTAGAGCCGGTGAGCGGCCAAGTAGTCTCCAGCCTGTTCGGCGCCTTCCGCTTCCTTCAGCCTGCCTGACAACTCCTCCGTGATCGCAAACATCTTCGAGTCGTACTCTTCTTTACGGGCGGCGGTCTGGAGCGTCATCCTCGAGACGTGAGTACGCTCCGCTTGCAAGATACGGTCAATGCCCTCCTGCGCCTCCGCCACTTTCGTGCTGAAAGAGTAACCCTTCAAGATATTCGTATAGGCTTCCTTCGCCCGCGTGAAGTCCGAAGTGAGCATGGCCGTCTGCTCCAGGCTTTGGGCATGCCCAAAGTACTCTCTGGCCTTCAACTCGTAGAGAAATGGAACGACGGCAAGCACAAGTACAGCGATGAGCGTGAGGCCTGTCAAGGTGACGCGAAATTTGTATCGACGCTCGAGTTGGTCGATGCGTGACTGAGTGCTTGCGAGCTTCTGCTTGAGATCCTGGCGTTTTGGATTGATCTTCGAGAGGAGCCGCAAGATCTTGATCAGTTCGCGATATCTCTTGCCACTCTCGAGTATTAGAGCGACCTGTTCGAGCTCGCGCGTTGCCAGCTCCACGTTCCCGGCCTTTTCGAAGAGCGTGGCGGCCTGGATCTTGAGGTTCAGATCGCTTGGGTCCATCGCTGCAATCGTCTCCATGACAACTGCCGCCTGTTCGTAGCTTCCGCTCTTCTGCCGGATGGCCACCAACTGGTTGCCCGTGGAGGCCGCCCGTTTGAAATTCTGCAGCCGCACGTAGGAAAAGAACATGCGCTCGAGGTCGAAGTCGTCGATGTTGCCCCTCGGCATGAGTTTGTCGGCGATGGTGCTGACCGTCTGGAAGTCTTCCTGCTCGTAAGCAAGCCGAAGAGCTTTCACGTAGGCCGCGCCCGAGGCTGCTTCCTGAAAGGCGCCCGCCAGAGCATCGCCAAGGCAGATAAAGGTTCTTGCGGCAGGCTGAAGCTGGGCGGCGAATGTCAAGAAGGTGGTCGCTTGCTGAAACTGCTTGGCGTTGAGCTTTTCGTCCGCAAGCGTGAGGCACTCGTCCTCCGTCAACGGTCGAATCAGACCCGACTGAACGAACTGACAAATCAGCTTGGCGCACTCGAAGCGGCTATGGGGATAAACGAGGAAGAGTTCCCTGACGGGGCGGATGCCGTTGCAGAGTTTGAGGAGGAAGCCGGTGAGGTCCGTTGGCGTTGCCGCCAACACGTCGACTCGGCGGAAGATCTCGTCGAATGTCAGCACGTGGCGGTTGATCGTGACCCACTCGTCGAGTTGCCGGAGGCCTTCCATGATCACGCGTTGGGTGTTGAGCGCAATTGGAGCCTGCTTCCAGATGCCCTCTTGCAGGGTTTCCGGCAAGACCTTCATCTGAAACTCGAACGAGCCTTCCCTCTGAAGGAAGAGGGTGTATAGTCCTTCCAGCGCCTGGGTCTCGAGGGCCTTCCGCAAATCGTCATCGGACGCAATGCCCTTCTTGATCAGAATCTCGCCAACGAGTCCCTTGTGTACGCGTTGATGCTGAAGAGCCTCCTCGAGTTGCGCCTGCGTGATGAACTGCATGCGCACAAGGATCTCTCCGATCTGGGGCCCTCGGTTGAGTCGGGCGTCATCCGAGTAGTAGACGATTTCACCCTTCTGAAAACAGATCAGTCTCTCCTTGCCATCCGGAGCACAGACCTTGAGCGTCCCAGTGTGCATATTGATCGCAAGCGACTGGAAAACTTCGCCCAGGCTGAAAAGTGATAGATCGCCCTTGAGCATCGCGGCCGGTGTCGAAAATGTGTAGAGTTGTACGGGTGTAAGAACTTACTGTCTGACAATACAAGGTGGACATCTTGTGAGCAACTTGACTCCCGTTCCCGCGAAGGCGGGTCGTGAGTTGAAGGTTCAGAGGTCCGATAACCGCAATGTCACCCCCCTCGCTATATGTTCATGTCCCCTTTTGCCACTCCGAGTGCAGCTATTGTGATTTCTACCGGGTGAGTTATCGGGACGATGCCGCAGAAGCCTTCCTCGGGGCCCTCGCGAAGGAGCTTGCAACCCTTCCGAGGGATTGGGTGCCACCGACGATCTATGTTGGAGGAGGCACACCCTCGGCTCTCCGGGAGGAGCAGCTCGAGAGCTTGCTTGAAGCCTTGGCGCCGTTTCGCTCGCCGGCCCAGGAGTACACCTTTGAAGTCAACCCAAAGTCTGCGAACAGGCAAAAGATCGATCTTCTGGCTCAGGCGGGGGTGAATCGCGTTAGCTTCGGGGCGCAGACTTTTGACGCCCCGCTCCTCAAACTTCTGGGACGCCGTCATGGACCTGACGATATTCGCCGGGTCTACGGGATGCTTCGAGAGAAGATTCAGAGCATCAGCTTTGACCTCATCTTTGGCCTCCCGACAGAGCTGATCGAACTCTGGGAGCGTGATCTGGAGGCAGCGATCCACCTTTCGCCCGACCACCTGTCAGTTTACTCGCTGATCCATGAGCCCAACACGCCGCTTACCCTCAGCATCGAGCGGGGTGAGTTCGCCGCTCAACCGGAGGAGGTGGAGCGGGAAATGTACCTCCTTGCGATTGACCGCCTTGGCGATGCCGGCTACGAGCACTATGAGGTGTCGAGTTTTGCCAGAGCAGGGCATAGATCGGCACACAACCAGGCCTACTGGCGTCAGGACGATTACTACGGCGTGGGGCCCGGGGCCACGTCGACCATTGGCCTTCGGCGATATTCAAACCTTCGCGACCTCCGGGGTTATGTGCAAGGCATTGAGCGGGTTGGAATTCCCCCTCGAGCGGAGGAGAGGCTGGGCCTCGACGAGCGCATTCGCGAGCACTTGATGATGTGGTTGCGAACGAGCGGCGGGCTCTCGCTTTCAGTCTTTGAAAGCCTTTCGGGAACAAGCCTCTCTCGCTATTCCAACGGTGCGTTCGAACGATTGGCTGCTCTGGGGCTCCTGCAGGTAAGTGGCGATATTATCCGGCTTACGCGGGAAGGCCTATGTGTTGCCGATCGGGTGATCGTGGAGTTAATGGCATGAGCCCCGGAAGCCATCGTAGTCTTGTGCAGCATTTACCTCACCCGTACCCGAGGCGTCATGGTCACGCTAGACGAAACTCTCTTCGGCAGGATTGCCATTTTCAACAAGTACTTGCGGCAGGATCAGTTGGACGAATGTCTGACGATTCAACGGACCGATGCGACTCCCAGATTCATCGGCGATATCTTGCTTGAGAAAGGCTATCTCAAGCTCGAACAGCTCAATACGATCCTCGAGATTCGCAGAAAGAAAATCCGCAAGATCCAGAAAAAGCCAGGCGAGGCACAAGAGTCGAATCGAGTCTTCGGTGACCTTACATTGCTTGCAGGACTGATTACCCTCGATGACCTCGAAGGGGCGGTGCTCGAGCAGGAGCGGCTTTCGCAGATCAATCTGCACTTCTGCCTGGGAGAGGTCCTGGTGGCGCAAGGAAAGTTGAAGGCGAGACAAGTGATTGTCATTCTTGGCAAACAGGGGAAATGCATCCTGCTCTGCCCCATCTGTGAGTCACACTTCAATGTTGTCAAGTATCGGGCCTCGAAAACTTATTCATGTCCACAGTGCAGCAACCATTTGATTCAACCGAGGTTTCTCGACACGATTGCAGTTGACGGAGTTATCGAAGAATGAGCCCGACTGCAGAATTCAAGAGAACCCCTGAAGAGCACAAGCTCGTCACGGCGCTACTTCGCAGAAAGGTCATCTCGGACGGCCAGCTCAAGGCGGCCATGGATTATCAGCGTTCTCTCGGAGGTCAGCTCTCCGAGATCATTGTAAAGTTGGGTCTTGCTCGAGCCGCGCAGATCGAGGAAGCCTTGATAAACCCAACTGCAGACCCTTCCCGCGATACGTGTTCTGCAGACAACGCACTCGACCCCAGCGGTGTAAAACCTTCCGACCTCAAGGTCCACCGGAAGCTACTCGAGAAGATTCCTCCAGACCTGCAGGAAAAGTATCTGCTCGTGCCGTTTTTCCCGCAGCAAAACGGGGACTCTCGCCGGATCGTCATGGGGCACGGCCAGCCGGTCCCGCCCGAGGTGATTTCGAAGATCAAGTCGCACCTGGGCGTTGATCTCTACACGCTGGTGCTCGAGGAGTCCGTGGCGCGTCAGCTCGTCAGTGCGGAGTCCAGGTCGGAGCCCGCACGCCGTGAGCCCCTTTCCAGCGTCACCAGGACAGGTTCAGTCAGCGCGGAGAAGCCGCGGGCAGAAACCCCTGGGGTCGAACCGCCGCAGGTGGAATTGATGGGGGAGAAGACAGTGACGCTTGACCCCGTCTCAACTGATCACTTGATCTCCGTGCTCATGAGTCTTCTCATGAGGAAGGGGATCCTGTCCCGGGAAGAGTTGGAAGCTGAGCTACTTGTTACAGCGTCCATGCGAGCTGCGAAGGAGTAGCTGTTGTCTGAACGGGGAGAGGCAGGCCCTCCGGCGGCTTGACGCCCTGCCGGTTGGCTTCTCGAGCTCTGCCATCGTGCCGGCCGCAAACCGCGCGGACTTCTGATTCAACGCGCTGCCACGAAGGCCTTGTAAGCCGTAATGGCCAGAGCGCAGCAGGCGATGAGTGAAAAGGCGTAGAAGGAGCCCCAAAGAAGCATTCGCAAGGGCCGGCGTACCTTGCGAATCAGCGTGACGTCCGGGCCAGCCTCACGCAGGCGTACGATCGTCGCCTCGATGGACCCCATGCAGGGCGGCCCCATGAAGCCCCCGAGCGTTTCGAAGCTATTCTGGAGCGACACATCGACTCGGCCGATCTCCTCGGCGATTCCCCTGCATCTTGGGCAAGAGCTCAGATGCTCTCCGATACCTGGAGGCAAGCCCGGAGCGTTCAAGAGTGGGTCATGGTTCCCTGCGATCGAGGAATGCGGTCCATCGGCCCAGCAGTTATCGAGAAACGACTCCACCCGGGAACAATCTGGACGCGTCTGCTTTGAGCTCATGACTTGCACGCTTTCTGTTTATCCAGGCTGCGCCTGAGCTTGTCCAGCGCCCGAAAGAGCCGATTCCTGATCGTGCCCTCCGGCTCATTCAAGGGTCTTGCCATCTCCCTCCCATCGAGTCCTTGCATGTACTTGAGGGTGACCACTTCGCGGTAACATTCTGGTAGCTCGGCGAGTGCGCGCATGACAAGCGTTGTCTCCTCATTGAGCTCGATCGCTTTTTCGAATTCCGGGCTCCGTCTCGACTGAAGTGCCCCCTGCAATTGCGCGGAGGACTCACCGAGAGCGTCCAGAGAAACGGTCCTGCGCTTCGTCCGCAAATGGTCTGTCGCCAGGTTCCTGGCGATCTTGAGGAGCCAGCCAAGAAAGGCCGTAGGTTCGCTCAGCTGCTTCAAGGAACGAAAAGCCCGAAAAAACGCCTCCTGCGTCACATCTTCGGCATCCCGGCGATCATTCCCCAGACGCTGTGCAACCATGACGCCGACAAGCCGCCAGTACTTGACCATGAGGCTCCGAAAACACTCTTCGCGTTGCGCGGGATCCATTTCGCGCAGGATCATGCGGACCCAGAAGGCGTCCTGTTCGAATGAATCGCTCCTTGTGGATTCCTTGCTATCCGTCATGGGATTCCAGCGGATTACGGGCTTGTGCTCCATGTGGCCAAAATCGGGACATCTTGGCCAGGACTCCCTCCCAATCGGCGCCGG
Source organism: Planctomycetia bacterium (assembly GCA_005772855.1). Taxonomy (GTDB): domain Bacteria; phylum Planctomycetota; class UBA8108; order UBA8108; family SXIK01; genus SXIK01. Next base: position 3,345 of record SXIK01000057.1, on the reverse strand, counting down.
AGGCACTCGGCCCTCATCGGGCGCCGAGGAGGAGGACGCTGCCAGGCGACCCGTGCGGGGGAGGTCTCTTTTCCCCCCGAAAGGAGTATATCTTGTAGGACGGTCAAGCAAGAGCGATCGTTGCGTCGAAAAGGCTTCTGTGGCTTCCCGTTGGCTGAAGAACGCAGTCGTTTGACGGGTTTCACACGAACATTGTATTCTTGTCAGGCTCCTTGGGTTCTGCCAGGGCTCAAGTTGCTATGCCGAGAGGGTTTACGCAAGAGAGGATCGTCAGCGGGAGGCGGATTCCATGGCAAAGAAAAAAAGAGAAGCCCGAGAACCAGAGGACAGCAAGGAAAATGAGGTTCCTCAGATTGGCGAGCAACAGTCCGAGGAGTTGACCGACTTGGTTGTCCTCAACCCCGAAGACTCACTCGCGCCGAGTGTGACGCCAGAGACGGCTGTAACGCTGGTGGATGAGGAAGCTGGCGATGAGGTGTATGTGATCCTCCCCGAAGGCGACACGAGTGAGATCCCGGTCGTCGAGACGGAGGCCCTGGACGATACCGCCTCGGATGAGGCGGCGGAAACGAGTGACATTGCTGCGTCCGAGACCATGACGCTCGAGACTGAATCCGTGATTGGCGCAGACACCGAGAATATCTGTCCCGGCAACACCACGGAGATCACAAACGTGGAGAGCGAGTCGGTCGAGGGGCGGGAGACGCAAGACCTCGACGACCTGGCTGCCGAGCTGGACGATCAGGTGCTTGCTGAGGCGGCCGGCAATACCTCGGAGTTGTTGGCAGTACCGGTTGGTCACGAAGGCGGCTTGGGTAGCGAAGAGGCCGCGCTGGCGCAGGAATTGCGGGAGAATGGTTTGCCCGGAGCCGAGCCGGTGAGCTTCGCAAGGTCACGGGCTTGGTTCAAGCCGACCATGGCCGCTGCGGCGCTCCTGGCAATATCAGCGACGGGTTTCTGGTACATGGGTGGCCTGCAGAATGGCCAAACGTTCCAGTCTGTCTCTGGCGTTACAGTGCCGGAAACGACGAAGGTTACCCCGCCGGTAGAAACCGCCTTGACTGGCACGAATCCCCATCTGAATCCAGAGGTGCGACCCACGTCCGGCGAGTCAGCACAGGGGGACGAACGATTGGAAGCGAAACAGGCATTCCGAGGCAGGTTGATAGCTGCCCTGGACCTTGGTTTCGGGGGTGAGGTGAAACATGAATAATTTACCGCGAACGGTGTGCGCTCTCGGGGTTCTCATTTTCTGCCTGAGCGCAAGCGCGCGGGCCGGGAACGTCTTCATGAAGAACGGCTACATCATCCAGGGGCCGATCATTGAGCGTGCCGATGGTTTGATCGTGATGGGCTGGGAGAATGGCAAGGTGACGATTCACCAGCGATTCATCGAGTCCATCGTCTATGAACCAAGTGAGGAGAAGAAGCTTCAAGAGCGCGAAAGTGTGGCAGGACCTGAAGGGCCCGTCGAGGGCATGATTGGAATTCTCGGCACTACTCAGGAACCCGATGAGCTCCCGATGGACCCAGAAAGCCTGGTAAGGAAGTTCGTGATCAACGCAAGCGGGCCCCCGAAGCGCGAAGACGAATCGTCGGGCGCTACTCCCGGCGATGGCCAACAGGTCGCGGTCGAGACTGTCGTGAGGCCCGACGACCTGCTGGGCGCCCGATTCGAGGACGAGGCTCTTGGCCTCGCGTTTCGACCTCCGAAGGGTTGGGTCGCCGAGAAGAAAGAGGACTTCCTCTGGGCGGCTCCAATCGCGGACGGGTTTCGTCCAAGCCTCCACGCGATCAGGGTGTCGAAGGGACCACTTACGGTTTCCGAATATGTCGCGATTGTAAAGGAGGAGAACGCGCAGCTCCTCGAGGACTTCGAGCTATTGAATGAAGGACCCAGATCGCAGGGAGGACTTCAGGCCCATGAACTCCTTGGCCGCGGGACCCGGTGGGGTCGCACGGCGATCGTTCGGCAGATTCTCGTCGAGGGGAAGCAGGCCACCTGGCTTGTCTCCTCGTTCGTGCCGGCGCTGGGCAGCGAGTCCGCAGCTCCCTTGATCGAGGAATCACTCAGGACCTTCGAATTCAACGAAAAGTAAAGCGGAACGAGAAGTCCGTTATTCGGCAATCCCGCGGTTCGCAGGCTCACCCCTCGGGCCGCGGGATTGTTTTTTTCGTGTCGGGTGATTTTGGCTTTGTTCTTTCCTTTTGGGTGAACTTGCTTACATTTCGAGTCCCATGGCAACGAGAGCGTGGCGCATCGGTTGGCTTCCTTTGGGCTTTCTAGTGGGCTGTAGTCTGCCGTCAGGCAGCATCGACGTTTCGCTGGTGAATGGAGCTCGTGAGGTGTTGACTCAAGCCCATGAGCGGCTTCCTTTGAGGGAAGATGAGCTCCCCGTGCCCGAGGCGAAGAAGCCCGCGGGCTCTGTCATCGTGGGAGAGCTGCTTGCAATTTTCCCCGGGATCCTTGTGCACGGCTTGGGACACTACTACGCTGGCGACCACGCAACTGCCGGCAAACTGTTTCGGATTGGCGAATTCGGCTACGTCCTTACCGCGGTCGGTGGTGGCCTTGGCTTCGCTGGCTACGCGCTCGATCGAAACGATCAGAAAGGCTTTGCCTACTCGCTGTACGGGACGGGCGGCACGATTGCCCTTGCGGGTGTCTTTTACGTGTTTACGGCATGGATTTACGACATGCTGGACACTCCAAGGGCAGTCCGGACTGGTGGGGCTCCGCCACCGAGATCGGACTTCGTCGAAGGCCTCGATCTTTTCAAGTGACCGGCCACTGCTCAGGCGCTGCGCAGTTTGATTCGGCCGGCAAGATTGCCAGAAAGTCGTGGACTTTTTCGCAGTCTCCTGGGCTTCCCGCGGCCAATTGGCCCTTGACCTTGGACCAACCGGCCCTAAAATCGGCCCTATCTCCCGCTTGCCTTCTTCGAGTATTGGTCGCGCCAATTCCGCCCCCCGGGTACCTTGGCGCAAGGTTTTACTGGTTCTTCTTGATCGGAGTCTACACACTAGATTCCTTGTTTCAATGGACCCTTGCATGAAAGCGCATGCATTCCGACCCAGTCTGGTTCGGGGTGTAGCCCTGATTCAGGGCAATCCGTTCTAGCATGAACCGTGGCGCCAGGGCCCAAAGCTTACACCTGGGTTGGCGGGTTTTGATTGTATTGCACGAGGAGAAAAACGATGAAGTGCGCTGGGATTGGGTCTCGGGTCGATTTTGAGGATTCATTGAAAAATGCAATCCGGTGTCTCATGGTGGCTGCCGCATGCTCTACTCTGCTCCTGCTCCAGCGCGGAGCCCTCCGGGGACAGGAAATCCAAGGGTGCGCT
>SXIK01000056.1 GCA_005772855.1 Planctomycetia bacterium | reverse complement strand
GGTCCCCGAGGCTTCCAGGCCCGCGGTGGAGATCTGCTCGCTCAGGTCAGCAGCCGGAATGAGCCGCTCCGCAAGCGAAACCCGGTAGTCCGGCATGAACACCACCCTGAGCTGCCCCCGGGTGCGCGGGTCCTTGTTGATCACCGCGCCGACGGCGTGAATTAGCCGGATAATCTGCTTGGCAGTCCAGTAGCCGGGAGCGGCCTTGCCGGCGAAGACGTGAGTCTTGGGTGCTTCCAGATGGCGGGAGTCCTCAACGATGCGCACGTACTGGTAGACGATGTTGAGCACGTTGAGAAGCTGCCTCTTGTATTCGTGGATACGCTTCGCATGGCAGTCGAAGACGGAAGCAGGGTCGACCTTGAGGTTAACCGTCCTGGCAATCGCCAGCGCCAGATCTTCCTTCTTCTTCAGCTTCACGGCACGGAAGGCCTGCTGAAAAGATGCGTCCTCCGCGACTTTTTCCAGGCCGCGAAGCTCCTCCAGATTGCGAATCCACCCGTCTCCGACCACCTCCGAGACGAGCGCCGACAGGCCAGGATTGGCACCGAGCAACCATCTTCGCTGACTGATGCCGTTGGTCTTGTTGTTGAATCGCTTCGGCCAGAGCTCGTTGAATCCAGGGACGACATTCGCACGCAAGAGCTTTGTATGAAGCTCCGCGACGCCATTGATGGAGTGACTACCCACGATGGCGAGGTGCGCCATGCGAACGTGCTTCCTGTCGCCCTCCTCGATGAGCGAAAGTTCACGGAGGCGTCGCGAATCGCCCGGCCAGCGTTGAGCCACTTTCTCAAGAAAGCGGTGATTGATTTCGTAGATGATCTGAAGGTGACGTGGAATCACCTTCTCAAGAAGCTGTACGGGCCACTTTTCCAGCGCCTCGGGAAGAAGGGTATGATTCGTGTAGCCCATCGTGCGCCGCGTGATGTCCCACGCCATCTCCCACGGCAGGTCCTTCTCGTCGACCAGGAGCCGCATCAGCTCCGCAACAGCAAGAGCCGGGTGAGTGTCATTGATCTGAATCGCGACCTTGTCCGGGAAGGCGCTCAGATTCTCGTTCTCCGCCAGGAAGTTCCTCAGTATGTCTCGCAGGGCGCAGGCGACGAAAAAGTACTCCTGGATCAACCGCAGCTCTTTCCCCGAGTCCACCGAGTCCGAGGGGTAAAGCACCTTGGTGACCGATTCAGAAGCGACTCCCGACTCCACCGCACGGATATAGTCGCCTGCATTGAAGATATCGATATTGAACTCGTCGGGAGCCTTTGCCGCGTAAAGACGCAGGCGGTTCACAACCTGGCCCTCGTACCCCACGATGGGCATGTCCTGCGGGATGCCAACAAGGATCTGCCAATCCAACCACATTGGGTTGTGGTTGCCATCCTTGTCGATGCCCGGGGACACGTGTCCATAGAGAGGAATCATGCAGCATTCTTCCGGCCTTCGAACTCGCCACGCAGTGCCCGAGGATCGCCACGAATCGGGTCTTTCGCGCTGATGGCCATTTCGGATCTCCTGTCGGAAGAGCCCAAACTCGTAGTCGATCCCATAGCCGTAACCCGGCAGCTCAAGGGTGGCCAGAGAATCAAGAAAGCACGCGGCGAGGCGGCCGAGCCCGCCGTTGCCGAGCGCCGCGTCCCGCTCGACTTCGCAAACTTCCTCGATGTCGAATCCCAGCCCGTGCAAGGCCCGGGCGCACTTGTCGAAGAGACCAAGGTTGACAAGGTTGTTTCGAAGCGACTGCCCCATGAGAAACTCTATCGAGAGGTAGTAGAGTCGCTTCGGTTTTTCCCGGGAGATTCGCCGTTCTGTCTCCAACATTCGGTCAATCACGATGTCCCTGACCGCGTAGGAGACAGCCTGCATGACCTCATTGTTATTGAGGTGCTCCCATTCCTTTGCCAGGGTGTATCGGGCGTGGTGCTGGATGGCCGCGCGAAGTGTGACGCTGGAAGTAGCGTTATCGCGCTTCACTCTGCTGGGCATGAAAAAATACTCCTCGGCGCTCTGAGGGTGGATTGTCTAGGGTGCGAAAGAGTCGCAGGCCGAATCAACGTCGTCAAAGATTCGGAAGACCTTGTTCAGTCTCGTGAGCTCGAGGATGGAGCGCACGGGGGGCGACAGCCGGGCCAGCACAACATCACCGCCAGCGACCGTGGCAGCCTTGAGCAGCGTGATGATCACGCTGATCCCGCTGGAGTCGATGAAGGAGGCTCCGGAGAACTCGAGCACCAATCGGCTGTGCCCTGATGCGATGAACTCGCGAAACTCTTCGCGAAGCTCCGGTGCCGAGGCGGCGTCCAGGCGTCCGCGCAGACAAACGATCTCGACGTCTTTACCTTTGAGCGAGCGTTGTACCGTTGAAATAGTCTCTAGCATGGCATTCTCCTGACGGGTTGCCCTGTTGTTGCATTCCGGGTGGGGGATTCACCCTGGATGTAGTCGGCAAGGTGAATGGATATCAGTAGCTTTAGCCCCAGAAATGTTGCGGGGGCAACCGCCTGATAACGCGGCGCTTTTTTGTTGAGGAAGAAGTCGCGACCCCCCCGACAGGTCACGACGCATTCCGCACGCAGCGTGCTGTTTATTGAGCCTGGCCGTACTTCGACGCGAGAAGGGCCGACACATACTTCTCGGGCTCTCTCTCGAAATCCTCGCGGCAGGCGTCGGCGCAGAAGTAGTAGGTCTTCCCCTTGTAGACAGCGCGAGGCGTCGTCGAGTCCACACGCAGCCGAACACAGCCCAGGTCGCGGTTGTAAAGACAGACCGAGTCCGCCGCTTGCGGGCGTGAATCTTCCGGCAAGGTGGCACAGCCGGCCAGGCCCCACAGGAGCACCGCCGGAAGTCTGAAGCGTTTCATTCTCTGAACGGATGTCATCCCAGGTGACCTCAAAACGTGAAATTAAGTTCGCCAAGCACCTGGATCCGTGTCTCCTGCTGCTCGTCGTTGAGGACCTGCAGCACGGGTATCTGAGGTCCGAGCAGGAACGACATGCGCTCGGTAATGCCCACACGCGCGCCAGGCGTGATGAAAAGAACTGTCCCGCCTGTGTTCTTGAGCCGGTGGCCATCCTCCTCGTTCTTGAGCACGTGCCGGATGCTTGGCTCCAGGAATAGCGCCACCTGTGGAAACCTCTTCGGATCCTCGAACAGGCGGTAGGTCACGGCAAAGCCCGCGTCGACCCGATCGCCCACCTTGAAGTCATCGTCCTCGGTCCGAAATGTGTAGCTGACGCTGGAGTCCAGCAAGATCCTCTCAACGAGCCAGACGGAGTAGGCGACGCCGGCAAGAAAATCGAACGCGCCGCTTCCAGGCTGGAGTGAAGGTTCGAGCTTCTCGTCCCCCTCGCCGCGCACGTCGTCGCGGCCGCTGGGAAGCTTCACGCCAGCCAACGCCGAGACGTGCCCCTGGGGTCCCTTCAGGAAGCGGTACTTCCCACTCAACCACAGGTCGGTCCACCCGACGATATCGCCGTGATCGTGCGTTTCGGTCTCGCCCGTGTCCTCGACATGCCCTTCACGGAGGTCGTCGCCCCTGTAAAACCCCGTCGAGAGTGAGAGCTGCAAGTCGTCGAGAACGCCAAGGGAAAGCTCAAAGGTGGTGAGCAAGCTCCACCGGAGCGCATCGAAATGTGCATGCTCGTCGTCGACTTTCGCAGCGCGGTGAGCAATCTGGCTCGAATTCAAGGTCTCGAAGTGCGTGTAATTCCAGCGCAATGCGAAGGCGACCGAGCCTTGCTTCAAAGTTTCGCCCGACTGCGTGCTCGAGCCCCCAGTCGTCCCGGGCCCATGGTCAGCCTGAAGCTCGAGGGGCGTGATCTCAAGAAGAACCGTGGTGAAAAGAAACGGAAGCGCTGCCTGCCAGCGCCGGGCAAGGAGTCTCTGTGTGGACATGGTGTCCCTCCGGAGTGTTGAAATACGTGGACCGCGCCCCAACGTGGGGGCGAGGCTGGAAAACCGATCACCAAAGGACGATCGGCGCCGTCCGCGGGACTTTCACGGGCGGCTCGCAGCTCCGTGAGGGTAGAGACGGCTCCACTGCCGGGCCGAACACTCTCGGAGAGCCGGAGAGCGTGGCAGGTCGAGACTCCAGCAGCTTGTGAGGGGAGACCTTCGCGATTCCAGTCAGGGTGTCCACCGGCATGCCACCCCCGCATCGCGACGCCAGGAGGCTCGCACCAGGTTCCGGCGGGGTCGGAGTCGAGTCAGGGCCGCGGTCCGTCACCGGCTCAAGCGCGCTACAACAGCATCGCCCCGCCCGGCAGCTCGAGAAATTCGGGCAGCAGCAGGCGCTCCCCGCGCAGGCGGCGCTGAGTTGAAAATTTCCAGGCTCGAAGCAGGGGATCAAGCTCCGGATGCTTGCCCATCCGTTACCGGACACGAGCAAATAGCTCATGGCCAGGACCAAGAGGAAACCGCGCGTCGCCAGATGAGTGGAGGGGCGGACTTGAGCGTGGGTGGGGTTTCGGACGATCATGCAAGAGAGCAGAGCCTATTTCGGGGAGTGCCGAAGATAGCGGAAGGCTCCCCCGCATTCGAGTGAAAAAACCCCTCAACGCCCGCCGGGCTTGCGGTCCATCACCGCCCTTGCCCGGAGGCCGTCTTTTTCAAAGGTCACGCCAAGGCTGCCACTCTGGAAGTCGAGGAGGGCGTTTGGGAGAGTCTCCCCACCCTTCGGGGCCCAGGGATGACCGCAAGCAGTCGACTCCATCGTGAGCGCCTCTGCGTTCCAGACGTACTTGCCGCCGGCCGGGCAGAGGAGCCGGGTGCCCCAGAGCCGCTCGTGGACGCGGACTGGATCCTCCTTCGGGAAGAGCCGGCGCCATTCATTCAAAATCGACAGATTGGCCCAGGACTTCTCACGAACAGACCTCGCGTAGTCCTCCCGCGTCAGGCCGGCCACCACATCGAGCGCCTTGCGGTCGGCCCTCAGGGCGAGGCTCGTGCCGAGCCACGGGTTCGAAGGATCGCTGGGGACAGCGCTCGAAGCATCGTCCCTGCCTTCCTTCCCGGCCGCCCTGCGGGCGATACGCCGGTCGATAGCCCGTTTCAGGAGCTCCTCGTTCAGGGTAAAGACGAGGGATCCTCCCCCCACCGCATAGTAGACCGCCATGTCTCGCGGAGCGTCCGCATCTCGCGCGGCATTTTCGGTTGGCCCCACGCGCACATAGGGGACTTCCTTGTAGAGACGCGTCTCCCACTGCGCTTGCCCCGGCGCGGACTGCTCGATGAAGGCTCGAAGCGTTGCGAGAAACGCCGTCACCCCGAGGCCGTCGTTGACTTCAAAGTGAAGAGCCAGTGGCAGATTGGACAGAGCCTCCATCTCGTTCACGCGGCCATCTTTGGCGACACTCTGCGCCAGGGTAGCCCACTTTGAGTCCTGGTCGGCGTAGATCGAGATGGATCCGCCGAGCCACGCAAAAGGGCTTGTTTTCAAGCCTGGCACCATGCTGGAGGCGAATCCTCCCGCCATCTGAAGCAGCCGCGACTGCGGATTGATCCCGAGCGCTATGTGAAACAGCGTCTCCGGGTGCGGGTCGCCGTGGCGGGCCTTGATCTCGCCGCCCCTGGTGAGGTCGATGAAGTCCCTGTAGTCCGTGCCGGCAATCAAGGGCAACACGGTCAGGTCGAGGCCGAGCTTCTCTCTTGCGACGCTGAATCGAATCGCAATCGGATCAAAAAACTGTCGCCAGTTCTGCTGGTAACTGTCCCGGAAGCGCCTGTAGGCAGCGGCCTCGGCAGCCGTGGCCTTCAGGATCGCAAGCTCGGCGACCGGTGTCATGAACTCGAGCGAGCCGTAGTTTTCCGAAATCGGGCCCTTCGCCGTCATGCGGAAAGCTCCGCCACCGGGAATGGATAGATCGGTCTCGATGGGGCCTTCCTTCACGGTACCGGCGACTATTTCGTTGATCCGCTCCGCTGTGAGCGCCGCGAGAGCCGCAGCCGCACGCACGCGGCGCGAATCCGCGATACGGGACTGCGCGCTCGACCAGCGGCGAATCGTGGCATCGGTGAGAATCAAGAACGCGTTCTCGTCGCTCTCGCCGCGCTTGTAGCGGTCGCGGAAGTAGATGTATTCGTCGGACGACGCCAGGTTGGGCCCCTTCTCACTCGACGCCTCCGCGATCCTGCGAAGCTGCACCCTGGAGTTGGTGACCATGACGGTTGAACCCTTCACCGCGAGGTAGGACGAGATCGAGCGATCCGGGGAGACCACGGCCCTGTAGGCCATGCCTTCCACGTCGCCCTCGAGCCTTCTTGCAGAGGGGTTGGCCTTGAGGGCTGCCGCCTGCTTCGCCTCCACGAAGCCCTTGAGGACCTCGGCGGCGCGAGTCTCGAAGAGCACCGCGATATCGGAGCCCATTCGCAGGTATGGATCGGAGCCTGTGAAGGCCACGCTCGCCACGACGGCCGGCCCGAGCAGGCGGCCCAGGTCGCTCATGCCGAGTAAGAGCTGCCGCTCGTAGCGTTCCCTGGTGAGCGAGTCCTCCGAGCGCGACTCGAGGAGCTCGAGGACCGGCGTCCCGTGCCTGTCGGCCTCGTCGAGAAGGTCCAGCATCGCCTGGAACGACGCGAAGAATACGGCGTGCTGGTCGGCAGGAATGAGCGAGGCGAGCGGATCAAGCGCAGGCTTCAAATCCTTGACAAGCGCTCTCCAGTCCATGGCGGCGGTGGTGATCCCCTCGAGCGTCAAGACATCCACCGAGAGCTCGCCGCCCTCGACATTCCTCAGGACGCGGTCGAGCTGCAGGTTCTCGCTCACCGCCCTGCCACCGGAGAAGAGGTTGAAGGTCGCCTCGAGGTCGCCCTCACGAGACACCCTCCAGGGCTGCTGCGTCCCGCTGTCCGCGGGGACCTCGGCCCCTGCGAGTGCCACGCGATCCCTGTGGGTCGCCTCGGCCTGATGCCGAAACCATGCCGCCCCGGGCAGGCCCAGAAGGGCGAGAGCGCGATGGTGTTGCTCCTTCGCGCGCAAAAAATCCTTCCGGTGCGCCGGATCCCCCTTGGAAGTGGGCACCGAGAACTCAACTGTTCGATCAGGGCCCGCGCCCCCGTCGCCGAGCCGCATCCGACCTTTCACCTCGCGGGACGACTCGAGGCGCAGGACCAGGTCCGAAAGGTCGCCGAGACTGGGATCGGCGGAGAGCAGGTAGGCCTCGGCGGTGCCATCGAGCAAGGTCATGGTCATCGAGCCCGAGCTGGTCACTCGCTGCCATGCCCATCGGGAGCGGGAGAAGTCCAAATCCTGTGGCGACGTGCCCTCGGCCCACTTGAGCTCGATGAGCGGCACCTTGAGATAGACGTCTTCCGCGAAGGTTGCGGCTCCCTGGGTGACGATCCAGGCCGTGACGACGACGCCAACGATGCCATTGCGCATACGAAATCCTTCTCGCTAGGCGGCGGCTCTTTCGCTCTGCCGCAGCCTGTTCGACAGCCGGTCGGCTGAAGCTACTCGAGCTTGAGGGACATCTCAACAGAAGGGTGAAACTTGGGTGCGGGGTCGAGCCCGTGGTGGCCTGTCAGAAGTTCAGCGGGCTGAGCACGCTGATCGGAACCGTCAGTGCCTTCACCTTGAGACCATCGCTCAGGAGGAAGCGCACCTTGGTCTTTCCGACGTCCCCGATCGTCGGCGTCCACGTGAACACGCTCGTCTCCGCGTCAAAGGATGCGCCCGCGGTGAAGGGATAGACCGCCGTGACCGGAGTGATGGTCACCTCGTCGCCATCGGGGTCGGCGGCCAGGATCGGCAGACGGAGCTCGACGTCCACGAGGGCTTGCACCTTCTTGATCTTCGCCACGATCGGCGGCTTGTTTTTCGCGGGGTCCGAATCGAGGGGGATGACCCTGATGGGGTACTTGTAGACCTTGGCCTTCTTCACTCCATCAAAGACGCTCACGAGGAGCAAGTACTTGCCAACAGGGCCCACGTTCTCCCAGAGAAGCGTGCGCGTCTCCTCGTCGAAAGAGGAGCCCGGCGGGATGGCAAGGGGCAGCACGATCACGTCCTCCGCGGGCTTGTCGGTATCGGTCAACAGGACGGGGATCGAAAGCGCGGATCCCTCGAGCGCCGTCACGCTGTAGGTCGAGACAACTGGCGGACTGTTCTTGAAGGAGGTGAGGCTCGGCGGCTCGGTCCCGATGGCGATTTTCGCGTAAAGCTCTTGCGGAAGATCGAACGCCTCATCAAGCGAAATGTTCTTGTAGACGCGGCCATCTCCCCGGATCGACCAGTAGTCGTTTCCAAGGAAGGCCAAGTCTTGATACGCAGTCCCCGAGCTGGTGGCATCACCCGGAAGGTCGACGACGGAGCTGAGCACGCTGAGCTCGTTGAAGATCTCTCCGTTCGCCCTCAGCGCGAACCATTTCCCGTCGGCGTTGAAGCCGAAATCCACGTACAACTCGCCCGGGGTAATGGGGGTCGCGGCCGGGAAGGGAAGCTTGGTCACGAGAGTACCCCTGGCCTCCGTGGCGTTTGCGGGGGGCAAGTTTCCCTTGAAAATGACACCGTCAGCGCGAAGCGCGTAGAGGTCGCCGTCGGAAGGGCTCACGGCGAGGCGCAACCATACCGTCTCGAGACTGCGGCCATCGGCCGAGCCCGTGATCCCATTTCCACCCTGTAGCTCAAAAAGCGGAGCGACTGTGCCATTCTTGAAGATAGCGCCGTCGACGCGGAGCGAATAAAGGTCCGTGCCGTTTGCGATCAACCTCGAAAAGGGGAAAACGAAACCACCCTTTTCCGTTGGCAGCGAGGCCACGATGGAGCTGTTGGAGCTGAGCTGGCCATCTTCGCGAAGTGAATGAACATTGCTCCCAAGGAGGGCAAGACTGACCCATTCAGCGCGAAGGATTGCGTTGAAGGGCAAGCTGAAGAGCTTCTTGCCGTTCTTGTGGATCTCGCCGTCGCGGCGCAACGCGTAGCGGTCGGATCCGGAGATCAGAAGGTCACCGTACCGCTCCGACACCTTGGACTGGGGATCGTCATCGAAACCCGTCTTCAGGCTGTCGAGGACGGTTCCATTGACGGTGAGCTTGCCCTTCAAGTTCAACCCGTATACGAAGACGTCGGCAGCGGCTCGTTCAGATCCGACACCAACAATTCCAAGACCCAGCGCCCCTGCAATAACCCAGCCACCACAGGAAGTTACCTTGTGAAACATCGAGCTCCTTTACTTCGTCCTTCATTGCCTTCGCGAACTTTTCGCGGGAGATCTCACGGAGAGCCCGATTGTACAGGGTGACTCGGGGATGACGCCGTTTGGGTTTTCTTCGCGGGAACTGGAATGCGCGCAGGGTAAACTCTTCTCCCTCCATGAGTACTCTCGTCATCGGCCACAAAAATCCAGACACGGACGCGATTTGCGCCGCCGTGGCCTACGCGGCGCTTCTACGCATTCAGGGGCAATCTGATGTGGAAGCTGCCGCGTGCGGTGAGGCGGGGCCGCGCACGCTTTTCGCGCTTTCCCGTGCGGGAGAACGCCCCCCCCGCCTCGTCCTCAGCGTCCGGCCCACTGCGGGGGAGGTGTGCCAGCGCCAAGTCGTTGTCGCCGAGGAGCTAGAGTCTCTCTACGAGACCTTCAACCGCCTGCGCGAGCATAACATCACACGACTGCCGGTGATCGACCGCGATCGCCGCTTGAAGGGCATTCTGTCGATTCAAAAGGCGCTCGATCTGCTGCTTCCTGGCCGCGCAGACCTTGACCGTGCCCGTGTCGTCGAGAGCAGCCTCTCGCGGATCGCGCGTGTTCTGGGCGGGAAGTTCCAGAACCAGGTGGACTGCGACCGCGAGGCAGAGTTTTTCGTGACCGTGGCGGCATTCAGCGCCAAGCGCTTCACGGCGAGGATCGAGAGCTACGATCCCGAGAGCTTGATCGTCGTCGCCGGCGATCGGCCCAACGTACAGAGGCCCGCGATCGAGCAAGGCGTCTACGCGCTCATCATCACGGGTGGCAACAAGCTACCCAGGGATCGCCTGCGCCGCGCCAAGGAACGTGGAGTCAACGTGCTCATAAGCCCGCACGACACGGCAACCACAACACTCCTCATGAAGTGCTCCAAGCCGATCCGGCTTGCAATGCAGACTGATTTCATCTCCTTCGAGGAGTCGACCCCTCTCCAGGAGGTTCGGACTCGCATGCAGGGGGCCCTTCGCCAGGCACTCTTTCCCGTGCTCGACGAGAAGGGGATTCTCGTCGGAGTCCTGTCGCGCGTCGACATTCTCCACCCGCGGACCACAAAGCTAATCCTCGTCGACCACAACGAGCTGACACAGGCTGTCGCGGGAGCGGAGGAGGCCGAAATCGTCGAGGTGCTCGACCACCATCGCCTCGGGGGGAGCCTTGTCTCCCACGAGCCGATTCGGTTTATCAATGAACCCGTCGGCTCGACCTGCACGCTCGTGGCACGCGCTTACCGCAACGCGGGGTTGAACCCGACTCCCGGCATCGCACTGTGCATGGCCTCGGGGATCATCTCGGACACGCTTCACCTCAAGTCTCCCACCACAACGCCGCTCGACGCGGATATGCTCAAGTGGGTGGGCGGGTTCGTGGAGCAGCCTCTGGAGGCGTTCGCCGCCGAGCTCTTTGCGGCAGGCTCGGTGCTCCAATCCAGCACGCCGAGGCAGGCACTCCAGTCCGACTTGAAGATCTATGAGGAGAATGGTTGGCGAATCGGCTTGGCGCAAGTCGAGGAGCAAGGTCTCGAGCTCTTCTGGAAGAAAAAGGAGGAGTTGCGCAGCGCGCTCAAGGAGCTCAACCGCGAGCACAAGTTTGATTTGTCTTGCGTCCTGGTGACGGACCTCTTAAGTCACGACAGCGTGCTTATTGCGGCGGGGAATCGCAAACTTGTGGACTCCGTCGCCTACCCGCGCAAGGAGCACGAGCGAGACATCTTCGAGCTGCGCGGCATCGTCAGCCGCAAGAAGCAGCTTCTGCCTTACGTTAGCCGCCTTCTGCGCGAGACACAGCGGCCATGACAGGCCGCCAGTCCAGTCCGCTCGACTGAGTTGCCAGCACCGGGGTAGAGGCGATATCGGCAAGTTGGGTGCAGGTCGGCACCCACGCGGGAGCCAGCGCTACGGGCACCCCGTGAAATCCGGGCACTTGAGCGAATCGGAGGTTCCGTCCTTGCCACACGTCAAGAAGGGCGGCGGCAGGGGCGGGGCGCCGAGGAACAAGTGGCCGAGGAGTCTCACCGCGTCCGTGATGTCGAGAATTCCCGAGTCGTCCATGTCGGCGGCCTTCTCGCACGACAGGGTGATACCGCCGGAGAACAGGTGCTTGAGCAGGAAAACCGCGTCGGAGATGTCCTCCTTGCCGTCCTGGTTCGAATCGCCTCGTCGGAAGCTAACAGCGGTCACCGCGCCGGTGAAGAAGCGCCATACGGGTCCACTCTTCGCACCCCTCGCGTTCCTGGCGACGACCTGCCACTGGTAGATTGTGTTGCTCGCAAGCCCCGTCGGCCGAAAGCCCCGCACTCGAAGCCCCGAGGCACGCTTCGTCAGCTGCCCCCCGGCTGGAGCAAGGAAGACGTCGAAAGTCTCGGCGTGCGCGCTGGCCCAACCCAGCGCAAGGTCAACACCGACGCCGCGGTCCACTCGATCGTTGGGAACGGGGCTGTGGGGCACCTCGGGCAAACAGCGGCTATAGCGGTTCTTGAACTCGTTGGTCACCACGGGCACATTCGTATCAAAGATGATCTCACCTGAATTCTTCACCTCGGTGCCCTCGTCAATATCGCCGCTCGAATCCAGCGTCACCGCGAACGAAAGCGAGCCGTGTTCGCCCGGAGCAACGACGCCCAGGAGGGGACTCGAGGGCGCGCCGCCTGTGAACGGGTCAACCGCCTCAAGAAGGCACTCCAGGCGGCCCGTGACCGGATCGAAAGAGCCCTTCACATTCACACAGACCGCGTTGCTGACACCAACGCCCTCGACCGTCTCGCTGGCACCACTGACACCCGTCGAGGGCACGAAGACGTTGCTTTCCTCCACCGTCGTCAACGGAAAGCTCTTGCCCGGTAGCACCACCTCGAGGAAGCGAAACGTCTTGAGGTCAAAGACCACGTCGTCGATCGTGTCGAGAATCCTCACGTCCCAGGCGGCCGCAGTGGCAGAGGCCAAGTTCTCGAAGCGGATCTCGTACCGGACCTCGTTGCCAGCGCATTCGGTGTCCTCCATCCCCGAATTTTCTGGATGCCGCGGACCACGCTTGTCGTTGGGATCGAAGGCGCTCAACTCCGACAGAAGGCGCGTGCGTGTTCCGGCGAAGACCTCGTTCGGCGGCACCAAAGGAGCGCTCGGCAGGCCGGACTCCTGGCAGGCAGGGCAGCTTGCAACCAGCCCGTTCGCGGAGGGTCTCGCAAAGAGGCGAACGCCGGACACATCGCCTTCGGCCGGCGTCGTGATCACCACGCCCTGGGTGGACCAACCGCTGATGGCGATATCGTAGGTCTCTCCAGGGCGGAGCCAGTCGATCGTGAAGAAGCCGTCCAGGTCGGTGCGACCGAACGACCGAGGCACCTTGCCGACCCTTGCGACAATGGTGGCATCCTTCACCGGCTCCCCACTGGCCTCGTGCGACATTTGCCCCGTGACCGACTCCGTGAAGCGGTCCAGAGCCTGCCTTGAGAGAAATCTAAAAAGCTCACCGACGTTCGAAGCATCCTCGCCGCGACGGTGAAGCCGCGTGGCCGTGCGAGCCAAAGCCTCCTGGTATTCAAGCCAGGTGTTGCCAGCTCTTTGAGGCAGCTTACCCCGCAGGTTCTGCCACTCAACCCCCGACAAGCCACCGGGGGCTGGCAACGTCGACCAGGGCAAGAGGTCGCTTTCCGTTGGCGTCAAGAGGGAAACTTTCAACTCCGTCGCACCCGGGCGGTTCGAGGTGAAGTAGACGTGCACCGCGTGCCCGGCGAGAGCCTGCCGGCCACGTTCCCCTCGTCGATCCCGAGCACCTGCATCAGGTGGCCCCGGTCCGTGTCATCGCCCCGCAGACGGAACTGAACGCCGCTGGGCCCCTCGACCTTGAAGAGAGGCGCGGTGGCGTCGGCGTCGCCCTCGTTGCGATAGCGGAGAATGGCGCTCGAGACCTCGTTGAGTCGATACGTGCCGAGACCTTCCAGGGAGAAGCTCACGATCGCACCTTGCTGCCGGGCCACCAGCGTGAAGGCGGAGTTGAGGGTCGCTCTCTGCGGCTCGTGGCCGATACTCGGGCCCGTGCGCTCGGCGAAAAGGTCGTAGAGCCCCAGGGGCTTGCCAGCGGCATTGAAAACGACCTCGGCGCGCATGGCAGAGGTAATGAAAACCTCCCGGGGGAGGATCTGTGAGGATCCGTCCGGACGCAGGAGCTTGAAGACGACGCTCGAGTCGAACCCGAACCCCTCGATCGATGCCGAGAAGAGCCCACTCTCGTCGGAAGCAACCTGGTTGGGCGTCATGGACTTGAGCGCCAGGCTCTTCCTCTCCGCCCGGATGTCGACCTCGAACATCTCGGGACCCGCATACTGTGACCGCAGGAGGACGAGCGCCGAGCCTCGCGGGCGTCCACCGATGGAGAGGCATGCTGTCTCGAGCGGATCCGCAGCGGCGCCCCCATCGTGATTCCCGGCCGACGGAATGCCCTGCCAGCGGCTATGGAGCGCGAAGCTCGCAAAAGGTCTCGGCGACGAGGCCGTCACCAGAACGGACTTTGTCGTCGGCTCGACCAGGAATAGCTTCTCGTCCTTCCCGCTCTGGAGGGCAACCTGGACCGGGACCTCGGTTCGCAGCACCTGGGCATCAAGACGTGTCACCTCGAAGGCGTTGACGAACGGATCCCCGCCGAGAGTGTTCGAGTCCAGGTATCTGAACTCGACGCTCAAGTAGTGGTCCTCGACGGACGTGTAGAAGACAAGCTCGGTGGCGCGGTCCACCCGGCCATTTCCGTCATCCTCGGCGGGGATGGACGCGTCAGCCGGCTGGAAGCCATTGACCGCCTTGCCTTCCACCTGAACGTCAAACACGTGAGTGCAGGTCTCGCAGCCCGTGCCTCCCTGACCCGGGGAAACGCACGGCTTGCAGTCCTCGGAGAAGTAAAGGCGCGTCTCGTACACTCCGTTCGGAACGGGGAGCTCATAGGAAAAGACTCCAAACCTCGTACGCAGCCTCTGAAACACCTGCGGCGGGACGTGGGAGTCCTCGAGACCAGAGAGATCGACAGCCACACCGCCATTCACGGTGTCGGTGCCCGCGGTTGCCACATACGCATTGTCGGGCCACCAGAAGCGCCCCAGCGTGTCAAGAACACCCCCGCCGCCGGCGTTGACATGAAGCGCACCGCCGAGCGTGCCAAGCTCCGAAGGCATGCGCACGATCTTCAGGCCCTTGATCGCGGAGTTCTCGGGCGGGTTCGTGCCACCGCGGTCGATGATGGCCAGGTCGAGGACGCCGTCAACGACCGTGGCGTCAAAGACCAGCTCCGTCGCTTTCAGCACAACTCCAACGCCATCGGAGGGTCCACCGACGGCAGCATCGGATTGATTGTAGGCGACTCGGCGGTCCCCTTCGACCTCGACGTCGAAAATTCGTGCAGCGCCCGGTGGGCCCCATCCGCCCATGGCAGGTCCAACACACGCACCACAGAACTCCATGAAGTAGAGAAAGACCTTGTACGGCGCGTTGTCCACGGGGATTTGGTAGACAATGTCGCCGTTCTTCCAGCGCTCGGTCCTCAGCACGCTGTAGGGAACGTTCGCGTCCGTCAGGAGGGACCGATCGATGGTGGCGAACTCCTCCGTGAAGACAGCGAGATTCGTGCCCGCGCTAGTGAGGTAGGACGAGTCCGGTTTCCAGGTACGGCCGAGATCGTCGATCTCGCTCAGGCTGTAGGCGTTCAAGAGCAGCGTGCCACCAGGAAAAGCAAGCTCGGGAGGAGGAGTGGGAGGAATGAAGATGATCTGACACCACAGGCTGCTCAAAATGGCCTGGAATAGACCCACGAGCAGAAACTTGCGCACGATTTTACGGATTCTCATCTGGACCCCCTTGACCCAAGTACGGGACGCACCCCCAGGTCGTTGGTTCGATTCGTGGCCGAGTAAGGAAATCGATTGGCGGACCTGCAAGGATAGGCCTTGGTGTTCCACCCCCCACCACGACAAAACCCCATTGTACTCACACGATTGCCTCGTGCCCCTGTTCCCCTTGATGGCGGCTCGGTAGCCGGACCGTAATCCCCCACCCACTCCCAAACATTGCCCGCGGTGTCATGTAGTCCAAAACCATTGGCGCGATAGGAGCCCACGGGCGCGAGGAACGGCGACCCGTCGTTCCAACGGTCCTCGCACTGGTATCGGCCGGGCCTTTCGGCCCTGAGGCTTTCGTCCGCGATGTTGGCCGCACCGAGGAGCGTCTCGTCCGTGTCGCCAGTCCAGTACTTCGTGGAAGTCCCCGCTCGAGCCAGGTACTCCCACTGCGCCTCGGTCGGCAGCTCCAGACCCAGCCGTTCGACGACCTGACGCGCTTGCTCGAGGCTAATCAGCTCGACCGGGCACAGCAGGCTGAACCCGCCTTTCGGACTGAATCCACTGGGGTTCTCGCCGGTGAACCGTTGCCACTGGCTCTGCGTCATTTCGTACTTGGAAGCGAAGAATGGATCGAGCACCACCTCATGGACGGCCCCCTCGTTCTCCGCGCCCATTTGGAACTTCCCCCCCGGCAGGAGGACGAACACGAGGCCATTGTCGTCGAGGAGCTTGAGCTTCCCGCCGGCGTCCCGCCCCGGCGGAATTCCCGTCTGCAAGTGCCCGAACTCCCAGAGGCCCGACACCGGATCACGGCCGATCGGCACGAGGCCAAGCTGCGGCTCGATCCTGAGGCCCTGGTACTGCGGGCATTCGCCGGGATTCGCAATGGAGTGGCTGGCAGTGTCCCATTCAGCGCGATGGTTCTCCACCGATTCCCTCTCCACGGTTCTCGAGAAAACAAGCCGCTCCGTCACGGAGGCCAGGGTCCCCTTCTTCGAGTCTGGGTCGGAAAATCTCTCAAGACCCTTGACGAGGCCCGCCAGCGTCTCGTGCTGCCAGTCCTGCTCTGGCGTTGCGAAGAGCCAATGATTCTCCGCGCCCTGGTTCCTCGTCCCGAGAGTCTCCAGCGCCGCGAGCGAAGCGCGATGTTCGTCGAGGCGTCGGGCAAGTTCCTCCGCCTTGATGAGCCACTTCTCCATCTCTTCCACCCTTGCGGGCACGCAGGGCCAGAGCTTGTCCGCCTCCTCGACGTAGTCCTTCAGGCGCTTCACATCGGCGAGGCGGAGAATGTCGTGATTGGCCTTCGTCTGCACCCACAGAACGGTGCCCAGCCCGGCGACAAGAACGGTGAGCGCCAGGGCACCGGCGATGGCGGTCCCCCGATTACGCCGCACCCACTTCTTGAGCTCGGCGACGGATCCGGTCTCGTACGCCTGGACGACGCGGCCATCGAGATAGGCCTGCAAGTCCTCCGCGAGCTCGAGCGCGCTCGGGTACCGATCCGTTTTCGAGCGGGCCATGGCCTTCTCGCAGATCGCCATGAGCTCGGGCGGTGCTGACGGGTTCACCTTGTGGAGCGGCGTGGGTGGGCCGTCGAGGATCCGGGCAAGGATCGTCCTGGCCGAGATCTTGACGTTGGGAGGCACGTAGGGGGGCTGGCCGGCAATCAGCGAGTAGAGAATCGCCCCGAGCGAGTAAATATCCGAGATGTGGTCCACCTCGTCGACCTGGCCCGAAGCTTGCTCGAGCGACATGTAGGCCGGCGTTCCGATGATCGTCCCGTCCATCGTGATGAGGGGAGAGTCAGAGCCTTCGGTCTCGTCTCGCTGGGAAGAGTGGACGGTGGTGAGGGAGGTCGTGCCCGAATCGAGCTTGGGTCTCAGGTCAATGAGCGGCTTCTTCCCGACGATCTTCGCCAGGCCCCAGTCCATCACGTAGACTTCGCCGAAGCGCCCCACCATGACGTTGGCCGGCTTCAAGTCGCGGTGGATGACGCCCTTGGCGTGCGCATAGGCAACCGCCTGGCACGCCTTCACGACGACGCCGACAGCGCGCGGCAGGCTCCAGCCCTCCTTCCCGGCACGGGCAAGGTCAAAGATCTCGCGCAGCTCCCTCCCCTTCACGAGCTGCATCGTGAAGTAGACGCGGCCGTAGACGTCCACCCCCAACTCGTGCACTGGCACAATGCCAGGGTGGTCGAGTTGCGCCGTCACCTGGGCCTCCTCGAGAAACCTCGAGAGTTGCTCGGGCGGGCACGGGGCTCCGCGCAGTCGTCTGGCTAGATTGAAGAACTTTCATGGCAAGCTGGCGATTCAGATCATGGTCCAGCACACGAAAAACGATCCCCATGCCACCCCGGGCGATCTCGCCCTTCTCCTCGTAGCGTGGACGGTCCCGGCTCGTGACCACCTTTTCCGAGGAATTCTGGCCACCCCCCTCCTCGGCGAAAACGAGGCTATCAAGGGATGACTTCTCCACCACGGTGGCCCCAAAGAACTTCTCGAGCTTGCTCCCGAGCGAGGGCGCTGCCGCGGCCGACTTGCCCTCCATGTAGACCGAGTGGAGCATTCGGAGCGCCGTCTCCTCATCCGGGTACCGGGCGCAGAAATCCTCGAAGCCCATCGCTTCACCGGCCTCCCGCTGCCGGAGGAACTGGGCGAATCTGGCCTCCGTGCTGGAGACCTCCTGGGGAAACGGCTCTTGGGGTAACGGCATGGATGTCGCGGTGTCTGAACCTCACCCAACAGATGAGTCTAAGCCTGGATTCGGCGGGCCGCAGACTATAGTTTAGAAGCCTCTTGATCCGCCGAGCAAGCACGCCGTCAGGCGTACCCAGGAATCTTACCCGAGTCGAAAGCGTGTCCATCCAACCGGATTTCGAAAAGACCCTTGTACTCGTCAACTCCGCCCAGAAAGGCGACCGGCGCGCCCTCGAGGCGCTTTTCGAGCGCTACTTGCCGAGGGTGCAGCGTATTGTCGCCCTTCGCCTCGGCTGGAAGCTCAGCCAGTTCGCGACCGTGGAGGACATCGCCCAGGAGGTGCTCCTCAAGGCGTTTCAGGGCCTCGAACGCTTCGAGGAGAGCTCGGAGGGCGGCTTCCTCAACTGGCTCTCGCGGTGCGTCGAATGCGAGGTGGTCGATCAATCCCGCAAGAGGTCCAGTCAGAAGCGAGGCGGTGGAAACGTGCGCCGTTTTGGCGATTTCGGAAGCGTCTTGCTTTCCTCCATCTTCGCTGGCTCCTCGCCGACACCGAGCCAGATCGTCATCGCGAAGGACACCGAACTGGCGATCGAGGAGGCCCTGATCGAGCTGCCGAAGCATCACCGCGAGGCGATCGTGCTCCGGCACGTCTGCGCAATGGGATACGACGAGATTGCCAGGACGCTGAACCTCGCAAGCGAGATGACGGCTCGCAAGGCCTGCTCACGGGCACTCAAGGTACTGAAGGAAAAGCTCGGGGGCCGCCTTCAGGGAGATACTTGATCTACCGTGCCATCGGGTAATCTCGGGGTTGGCCGCCAGCGCAGAAAATAGGCTCCGCTCGCCACCAGCATCCCGAGGCCCAGGACACTCGTGAGGTACGTGAACCCGCGAAAGAAGTCAAGCCGGGTGACCTCCTTCTGCGCGGAGTCCTTGAAAATCTGGACGCAGATCGAGCCCATGTAGCCAGTCGCATCGGCGAGGTAGATCGCAAAGACCGCCGTGCCGGCGACCTGGGTCCGCGCGATCACGCGATCGAAAAGCACCGAGCCGTAGGGCACATAGGCGAGGTACGAGCCGAGGCCCACCAGAGTCATCCACCAAAAACCACCGAGTTTGCCCGCATCGAAGAGCAGGGTGGAGAGCCCCATGAGGGTCACGCCTGTGGTCATGATAGCAAATGCCCCCAGCAGGCCAAGCCGGTTGTCTTTCACGCACACAAGCAGCGCAAGCGGCACAAGGACGCCAAGCGCGACGAGCGTCTCTGTCTTCGTGAAGAGGCCGCTGTCGACATCGAGACCGAGCCTCTTGACGATCTCGATCGCGTAGCTGTCACGAAAGTCGCGGTAAGCTGTAATGAAGAAGTACGCCCCGAGGAGAAGGACCAGCCCTGGCAGAAAGGTCCTCACAAAGGTGCGTCTTTCCGTCACACCCATGGGCTCGCGCAGGACGCGGGCCGCGACGTCAAGGGCCGTCGGCTGCGGGATCTGGTCGAGGAGCCAGACCGAAACCATGAAAAGGGGCAGGAAGCAAAGCCCGGTAGCGGCCGGCATCCACCACTCAGTCACGCCAGAGGAGGCCATGAGAAACCGACCGAAATCCTTCACGATGCCGCTCGAGACAATGAAGGAGCAACTGAGGCCCGCAAGGAGCAGCTCGGAGGTGCGGCGGCCCTCGAGGTACGCCACGACGAGCCCCCAGATCATGCCGAGTGGAAGACCGTTCAACAGCATGGGGATCCAGGCGAGTGACGGTGGCACGATTGCGAAAAGGACGAGCGCGGCCTCCGCCCAAAGAATAAGGCCGGTGAGCAGCACGGGGCGATGACCCCGCGTCACCTCGGAGCAGATCTTGATGCCGATGAACTTCGAGAGCGCGTAGCCCACGATCTGGCTAACGACGAGCATCGTCTTCAGCTCGAGGCCGATCCAGCCGCTCCCCGCATACTCGCCGGCGGTGAAGGGCTTGCGGAACGCGAACATGCTGAAATAGACGGAAAAGGAGACGGCGATCGTGTAGAGAACGAAAGCGCTCTCGGGTGCTGATGCAAGCCACGCGGTCAGCTTCTTTCGTTCTTTAACTTGGAGCTCCGTTGAACCCATGCACCTGGAGAGGTCTTCTACTCTGCGCGGCCATGACTGGGATAGCTTGACCAGGGCTCACCCACCATCGCCGCCGGAGGCGCCCGGCGCGGGGGAGGGCTTCCTCCGCGCAAGCAGTATATACCACGCGCAAGCGGTGGAACGCTCCGCCCCTCACCACGGAGCAGCGAGTGGAACGCGAAGAAGGAATGGGGTCCGCTCCAGGGCTTTCCGGGGATTTCCTGGCATGAAGCTCCAACACCCGGGGAGAGAATGACGATCGAACACCGCAAGGAGCGGCGGCCATCCGGGGTGAGCGGTTCAAGGCCCCCTGAAACCGCGCGCCACCTACCGGCATCGAAACCGACCGGCGTCGAACTCGCAAACAACCCGGAAGGAGCTACCCCGTGAATACTACCGCGATGGAAAAAACCCCGAGCGAAGTCGTCCTGCCTGCCTGCCCCTTCCGGCAGGTCCTGAAAGGCCAGAAAGCGCTCGTTACTGGCGCCAACTCCGGCATCGGCAAGGCCGTGGCGATTGCGCTCGGTCACGCCGGCGCGGACGTCGTCGTCAACTACGTCTCGGATCCCGAGTCGGCCGATCAGGTGACCAGGGAGGCGATGCGCTTTGGCACGCGAGCGTATGCGCACCAGGCAGATGTCGCCGAGGAAAAGCAAATCGAGCAGATGTTCGAGCGCATGTTCCAGGAGCTCGGAACGATTGACATCCTCGTCGCGAATGCCGGGATCCAGAAGGATGCGCCCCTGGAGGAGATGACGCTCGACGCCTGGAATCGTGTGCTCGGCGTCAATTTGACAGGCCAGTTCCTCTGCTGCCGAGCCGCCGTGCGAGAGTTCAAACGGAGAGGCGTGCGGCCAGCGATCTCCTGCGCGGCCGGCAAGA
The DNA here is from genome assembly GCA_005772855.1 of Planctomycetia bacterium. Lineage (GTDB taxonomy): Bacteria > Planctomycetota > UBA8108 > UBA8108 > SXIK01 > SXIK01. Next base: position 1,042 of record SXIK01000056.1, on the reverse strand, counting down.
TCATCTGCATGAGCTCGGTGCACGAGGTCATACCGTGGGCGGGCCATGTCAACTATGCGGCCTCCAAGGGCGGCGTAATGCTCATGATGAAGAGTATTGCGCAGGAGGTCGCTCCGTACCGAATTCGCGTCAACAGCATTGGCCCCGGCGCGATCCGCACTCCCATCAATGCTTCGGCCTGGAGCACACCCGAGGCCCACGCGGAGCTCCTGAAGCTCATCCCCTCCAAGCGCATCGGCGAGCCCGAGGACATTGGCCGCACCGCGGTCTGGCTCTCTTCCGATGACGCCGACTACATTCAGGGCACGACCCTGTTTGTCGACGGCGGCATGACCCTCTATCCGGGATTTGAGACCGGCGGGTAGATACGCGAGGGTGACCCGCGAGTCCTGACGATTGGAACGCCCACCGCCCTCCTCGCCAGGCATCTACACAAGCCCACGAATACAGCGTTCAACCGTATTCTGCCCTGCCCCTTGAAGTTGCGTCACGGGGCAGTTGTTCACCCGAAGGTTCCAGGGAATCCCTGGATCAAGGAGTCGGGGCCAATCCGGGCCCAGGCGACGCGAAACGAACTAAAGCTTAACCCTCCAGTTCTTACAAAAAATCATTGCTTCTACCACCATTTCTCAGTAAAAATGTCAAGTCTCTGATTCTCGAGGTCGAAGCACAACGCGATTTTCTCGCAACAAAATGGGTTTGGATAAGCTGGCTCTTTCAGCCAAGAACGCTGTCTCACCCCTGCACTTGCGCGTTCTGGTGCGTAAAATTAGCAGCATCTGTTGAGTTCCAATTGTTTGATGGTTCTTGCATCTTGGGTTATGCGCTTACCAAGTATTTGGAAAGCTCTCGAAGAGTACATTGAGAGGCTTTGGCGCGATTCTTTGGTCTTGGCGTTTCACGCCAAGGGGAAAGGGTTTCTCATGCGGAGGGAGGAAAGATGAGTAGTAAGGTGTTTTTGCGTCGCATGACTTGTTTCGTCGGCCTGCTAGGGTCGTTGTTCGCCGTCGGGACCGCCCGAGCGATCGACACCGTGGTGATC
>SXIK01000055.1 GCA_005772855.1 Planctomycetia bacterium | reverse complement strand
TGACGTACCCGGGTGGCTGCCCCAATATCTCGTCTCCCTATTTCGGGGTGTAGTTCAGCCTGGCTAGAACGCCTGGTTTGGGACCAGGAGGCCGTAGGTTCAAATCCTATCACCCCGACCAACACGAAGTCCTTCCGCAGCGGAGAGTTGCGGAAGGATGTTTTTTTGCGTGTCAACCCTGGTTGGCGCTATTCGGACGTATCTCGGGCTTCGGCTGGTGAAATCGTTGTTCTTTTCAAAAAGGACACCAGCGCCTTCCATTGCGAGTCCTCGAAGAAAGCGGCACAGGGAACATCTGGAATCTCACGCACCAGCCTTGCCAGGCGAAACACCCGCCATGCCACCTCCATATCCACCGCGACGCAGGCCTCCGGTGGGTGTCAAGGTAGTTGCTGCCCTGAAGGCGGCAACTACTCTGACACGTGGAGGGAGGTCTACCTACCCGGCAAGCGGTATAGCTGCTGCGGCTATTCTCGTCCTCGTCATGGGGCCTCTTCTTCGGCGTTGATTTCGAGGCCTTTTCAGGCGTTCCCACAAGTCTTGCTGATCCCCGACGAATAGAATAGAAGAGTCGTTGCTGAAGCGGGTAACAAATCGACAGTAAGGATTTTCGTATGTCTTCCGAGACGACGCTTTAACATGGCGCAGGCTATATGAAAAAACGATTTCCCGCTTTATTTCGGGGGCCATTGGCTCTGGGCGCGGTCGTTGGGTGCCTTCTCGCGGTGCTTTTCGCATGCCACAAGGATTCCACTGGCCGTCGCGTGGAGCTCGAAGGTGCAAGTCCCCCGCAGGCCTTGGACGAGGTTTCTCCCCACTCAATCGCCCCAGTGGATCGAAAGGCCGACTCACAGAGCACGGAGGTCACCCCGTTGGTCGCTCAGGGCCGTCCGCAGGGCACACTGGCGCAGAGGATCCAGGGTCGGGAAATGGCGAAAACCTTCCCTCCCCTGGACAATCCTGTTCTCGTCGGCGCCGAGCAGGCCAAGCACATGCGCCCCAATGACATTGTTCTTGGAGTGGTTGTGGATGGCAAGCCCCGTGCCTACCCCTGGTGGGTCGTCAAGAATTACCACGCCGTGAACGACAGGATCGCTCAGACGCCAGTCCTGGTGGCTTTTTGCGAACAGTGCTCGACCGGAACGGCGTTTCATCGTGATCTCGACGGACGCGTGTTGAGCATGTTTGTCCCCGGCGTTTGTAAGAGCACCATCATGCTGGAGGATCGAGAGACCGGCTCTATCTGGGCCCCCTTCCATGGTCGGGCCCTCGAGGGCCCCCTCGAGGGAAAGCAACTCAAGAGAATCCCCGTTCACATGACAAGTTGGGACACGTGGAAGAGACGGCATCCGGACACGGATGTCGTCTATGACCGACCCGAGCAGCGATTTGGTCACGGTGAGATGTATCACCCCGGCGGGTGGGGGGTTGTTGGAATGATGGGGGAGACCGTCCAGAACTGGGACAGCCGTCTGCCGGAGAACGCACTGGTCTTCGGTGCCATGACCCCAAATCGACTCCGTGCTTACCCACTCGCTGCCCTCAAAGCGGTCAATGGAGTCTTGAACGACGAGCTCGACGCCACGAAGCTGGTGCTCCTGGCGAAAGGGGATTTCGAGGTGGCTGGATTTCGGCGGACGGTGGATGGGCGTGACCTGTCTTTTGTCCCTCACGACTCCAATGCAGAAGCGATGGCAAGAGACCAGCAGACGGGGTCGCTCTGGTCGGTGGAAGGTTGGGCACTCGAAGGTGAGTTGAAAGGACGACAGCTTACACGCGTGGAAGGCTACTTGGCCGAGTGGCATGTCTGGGCGGAGTATCACCCCAAGACTGAGATTTACGGAGCCGATTCCTACGTTCCGCCGGTAGGGTTTTCATTGCCCGATCTGAAGCTTCGGCGGCTGGGCGGCGGACCACCGGAATTGGTGGTCTCGACGGCACCAGGTGTCCTTCGGCTGGTTGTGCTTTGGGCCCACTGGTGTCCACCCTGTCGCGAGAAACTGCCCAAGCTTCAAGAGGCACTGCGCAAGTATGGTCCAGATGTGAGCGCCATTTCCATCGCGGTGATTATTGCAACCCCGCAAGATGTGCAATTGCTCAACGCATTCGTTCAGGAAAACAAAATCGACAGGCCCGTCTACCTGATCGACGATGCAGCCTACGAGCGACTCGACGCTACTTACCGTAGTCAGGGCGGCCGCGGATTGCATGTGCCGATGGCTTTCATCGTTGACCATCGGGGCAAGGTAGTGTCGGTGCTGGAAGGGGATCAGGTCGCCGATGCAGCCAGGACCATCGATCGTTTGATTGGATCGCGCCACGGCGACTCGGCCGCGCCCGCTCCATCGGGTCAGTAAGAGGCGACCTCAGAATTCCTTCCTCGCTCTGGCGGGCTGTGGCTCGCCCACGGCTCGGGCTTTGTGCCCTGCCCCCATCCCTTCCTCCCCCGTCGACAAGAGGTGTGCCATCGATGAGAATGCCACACATGGCGGAAAGAGGACCCGAGTTACCCATGCAGCGTGACCTCATCGACCGATCCAATGCAAGCTTGAAGGCTCGGCTTGCCCTGGATCTGGAGAGTCTCCGAGGGTCTCTCCAGAGAAGTGGCACACTCCTGGCTCTCGATACGACGCTCGAAGAGATCATGGACCGTGTCGCTGGCTTCGAGGTCGTGCTGCCATCCTGGGGACTTGGCACCGGAGGCACTCGTTTTGGCAGATTTCCTGGGCCAGGAGAGCCTACCAGCATCTTCGAGAAGCTCGAGGATGCAGCCCTGGTACAGCAGCTCACGCGAGGCGCCGGGGCGGTGTCCTTGCACGTGCCCTGGGACAGTGGGGCCTCCCGAGCCTTGAGCGAGTGCGCGCAAGGGCTGGGTCTTCGCTTCGATGCGATGAACTCGAACACGTTCCAGGACCAACCGGGCCAGCGCTTGAGTTACAAGTTCGGCAGCTTGAGCCACCCCGAGAGCGCAGTTCGCCGGCAAGCGATTGACCACAACCTGGAGGTCATTGCCATCGGTGAAGCCATCGGATCGAAAGCGCTCAGCGTTTGGATTGGCGATGGTAGCGATACGCCAGGACAGTCGAATTTTCGGCGCAGTCTGGAGCGAGTAGCCGACAGCCTTGCGGAAATTTACAAGTCGCTTCCGGGTGACTGGAAGCTCTTTGTCGAATACAAGCCCTACGAACCCGCATTTTATTCCACCGTGATCCAGGACTGGGGCACTGCGCTGCACTTGTGTCAGGGGCTAGGCGATCGAGCCCACGTGCTCGTGGACCTCGGACACCACCTTCCTGGCACCAACATTGAGCAGATCGTCTCCCGCTTGATCCAGGTGGGGCGCCTCGGTGGCGTCCACCTGAATGACTCGAAGTATGGAGATGACGACTTGACGGCGGGGTCGATCAGGCCGTTCCAGCTCTTCCTCATTTTTTGCGAGCTTGTGGCGGCAGAGCGAGAGGCCAGGAAGTCGCGCCAGATGTCTTCTCCAACCTACCTGATTGACCAGTCGCACAACACAAGGGACCCGATTGAGGCCCTGATCGTGACGGTCGAGGAGGCGCGGCGGGCGTACGCCAAGGCGCTGTTCGTCGATTTTGAGCGTCTTGCCGAGCTACAAGATGCTTCCGATCCAGTGCTCGCCGAGCTTGTGCTCAAGAATGCTTTTGAAACGGATGTTCGTCCGGTGCTTGCGGCTGTGAGGTTGAGGGATGGAGGGGCCATCGACCCCATTGGCATCTTTCGCGAATCTGGCTACCGGCTGGCGAAGGCACGGGAACGTAAGCCGGATTGGAAGACAGCCGGCGGCATGGTTTGAGGTCAGGGAAAAATCGTGGACGGATCGCGAATCGGAATCTGTTGTGGAGGCAACTGGATCCTTGACCATGTCAAGACGATCACATTTTGGCCGCAGGAGGAGACGCTCACCAACATCGTTGCCGAGGAACTCGGGACGGGCGGATCGCCCTACAATGTGCTCGTTGATTTGGCACGATTCGGCCTCGGTGTTCCGCTCGAAGGAGTCGGAGTCGTGGGAGACGATGCCGATGGGCAGCGTATCCTCGAGGACTTGCAAAGGTGGGGAATCGAATCGCGCTTTGTACGCAAGCTTCCTGGAGTCCCGACTGCCTACACCGACGTCATGACGGTTGCGGCGACGGGACGGCGCACATTCTTTCACAATCGGGGAGCCAACGCGCTCCTGGCCCCGGAGCATTTCGTTCTCGAGAGCAACCGCGCACGGCTGTTCAACCTGGGCTACCTGCTTCTGCTCGATACGCTGGATGAGCCGGACCCTGAGTTCGGCACGAAGGCGGCTCGAGTGTTGTTTCGTTTTCGCGAAGCCGGCGTGCTGACGAGCCTCGACGTTGTTAGCGAGGACTCGCAGCGCTTTGCCTCGATTGTAGTGCCAGCACTACCGCACACGGACTATTGTATTATCAATGAGATCGAGGCTGGCCGGACGACGGGGTGCGAGATCCGAAGAAGTGGTAAGCTCGACAGGGGCGAGATGGCGCGTGCCGCCGAGGCCTTGCTGTCGCGTGGCGTGAAGCGGCTTGCCATTGTTCACGCGCCCGAGGGGAGCCTTGGCATTTCTGCGTGTGGGGAGCGTCTCTGGCAGCCGGCTCACAGGCTTCCAGAGGGATTCATCAAGGGCACGGCCGGTGCCGGCGATGCCTTCAACGCGGGCATGCTCGCCGGGATTCACGAAGGCTGGAGCCTGGAACGGTCGCTTCGCTTCGCAACGGCGGCTGCAGCGACATGCCTGCGCCATCCCACAACCACGGGAGGTGTTGGTGGGGCAGATGAGATCTGGCGCCTGGCGGAGAGCATGCCGTATCAAGCTTTGGCTTGACCCCGTCAACGCACGAGTAGCACCTGCAGATCGGCGACGTTGGTGCCAGTTGAGCCTGTCCGCAGGTGATCGCCGGAGGCTTCGAGAAAATCGTAAGAGTTGTTGGAATCGAGTGACGCCAGCACCGACAGCCCCTTCGACTCGCCTCTGGAGATCGTGCCTGGGTCCACGATGGCTCCCGCGGAGTCGGTGGGGCCGTCGCGTCCGTCCGTGCCACCGCTGAGGAAGGCCCACGAACGTTGCGTGAACGCGATGCTCCGGGTTGCCAGCGAGAATGCGAGCGCCAGCTCCTGGTTTCGCCCGCCGCGACCCGAGCCTCGCACCGTAACGGTCGTCTCCCCTCCTGCGAGAATCGCACGGGGCCTCGTGGGATCTCCGAGAGACTTGAGCTGCTCCACGATGACGGTCGCTGCTTGACGGGCTTCGCCCGTCAAGGCCCTGGAGGCGATCACAACGTCGTAACCGATCTCCACGGCGCGCCTGGCTGCCGCCTCCAAGCTCAGACTGTTGCTTCCAATGATTCGATTGCGGACTCTCGCGAACACTGCATCCCGTGGCTTGGGCGTCTCGGGGATCACTCCTCGCAGGCCGCGATCGATATGAGTCCGTATCGCTGCCGGCATCTCGTCCCAGATGCCTCGCCTCACTAGCACCTCTCTAGCATTTGCGAAAGTCGTCAGATCCGGCGCAGTGGGACCACTCGCGATCGTGCTCAAGTCATCGCCGATAACGTCCGACAGGATCAAGGCCTCGAGCGAGCTCGGGAATGCCATTGTGGCGAGGCCTCCTCCCTTCATTCGGGACAGGTGTTTGCGCACGGTGTTGATTTCACCGATATCAGCCCCTGAACGCAGGAGAAGCTTTGTCACGGCGATTTTCTCGTCGAGCGTTATGCCCTTTACCGGCGCCGGAGCGAGTGCAGAGCCGCCGCCTGAAAGAAGTACGAGCGTACCGTCCTCCCGGCGTGATCCAGTGAGATACCCCTCAATTTCGCGAACGGCCGCCAGGCCTCTGGAGTCCGGTAGCGGATGACCGGAAGGTAGCACGCGCATTCGGTCAACCCCGCGGGAGTTCTCATCGTTGGTGATCACGATCCCAGGGCCCTGAAAAACCGAAGGAGGGAGCATTTCCAGCGCAGCCTGCGCCATGGCGCAGGCTGCCTTCCCAATGGCGACGATGCGAAGCTTCCCAGGAAACAGGATCTCGTCCCTGGCGATCACGGCACCACCGCCCAGTCCAATTTGCAGGGCACGTTTCACGGCTTCGACTGGGTCTGCAGCGGCGACACCGGCCGCAAAAATGGTCAGAGCGTCGTCTCGCAGGGCCGCCCGGGCGGGGTCGTTCCCGGGACTGACAGGTCGCGGCGCGGTCATGACCGGCGAGCCTCCTGGGCGAATTCTTGGGCTCGAGGGCCGTCAACGCGCTCCTCGACTCGTCCCCCTCTCTTGATCCACGAACCGACGATCACGCCATCGGTTCTTCGCAAGACTTCGCGCACCGTGTCGAGGGTCACTCCGCTTCCCGCCAGAATCGGGCGGTCGGAAACGGCAGCCTTTACCTGGGCGATATCGGTGAGGTTGACCGGGTTACCCGTCGCCTTGCCCGTGACGACGATGGCGTCGGCGAGGCCTCGGTACGCCATCTCTCTGGCGGCGTCAGCGATATCGAACGTGACGCCGAGGGGTGAAGCATGCTTGACATCGACGTCGGCGAGAATTGCCACGTCCGGCGCCAGCCATCGCCGGGCTCGAGTCGTCGAGGCTGCGTCTCCCTCGATGAGCCCCTGGTCCGTCACCATGGCCCCTGTGTGCACGTTTACGCGCATCATGTGAAGATTCGTGGCGGCGGCGATGGCCAACGCGCCGGCTGCATCGTTCCTGAGGACATTGATTCCGGTAAGAGCCTCGCCCCGGGGGAGCTCAAGTGCGATTCGGGTCAGAAACGTCAGCACGTGCGCGGGCACGGGGCCCTTGAAGAAGGGCACATCACCAAAGTTTTCGAGGATCCAGCCGTCGAAGCCGGCATCAAGGATCTCCTTGGCATCGGCTCGTGCTGCCGCGGCAATGCTCTCGAGGCTCTCGCCCGTGTGCCGCGGACTCCCAGGAAGCGGCTTCAAGTGCACCACGCCGATGAGGAGTTTTTTCTCTCGCACTCTCGATGCAAACGTGTAGGAGCTGCTCACGCGTGGGACTCCTTGCCATCCGTCACGTCAAAATCCACCACGCCGAGAAGCTCTGTACGCCGGGCTCGGTCGACGGGCTCAAGCTCAAGCACTTCGAGCTCCGCGGCCACTCGCTGAGGAGGGCTCCGAGCTTCTCGGAAGATGAGAAGGGGCACGGGCGACCCTCGCACCTCGCTGGACGGAGCCAGGATTTGCCAGAGTTTTTCGCCGGACACCAATCCTTCCTCGGTAACCTTGCGGCTGAAAAGTAGGCCTCGGTGTGTTCGTTCCCGAGAGAACAACACGAGCTCGGTCCGTGGCAGCACGGTCGGCGTTCCCTGAGCCCACGCGCACAAGGTTTTCACGCGACCGTCGTGTTCGGCCGCCTGGAGGCGTGGCACAACCAGGGACTCGTCCGCAAGCTCAGCTTCGAGAGCCGATCGTGCCAATCCGTATTGGTACCAGTTCTCTGACTCCGCCGGAGTCCAGCGGGTCACGCTCCGGCAACCTGGTTCCTGCGCAGCGGTTCGGTTGGCCAGGCTCCATGCGTCACAAAACTCCTCTGGAGTTTCTCCGGAGTGGGGAGCCTCTGGCTTGAGGCCAGCGTGCCCGGCGATTTGCCAGACTGCAGCGACGGCCTCAGGACCAAAAAAGCTTGGACAAAGAAGCGGAATGGTGATCGTGAGCGGAGGAATGAGCAGGCCGGACGACTCCGCATCCTCGACCTCGCCCGTCGAATCGGATTTGGCCTCTTCGCTCTCCAGCTCCGTTTCCGCCGCATCGACGGCGTGGAGGGCAGACATCCATAGGTTGAAGAATACGCCGGTGTCCACGTTGTGGTAGACGAAGCGCGTGGAATCTGCCTTTGTTTGGCGGATCTTGCCCACGGCATGGAACGCGCTGAAGATACGTTCCGTGTCGAGGGGCTGATCGTCGGGGCTGAGGAGGAAGATTTCAAACTGGGTCAAGGGGCCTCAGATTACTGCGAAGGCGAGCGTGCTACAATCCCTCAATGCGCATATGGGCTATCGCGGATTTGCATCTTGGGTTCTCCACCGGCAAGTGGATGGACATCTTCGGCGAGCACTGGAAGGACCACCACCTGAAGGTGAAGTCCGCCTGGCAGGAGCTTGTTCGGCCGGAGGACATTGTCCTCTTGCCTGGTGACTTCTCCTGGGCGATGAAGCCCGAGGAGGTTCAGCAGGACTTCGCCTGGCTCGCTGCCTTGAACGGGCGAAAGGTGCTCATCAAGGGTAACCATGACTACTGGTGGCCTGGCTCTCAAACGAAGCTCAACGCTCTTCTTCCCCCGGGTGTTTTTGCGATCAAGAAGCGGGCGCTCGTCCTCGATGGCGTGCCAATCATCGGCGTACGAGGGGCTGACTATTGGCTCCGCGAGGGCGAGACGCCGCAAGTTGTCGAGGAGCGGCTTCTGAGAGAGAGAGGCGAGCTGTTACAATCGATCGCCGACCTGTCTCGCTTTCCGGAGCGGAATCGCCCGCCAATCACGCTCTTTCATTACCCACCATTCCCGGTGGGGCGAGACGAGAGCTGCTTTACACGGATTGTCGAGGACACGGGGTCGAGGGTCTGCCTCTTCGGTCATCTCCACACGCCGCAGGAGTGGAAACGCGTATTCCAGGGAGAAAAGCGAGGCGTGCGGTACACCCTGGTGAGCTGCGATGCGTTGGGGTTCCGTCCAGTCCTCGTGGACGAGGTGTAGGGCGCTCGAAGAGGGAATCGTCCATTACTCGAGCCAGTTCTCGAGCTGGATCTCATGGAAGCCCGAGTAGACTGCATCGGCCTTCGAAAGGCCCTTGGGTTCTTCCGTTGTCGTGAGCGCAAGCACGCGCATCCCGGCTGCCCGGGCGGCCTCCACGCCGACCGAGGAGTCCTCGATTACCAGACATTCAGCAGCCTGGACCTGAAGAGTCTCGGCAGCAAGAAGGTAGACATCCGGGTGCGGCTTTGAGCGGGCGACGTTTCCACGTCCCACAATGGCGTCGAAGAGGTCGAGGGCGCCGATGGATTCCAACATGAGCTCGGGCGTCCGGCTGGCCGTTGCCACGGCGGTCTTCAACCCTTGGCCTCGGGCTGCTCGTACGAACTCGATCGCTCCGGGGATCGTATCGAGGCTTTTCACGCTCAGGTACTCCTTGAAGTGCCGCTCCTTCTCATCCATGAAGTGCTGAAGCTTTGAGTCCGGCAAGTCTCCAAGCACCCGGCGGATTACCTGGTCCCTTGACGCCCCGATGGCGAAGCTCATGTACTCCTCCAGGGGGAAGTTGCGCCCGACGGAGGCGAAGGTCTTCTGGAATGCTCGCCAGTGGAGGGGAACTGACCAAACCAGGACACCATCCAGGTCGAAAATTATGGCTCGCGTCGACATGCGTCTTGGATCTGTCGCGTGCATGGAAAAGCGAAGCTAGCCACCCACACCACTGTGTTGTCAAGAATCATGGCTGTGTGTTCGGCAGGAATCCGTTGCTTCGAGGCTGAGCTGCACTGCGCTGCCGTTGGGCGGCTCCACCTTGCGGTCTTGCTCCGCGGGCTCCTGGGGCCCCTGGCGGGGCATGAGAAGGGCACAGGCCTCCTTCTTTTTGTCGGACGGGAATAAGCTGTACTCCCCCCAGTAGGTCAACTGCCCTTCCCGGGGAGGCGTGACTCAGCAGCTGGATAATCTTGCTGGTTGTCAGACCCGAACCAGACTGCTATAACCGAACGTCCTCTTCGGAGGCGGCATAGCCAAGTGGTAAGGCAACGGTTTGCAAAACCGTCATCCCCGGTTCAAATCCGGGTGCCGCCTCCGTTTTTTTTTCTCCGCAAGTCGTTGTCGCGCTGCGTAATCCTTCACCGAAGATCAACTTGCGTGTGTCCTCCGCAGTTACATCTGCGGTGCACAGCGCCGCGTCCAAATGCGCCCAGCTGCACGATTCTGCACCCAGGACGCCGAGCTTTTTTCGCCAAGTCTCGGGCGCGTTCCACGCCAAGGTCTTGGCAGGGTTCCATGGCTCCAATCTCACCTTCGCGGAACCCCGGGGTGCCGCCGGTGTCAGGATAGTTGCCGCCCCCAGGGCGACAACTTCTTCCCGCCGGTAGTCCTGCATCAGTAGCAGGCCGCCGGGACCGGCGGTGAGAAACTTCTGATTGCCCACAATTTGGGTACCAGCGGACGTTGTCCCCCGTTATCAGGGTGGGATTATGAACCGCGGCGTTCCTTTTGTCGGTTTGGGCTGGTGGTTTTTCTCTCCACTGGCTCTCGCTCGGCCAGCACTCTGGCAGTACCAAGATCGGCGAATCCCACGCTTTTCTCCAGATAACGGAATCCTTACCATGGATTAACCGTTAGCTTCTTATTCATGTCACCAGTGAGTGATCACAACGCGACCCTGGGCCGCATTCTGAAGACGACTCTCCCGTGGATCGACGATGGCTTCCTGCTACTCGCCGGGGATAGCAGTGCCGCTGGTTGTCTTGGGAATAGAGAAAGTCCTGTGGAACTACCGACTGCGAGGAATGGTTGAGCCATGGCCAAGGATCCCATCTGTGGCATGACGGTGAACGAGGCGTCTGCGCTTCCTGCCAGGCGTGCTGGACAGACGTTCTACTTTTGCTGTGAGCACTGCCGTCAGAAGTTCCTGTCAATGCACTCCACCGTGAAGCACGAGGAGAAGCCGCAGGGCAAGACAATCTACACCTGC
>SXIK01000054.1 GCA_005772855.1 Planctomycetia bacterium | reverse complement strand
GGTCGCATACGTTGAGAACTTGTACCCGCGACGATATTCGTACTTTTCTACCGCCTTCATGAGGCCCGTGTTGCCTTCTTGAATCAAGTCAAGAAATGTAAGCCCACGGTTTCGGTAACGTTTGGCGATACTCACCACAAGACGCAGGTTTCCGCCTGACAGCTTCCGCTTGGCGTTCTCGTATTCGTTGTACCACTTCTGAATGGTCTCGATTCGTCGGCGCAACTCTTCCATCGGCTCGAGTGCCAGTAGCTCGGATTCCTGGAGCCGGGCCTCGAGCTCGGAGACGCGTCCGGCCTCGGGGCGTCGGAGGCGCCTCTTGCCTCGTTTCCGGGCCAGATCAATCTTCTCGATTTCAATCTGGATGCACTCCAGCTTCCGGTAGAGGGTTGAGAGCTCCTGGCGCAGCTGATTCACGATCGGCTTCTTCAAGTTGAGCTCGGCGATTAACACGGAGCCCTTGGTATTTCGTGTCCGGACGTTCTGGATCAACCTCGTGACGCTCTTGTCAAGCTTGATCGGCTCGCCTTCGGCCTCCTCGGCGCGGCCGCTGAAGCCGCCCTCGAGCGCCTTGGCGTAGTTCTTCGAGCTCTCCTTGTGAAGCCTGGAAAGCGTCTCAAGGTTGCTCTTGATCAGATTGAAGACATCTTCCTTGCCGAAGTCCTCATTGCCAGATGGCGTAACCTTCACAGTCTTGTCGAGGGCGATCTCGCCCTTCAAGACGTCCTCCAGGACCCGGATCACGGTCCCTTGAGCCTGCCCGCTTCCGAACAGTTGCTTTTGATAGCGCTGCCGTGAAATCTCTATCTTCTTTGCAAGTAGCAGCTCTTCAGCACGAGTGAGGAGCGGGATCTCGCCCATCTGGGTGAGATACATGCGCACGGGGTCGTCAATCTTCTCGGGTGTCCCCTCCCCCGTTATGACATCCCCCTCATCCCTGTCGGTAAGAGGCTCATCTCGAAGCTCGATCGAGTGAGAATCGAGGGCGGCAAAGATCTCGTCGATCTTCTCTGGCGAATTGCACTCCTCGGGAAAGATTTCATTGAAGCGGTCATAGGTAATGAACCCACCCCGCTTTCCCTCCTCGATGAGCTGCTTGAGCTTGTCCTCAATCTTCATTTAAGAAGCACCTTTCTCTCTGTGTTGCTCGAAGGCTCGGGCATCGAGCTCGTGTTTGAATGTCTGTATTCTCTTCCCGGGGCATTACTTCTTGGACTCCTTCAAAATTTCGAAGTATTCCCTGCGATAGGCATCGCACGCTGCTTGATTTCCGCGAGCGCTCTCCTCCACCATCAGGGCCTTGAGTCCTTCAGCCCTCGATCGTCTCATCTGGCGCACCAGATCTCTTTCTACTCTTAGCCAGACCTCCTCGTAGTCCTGAGTGGGCCGTCCATCGTCATCCTCGATACGGCTCAGGATCTGCGACAAGAGCCTCTGTGCCTCTGGGTCCTCCACCTCTTGAGTTAGACGGGGAATCGAAATGGCGCCTCCCTCGAGTTGCCTCTGAATGCTACGGGAAAGCTCCAAGAATGGATGCATATCGAAAAAATTCTCTGGTAACCGTCCCAAGAAATTGCCCGCTTGCGCGGGCAGCGCAAGAATGCACTCGAGTATCAGCTCCGCCACGCTGGGGGCTGCAGCAGAAGACCGGTTATTGTGGGCCCTTTTGTCAGCAACCGCCAGATCTGTTGTCAACGCATCTTGGGTAGTGATGCCCCCGCCACCGGCAGGAATGAGCCCCTGAAGCGGTGCCGCGGGGGCCCGCCTCCAGGGCTGCGCTCCATTGGGACTCGCCGCACTTCGTCTCGAAGAAGAGCTCTTCTGTCCAACCTCCTTCATGCGCAGCGTGATGTCCTCTTCCGAGATCCCGAGACGCTCCGAAAACTCTCGAAGGTGGAGTTTTCTGGCGACGACATTGGGTACGCGGGCAAGGAGCGTCAAGAATTCATCGAGCGCCTTGGCTCGCAGGGCCGCCCCGGAATCGGCGACGCTTCTTCCTTCCATGGTACGCCGCCACTTGAACTCGAAGATGCCCACCGCATCGGTCTCCATACGGCGTCGGAACTCCCCTCCTCCCAGGGCAAGGATTGCGTCACAGGGATCCTTGCCGTCCTTCACCGAGTAAATACGTACGTCAATGCTCTCCGGCACCAGGAGGTCAAGCGATCGTTCGGACGCCCTCTGGCCTGCGTCATCGCCGTCAAAAACGAGGAATACTCGGGGCGCAAGCCGGCTCAACCGTTTGGCGTTCTCCTGCGTGAAAGCTGTTCCGAGAGACGCAACAAAGAAGTCAAGACCTGCCTGGTGCGCCATGATGGCGTCTGTGTAGCCTTCCACGATGGCGATACGGCTTTCCCGCTGGATCCCCATTCTCGCCTGCCCGAGAGCATAGAGAACCTGAGACTTGTCGAAAACCGCAGTTTTCGGAGTATTCAGATACTTCGGCTGGTCATCCCCCATGGTTCGAGCGCCAAAGCCTATGGGTCGCCCTTGCGGGTCTTGAATGGGGAACATGACTCGGTCGCGGAAGTAATCGTAGTACCCGCTGGCCGAAGTCGAGGAGGGAGATCCGCCGGTTCCTGTCTCGTGGCCACCTCGCGCTCGAGCCAGGCCGGCACGCTCAAGAACCTGGGGCAGCACCCCCTTGCGAGCAGCAAACCGAGTGAAAGCATCCCACTGTGGTGGGGAAAAACCCAAACGGAACTTCTCCCACTGCGAGGTCTCAATTCCCCGGCGCTTCAAGTACTCCCTTGCGGGACGCGCTTGCGGATCTTCCAGGAGGTAATGATGAAAATACCCCTGCGCCAGCGACAGGACTTCGTACAACTCCGCCGTGCTTTCCTTACCGGCCCTGGAGCGCATTGCGCTGCCGCCCTCGTACTCCACGGTCACTCCAGCCCGGCGAGCGAGCATCTCGATCGCCTCGGGGAAGTCCATGTGGTTCATGCTCATCACGAACTTGAAGATGTCGCCACCTGCCTGGCAGCCGAAGCAATAGAAGTTTTGGTTTTCGACATTCACCGTGAACGACGGAGTTTTCTCTGTATGGAACGGACAGAGCCCCTTCATGCGGCGACCCGATGGAATCAGGTGCACGTTGTACTCACGAACCAAATCCTGGAGCTGCACTCGCTCCCGGATACTTTGCTTGCAAGTTTCGGTGATGATGCCCATTCAGCTGAAGATTCCGAAATCTAAGTTGTGAAAGAAGCCAGCCTTCTCCTGGCGAGGCGTAAGCTCTGGGTGGTGACGAAGGCATCCTTTGAATCGGATACCTCTAAATGCTGATTCTGGGTCTCCAGAAGGCGTGTCCGAAACAGTTTCACAGGCGGTAGCGGGGCGACGCCAAATCACTCCAGAGTTTTCCTCTGAAAGGGTTGTCTCAACGTCCACCCAGGCTCTCCGCAACCGAATGAAGGGTGCGGAAATCTGGCCGCTTGTAGTCGGAACTCGCCACGATGGCCCCAAGGGCGGCTCTCAGCGCATGACAGGTTCCGACACTCGAACTCTCTCCCGAACTTTCGCGCACACCAATCCTGAAGCCGAACCCCCACGATGGTCACTTGAACCATCAGGGGAGGCCAAATGCACTCGGGCTTCATTGCCACAGAGGAAAAATCTGCGGGGGGGTGCTCGTTCTTGAGCTTATACAAACCAAAGTGTACGGGCTGTTTTTCAGACAAGTCAAAGAGAAAAAGCAGGAAATTCACGAGCGAGGCGCAAGAAGTCCTCGGGACGCAACTGCTCCGGCCGTTGGGACGGCAAGAGTTGAGCGTTGATGGCAGCGGCTCGGGCGAGCTCGGGCCCCAACAAGCCGCGGAGCAATCCACCCACTTGTTTCCTTCGGCCCTGGAAGAGGCGCTTTACCCAGGCGGAGTAAGGCGCGAACTCCTCGGCACGGCCGAGAGGACCGGACGGCTCGAGATGCACAACCCTCGAGTGCACCGCTGGCGGTGGCCAGAAGGCGCCCGGAGGGATCTTGCGGCCCAGCGTTACCCGCGCCCAGAATGCCACCAGCGCGGTGAGCGCCCCATAAGTCTTCGAGCCCGGCCTGGAGGCGAGCCGCTCAGCCACCTCATCCTGGACGAGAACCGACGCGCTCGCCCAGGGAAGCTCTGCCTGGAGAACCGCCACGATGAGAGGCGAGGCGATGCCGTAGGGCAGGTTCGAGACCCACAGAAAGCGACCCTCACTCCGCAGCCGATCTCGGAGGCTGCCCGCAAGTCGAAGCCCCTTTTCGAGGGCATTTACTTCGAGCAGCTCAACGTTTTGCGTGGGTCCGATTTCATCCCGTGCAAACGCCAGGAGCCCGGGGTCGACGTCCACCGAAAGAACGCTTCGGGCCCTCAGCGCAAGCTCCCGGGTCAGCGTTCCAGGTCCTGTTCCCACCTCGAAGACATGGTCGGAGGCAGTCACTCCAGCATCGCTGACGAGAGCGCGAAGGAGTTGGGGGTCGTGAAGAAAGTGCTGTCCGAGGCGTTTGCGGGGCGCCAACCCGCTGTCCCTCAGTCGGGCAAGCACGCCGGGCATTTGTGTCACGCCGTAGATCCTTCTTCGCCACGCCCCGAGCTTGAGAGACTCAGGCCAAAGGAGGCCGCTCGAAAAGCGTGAAGCTCCGTCGATGGCAATCGCCAGGCTTCGGGACCCAGCCTGGCTTTTCGAGAAACTTGCTGAAGGAGATCCAACGTGCCCCACCCATGTCGCCGGGCCACTTGTGGCAGGAGCAGCCCCGAACGGGGGGGACTGAGCAGCCGGATGCCATGCACTTGCGGCTCAAGAGCCCGGAGGATGAGCTCGGGGTCTTGAGGAAGCCGGACGAGACCTCCCAACAAGGTGATCTCGATCTCAAGCGCCACGAGGTCCTTGCAACCGAGAGGAGGGAAACGCAAGTCACGGGTGGCCGCTTCCACCGCCAGTCTTGGCATGGAATCGCGGAGGGGCTCACTGCCACCCAGCGAGCCGAGGCATCCGCGGAGTTTTCCGCCAGAGGAGAGCGAGATGAAGACGCCGCATGGGCAGAAGTTTACGGCTCCATCGTGTGGAGGCGACGGCTGAGTCATGCCCGGCTCGCCCAGGTCAAAATGGCGTCGTAGGGCCCCCACTGCGAGCTTCCCAAACCACCCCCGATCCGCCTCAGTGAGCTGAGGTGGATCGGGGATAGTTGGAAAGGAAGACAAGCTTTCCATTCTGCCTGAAAATAGACTCCGCTCGGCCATCATTGGGGCATCCTGACCAACGCTCAGCTACCCATCAACGCCGGAGGCGCGCGGTGCGGGGGAAGTTTTCCTCCCCCGCGAGGAGTATGGATTACAACTTGAGCGTTGACAATCGCACCACCACTCGCCGGTTTTGTCTGCGGCCTTCCGGGCTGTTGACATTGTCCCGGTCCAGTGGCTTGTTAAAGGAGTAGGTCGTGACGATCATGCGACTCTCAGGGATGCCTTTGCCCATTAGGTAACTGCTCACCGCATGCGCTCGGGCGTATCCGAGGGTTAAATTGTCTCCGAACTCTTCAGCGGTGACTCGCAACGGCTTGTTGTCGGTATGTCCCTCGATGATGAAAGGCTCACTGGGGTGGTCCTTTGTGAGCACCGAAACCAGGCGTTCCAGCAGAGGAGAGGCCTCGCGCTTGAGCTTCGCGCTACCCTCGGTGAAGAGGAGCGCTTCGCCCAGCGCGATACCGCCATCGTCGGAGTCACCGCCAACCCTTGCGATTTCCTCCGGGGTGAAACCTGGCCGTACCTTGTTGGCCGCCTGGGCCCTGAGGTCCTCGACCTCCTTGAGCAGCCTCTCGTAGTCTGCAGGCATTACGCCCCCGCCCTTGTCCCTGAGTGCCATTAGCTGCTGGACCGCTGAATTGTACTTCTTGATCAGGTCGGCGTTGGCGTCCTTGGCCTTGATCAGCTCCTCCTTGGTCTGCTGATGCACGGCATAAGGCACGCACCCCACGGCGAACAAGCTCAGGAGTGCCGGCGCTACCGACAATCGACGAGCCCAAGAGCTAACAGAATGGCTCAACATCGTTTCTCTTCCTTCTCTCTCTTGGCGGGCATTCTGACCCCCTGGAAGCCCCGGGAATGGCCTCCTTGGAAAGTCCGACCCATTCTTGACTACGAATAACCATGAACACGGAGACCACCACGATCACCGTGCAGCAACATCCACTGAAGGCCGTGCGTTTGCATGAACGGACGGTCTTTCCCCGCAGCGTTCAGCTCGGCCTTCAACGGACTACCACCGAATTCGTTCGAACGAGCAGCTTCGCCCGCCAATTCTCTCCTGGGCGTGCAACGTCCGAGAATCCTGACGGCCGGAAATATTAGCGAGCGCCGGGGGGCGTGTAAAGAGGTTTCCCGGCGAAAGGCCCGAAGCCTGCTACCTTCCCGGAAGTGTCCGAGGAAGGCGCGAGACGCGCAGGTTTGCTGCTTACTTTGCGGGCACCACTGCGTCTGCAATGGCTTCCACAGTGCCTTCGAGAATATTGTACTCCGTGATCCAGCCGAAGGAGTCCTTGGGCGCTGCACCGGTCTTTGACTCCCCGGAGCTTGCGAAGACAAGGTGCGTGAGAGTTGCCAAGGGCAACAGAAGAAGCAGCACGGAAAGAGCCAGCAAGACCGTCATCGCAGGGCTGCCTGACTTGCGCTTCATCTGCATGACGCGTGCCCCACCGCTTCTCAGCAGCGTTCCGGTCCCGGCGAGATCCGTGGCGCCCGTTTCCTCGGAGGTGTCGGTGTTGAATGGGTCAGCGTCATCCGACAGGTCCAGCCCCTCGGTGTCGAGGAGCGTGGTATCCTCCCCGTCCAAGTGGATTGGCGTCGTGCCCTCGGAATCATCCTCGAGCAGATTATCCAAGTTGAGCAAGGTCTCATCCTCCTCCTTGCTCCCCTCCTTGCTCCCCTCCTTGCGCGCGTTCTCCGGCGGGGAGGTCGTCTCCAGGCCCGAGAGCTCATCGTCCGAATCCAGGTTCAGGCTCGGAATGTCGTCGTCCGCATCGAGTGAGATTTCGAGGTCATCTTCGTCAGCATCCTTGGATTTCGAAGTAATCGGGGATTTCGAAGTAATTGGGGATTTCGACGGCGTCTGTGGTTTGGTCGGGGTTGGAGTCTCGTCTGTTGCGTCGTCGTCGGCAAGCAGGTCGATCTCCTCCACGCCAGAGTCATCGAGAAGGTTAATCTCTTCATCCGAAAGCAAGATCGAGGAGTCTTCTTTCCTCTGCTTGAACTTGCTGACAACATCCTTCTTGAAGTAGAGGGTGTCCCCTTCCTTGACCGTGGCTATCTCGCCTGCGGCCACGAGCTGCTCGAGCTCCTCCTCGGTCATGTTCAAATCACGACTGGCTTCCTCAAAACTCATTCGCTGGCTATTCATGGGGATGCTTTCTCAAGGTGGTGACTTCCGGGCGGCTCTTCAAGCTTGCTTGCCCTACTCTTTCTCGGTCGCTTTCTTCATCTCCGCCACAGTTGGACTCTTCGTGCCCTTGAACTCCTGGGCCTTGAGGTCCCAGGTGACTCTGCGCGTTCCCTTCAGCTCAATGCCTTGCCCGCGCGTCGTGTAGCAAGCGAGTGACTGCGAGCCCACATCATAAAGATAGAGCACCGCTTCATTTCCACTCTGGTTCATTCCCGTTGCGAGGATGGTTTGTCCGCTAGGGGTACCTACGGCCTGGCCATACGCAATGGGGATCTGAGGTTCGCGCAGCTCCACCAGGAAGTTGACTGCCAGGAGCGTGCACGCTATCGAAAGTAACGCGACCACAAGGTTTTGACGCATGGGGTACCCATCTCCTTTGCTCAGGAATTCAGGTGGGGCAAACTCTACTTTTTCTCGCGAGATCCGGGCGCTGAAACCCAGAGTCAAACCCAATGTTAGCACACGCCCGATGGCAGATACAACAAGGCGGATGGCCGCCTGGAAAAGTAACGGCTTCGCCTCCAGTCCCAGGCGGTCAATCGAGCCCCAGGAACTCACGTCCTACATCCCCGAGCTCCAGCATGCCGGCCCACTTCTGGCGGTAGGCGTTATTTTCGGGTTTCCCCCAAAACTCTTCGGCAAGGACCTTGACTCTTAGAAATGGCTCCAGGTCCTCCAGCGGATTTCCCAGGAGGAAGTGCGGCCTCCCGGACTGCCTCAGACCCAGGTAATCACCCGGGCCGCGGAGCTTCAGGTCCTCCTCGCTGATCTTGAAGCCGTCATCGGTCGAGGCAAAAACCTTCAGCCGCGCCTCCACATCCTTCTTCGCCGAATTCCAGCCCACGAGGCAGTAACCGGCGTGGGCCCCCCGGCCCACCCGCCCCCGGAGCTGATGAAGTTGCGCGAGGCCAAATCGAGTCGCATCCTCAATAAAGACCACCGTGGCATTGGGCACGTCGATCCCGACTTCCACCACCACCGTCGCAACAAGAACCTGGCACTCGCCGCGGCGGAATCGGTCCAGCTCGGCCTCCTTCTCCTCCGGCTTGAGCTGACCGTGCACAAGCCCCACCTGAAACTCCGGAAAGACTTCCGACTCAAGGACCTCCTGGGACTTCACTGCCGCGGGCAAGCTCAGAGCCTCGGACTCCTCGATGAGTGGATAGACGAAATAGGCCTGGCGCCCCGCCCTGAGCTCCTGGCGGATGAACTCCATCGCTCCTGCGCGTTTCCTGGGCGGGACCAGGAAGGTCTTTACTGGCTTTCGTCCCATGGGGCGGGCACGAAGAATCGAGAGGTCGAGGTCGCCATAGCACGTGAGGCAGAGCGACCGAGGGATCGGGGTCGCTGTCATGACCAGCACGTGCGGGCTTTCACCCTTTTTCCTGATTTTCATGCGCTCCAGCACCCCGAATCGGTGCTGTTCGTCAATGACCGCGAGCCCCAGCCGCTCGAACATGACCGCATCCTGAATCAGGGCGTGCGTGCCCACGGCGATGTGCGCCTTGCCGTTCGCGAACGCTTCCAGAATCTCACGCCGCGCCGCGCCCCTCACGGATCCTGTCAACAGCTCGACTCGTACCGGATAGCGAGAGAGGAGCCTCGAGATCACCCTCTTGTGTTGTTCCGCAAGCACTTCCGTGGGAGCCAGGAGCGCCGCCTGATACCCGTTCCTTACAGCGACGAGCATCGCGTAGAGCGCGACGGCCGTCTTGCCTGTCCCGACATCGCCCTGGAGAAGGCGATACATTGGAGAGCCACTTCTCAGGTCCCGGGTCATGGCTTCTATGGCCTGGTCCTGCTCCTGCGTGAGCTGAAATGGGAATATGGAACGGATCTTGCGGTCAAGGTCGTCCGTCACCTGAAAGGGCGTCTGACTCTTCACACCTTGCTTGCAGAAGGCCGCCCGGCGAAAGGCGAGGTGTGAGGCGAATATGAAGTACTCCTCAAAGATGAATCGCTCCTTCGCCTCGTGCAAATCCTGCCAAGTGGCGGGGAAGTGAAGGCGTCGCAGGGCTTCGGCTTCGTCCAGTCCCCCGGGGAAGAAATGATCGTAGGGGCCCTCGACCGACTTGAATTCCCTGAGGACTCGGTGGATGAGCCCACGAACAAAACGTTGCTGGAGCCCCCGCGTAAGGGGGTAGACAGGAACAATGCGCTGGATGTGAGGGGACGGCCCATCGTTCTCGTCGTCCTCCGTCTCGATCTCGAACTCGGGCGCGGCGATTTGAAGCTTGTCGGTGCGAAGACGGACCTGGCCATGGACGTAGAGGCGTACGCCTACCCGGATCCAGTCCAGTAGATGCGGCTGGTTGAACCAGACGAGCTCGATTCTGCCGGGCCTGATTCCGGACGCCATGGCGCCGTCGATGCGGTCGACCAGTTGAGCCTCGATCAAGGTCTGTCCTCGCCTGAGGAGTCGGGACCGAATGGACTCCACCTCGCCGTAGAGCACTTGCGTCTCGCCCGGAAGAGCTTTCACAATGGGGGTGAGCGTCCGGCGATCCTCATAACGCCGCGGAAAGTGGCGAAGCAGGTCCGCGAGCGTCTTGAGGCCCAACTTTGCGAGAAGATCCGCCCGCTTGGGGCCAACACCGGGCAAAAACTGAAGGACTTGCGAGGCCGAGGAAAGGTCTGTGGGACGGCTGCCAGCCCCCGGAGCCGTGGAGGCAGGGGGCACCGTTCCACTTTCCGTTTCTCGACTCACTCCTCAAGGGTCTCCATCAGGGCCCCAAGCTCCGAAGCCATCACGCCGCCTTCTCGTTTCATGAGTGCCGTGATCTTCCGTTCAGCACATTTTACCGTCGAATGGTTTCGGTTCCCGAAGTATTTGCCCACCTCGGCAAGAGACTTCTTCGTGTAGTGGCGGGCCAGGTGCATGGCCACCTGCCGTGCGAAGGAGACATGACGTTCGCGACTCCCCGAGAGAAGCGCCTCGACGGATACCCCGTAGTGCGCTGCCACGACGTCCTGGATTCGCGGGAGGTCAATACGCCGCGAATGGTCGCGTTGGAACTCGGCGAGGATCTTCTGTGCCGAGTTGAGCTCGACAGCGTCGCCCCGAACTTGCGAGTGATGGTGCAGCAGATTCACCGCTCCAATCAATTCCCTGGCACCGAAGCGAACCGTCTCGGCGACATACCGAAGCACCTCCTCGCCAACCGGTGCGAGGAGAGTGCGGGCCTGAGCGCGGGCGATGCCGAGCCTGGCCGCAAAGTCGGGCCGCTTCATCCCAACGATAAGCCCCCCGGAGAACCTTCCCACGAGGCCCGGATCAAGGTCCCGAAGGCCGTTTGGCGGGGTATCGCTTGTGACAACCACCTGGCGAGCGCTGTCAGCCAAAGCGCAGAATGTGTGGAGCAGCTCGATCTGTGTCTTCTTCTTGCCCGAGAGGAGGTGGACGTCGTCGAGCAGGAGAACGTCGAGCGAACGGTAGCTCTCCTGGAACTGTCGCAGGGTCCGTTCCTGAATACTCGCCACGTAGTGCTGAAAGAACTGTTCGCCAGTCAGGCAGCTAACCTTGAGAGGATGAGTCCCTCTGCGGCGAGTCCGAAAGGCCCTTGAAAGGCCCTTGAGCAGGTGTGACTTCCCGATCCCCGAGGAGCCGTGGATGAAGAGCGGATTGTAGAGGTTGCCGGGGCGCTGCAGTACAGCAATGGCCGCATCGTAGGCGTGGCGGTTCGTTTCACCCACCACGAAGCTGTCGAGAGTTGTCTCACCACGGATTTCTCTGGTGCCAGGGTTCCTGTCCAGCGAATCGGAGAACGCCACTATCTGCGGTGAGGGCGCTTCGCGGGGAGGCGTTGGAAGGCTTCTCTCAGGGAGCTCCGCGGACGCCTTGCGGCGCTCACGGAAGAGCTCAGGGTCAATTACAAACTCAAGCCGAATCCAGTCGCCAGAACCTTCAGTCACCAGCCACTTCTGAAGCAGCTTCTCTCGAAGTGCATGCTCCATGTCGGGCAGGTAGCGCTTCCGAATCCAATCCTGGACGAAGAGATTCGGGACCCCCAACCTCAGGAAAGGCCCCGACTGAGAGACGACCTTCAGGGAGGAGATCCAACGCTCGAAAGGTTCGGCACCTAGCCTCAGCTTGAGATCGCACTGCAAGTCTTCCCACAGCGCGGTGTGAGCGAGGGATTCCAACGAGTCCACCATCGAGTCCACCAAGGCATTCCACTCGAAAACGGTCCTGGAGAGCGACCCTGGAAGAGCTCACCGCCCCCCGTTGACCTCAAAGACAATACCAGAGGGGTACGTCGAATCGGCCGACGAAGACACGGCACTCCCCCGGGGAAAGCACCTCGTACACAAGCTCGAACCCGAAAGCTCGAACCAACACCTCAACACACCGCGGGCACTCCATACCCGAAGGTGCGTTCTCTTGACCGCTTCTCGTGGCTTTGTCCCGGTGTCCTCCGACACTGAGACTTTCTGACACCGACTTCTCGACAGAGTCTTCTGTGAAGGTCTCGGGTCGCGCGTTTTACTGTGGCGCTGGGACCCAAGTCCGTCTCGAAGAAGATCTCAAGTCTCGCGTGAACCTGCTCCTCCAGGCAACACCGCAAGCTCCCGATCTCATCCCGATCTCATCTCGACATCCAGATCTCCTGACATCCAGACATCGCCATCTGACATCCATCCTGACATCAACGAATCTCGTTCAAGAACGTGGGACAAATCTCCACTGTAGCGTCACGCCAGTAACGCCATGTCTTTAACATGGCTGAAGGAATTTCCGAGGCGAAACCAGCTCCGAAGCTACCTCAAAAATCGGTCGTCATTGCCTTGAGCGAAGGCGGGATACTAACAAAGCCCGAGGTGCGGTGTCAATGGCCAAGGGAGCCGTGCATCCATCAGCGCTTCAGGCTCACCGAATGGTGATTCTGCCCGAGTCATGAGCCCCCTGACGAGCCAGGAATGTGCGCGAGCTCTGCATGAATTTTTCTTGTGCGCGTCTGGCCGAGAAGATGACTTAGCCCTTGAGTTTCTCTGCGGCCGCCATTTCCCGCTTCTCCTCGTCCCACCATTTTTTCCACTTCTCCTGCGCGGCCTCTCGCCTGCGAGGGCTGGCGTTGGCCTGGTAGCCGAAACGCTCGTGGGTCACACGCTCGAGCGTCTTGTTCGCGAAATCGCGCACATACTCATTCGGGTCGAGCAGGGCGTCAATACAGGGGTCGATCACATCCTCATCCCCTATCTCGTGAAAGAGCCGAAAAACCGCTGTGCGGGTCAATTCAGCCTCGTTTTTCGCCAGTGGGACGAGAAATGGAAGTGCTGGCTCGCCGATGGCTTTCAGGTGCCTCTCCGCACGAGTTCGCACCTGCGGCTTTTGCCTCTTGAGATCGGCAACAAGCGATTCAATGCGCGCCTTGAGGTCGGGGTCGATCTTTTTCTCCGAGTTCTTTTGAACCGGACTTTCCTCCGGTGGCTCGGGGTCGGTCTTCTTCCCACCGGCTTCGCCGCCATCGGTTGGGTTATCTTCCCCGATCGAGCCATCCGGGGTTTTAGGGGGTAGTGCCGTTACGATTTGTTTGCCGTCCTTGCTGACGATTTTCAGCTCCACTTTCTTGTCCAACGAGGCCTGGCGCCTCTCTGCTCCGGTGCGTTTGTTCTTCTCGACCTGGTGGATCTCCTCGGCCGGAACTTCGACCTTGCCGATGTCGCCGATCTCAATCTCGACCGCCTTTTCGGAACGGGACCGCACGATGCCGTCGATCCACGCGCCGTTCTTCAAGTAGACGGTGTCGGCGACCGAGACGGTCGCACAGCCGAGCAATGCAACGAAGGTAAGGGATAATGAACCGCCAGATGGCTTCATGGGGGTGAACTCCTCGGTTCACAGGTTTCTAATCGGAGCACAAAGTTTCGACCCTTGTCACTGCTCCTATCGGCCGAATGGACCTGAATTCCAAAGCCCTCCCCGACGAGAAAGAATATCATCGCCCCCGCAAGGCGACGAGGGGGCGTCCAGGAAGTGGACGACATGAGCCGGCGGAGCTCCACGAGCCGGGGTCGCCTCCCTGGCGCCTTCGAAGAAAAGGAGGTGGGCTCGTCGCGGTCATGCAACGCCGCCAAGTTCGATCTTACTGGTCTTTCAACTGCTCCGACTCGGCTCCGGGTGCCACTTCTCTTGTCCCCAAAAGACCTGATTCCACTGGCTTCGTCAGTTTCTTGGGCTCGAAGAACTGGCAGATCCAGATACCGAGCTCATAGAGCAGGATCATTGGCGCTGCCATGAGAGACCAGCTGAATGGATCGGGCGGGGTAAGCACCACGGCAAGGCAGATGCATGCGAAAATCGCCAGCCTGCGTACACGACGAAAGGTTGGAACGTTCACCACGCCAATCTTCGTGAAAAAGACCATGAGGAGCGGTGTCTGGAAAACGAGCCCCAGAATGAGCGTCAACGTGAGAAAGAGGTCGATGTAGTTCTCCAGGGTAAAGCTCAGGTTCACGTCCTCGATGCCCCACCCGGCCAGGAACTTGAGCCCGACAGGGATCATCGCGAAGTACCCAAAGAGAATCCCAACGACGAAGAGCCCGAGGGAGAAGGGTAGAAACGTAACGACATACTTTTGCTCGTGCTCGTAGAGTCCTGCGCCAATGAACTTCCAGAGCTCATAGAGCATGAAAGGGAGCGTCAAGAAGATCCCAAAGACCATCGCCACCTTCAGGTAGGCCATGAAGCTTTCGAGGTAGCTCGTGACCATGATCGACGGGGTCTTCTGCTCCACCAGGGCCATGTAGTCCTTCTCGAGTGAGGCGATGGATTCCCCCAGCGCATCGGGCAGCTTTGATTCACGTGCCCAGGCATGAAGCCGCTCGAGAGGAATCGGGCTGGCCATTACCTGGGCCTTGCGACCGTCGAGGAACTCGATGAACTCATGAAGCGGACTGATCAAAGTCCCCACGTCGCCTCCCCAGCCGGCAATTTTTTCAAGCTGGCTGGGCCCCTCGTTGCTCGACATTTGGCTCAGGTCGCGATAGAGGTTCCGGAACCTTTCGGGGATCACCGCTTCACGCGTTGCCTGAAGCCCGGGGGCGAATTCCTCTGCAAGCACCGTCGAGAGCTCGGTACCGAATTCCTTGACTGCGCCCCTCACCTTTTCCCTTTCCTCGACGGGTATTGTTGTAAGCGAGGCTCCCAGTGCCCTTGAGAACCTCTCGAAACTCCCCTGGAGCCTTCCCGTGATTTGCGGGAGAGCGACTTCCCTCGCGAAGAGCGCCGCCCAGTCCTCGCTCGTCGGGGGGGGCACCAGGAGCGGCTTCTCGCTTCGCTCGGACTCCTGGGGCATCACCGACGTCAAGAGCAGCACTCGGTGGAGAGTCCGATCCATGTGACGAACTAGCCTCGCGCGGTTTTCGGTACGGACCGCCGTGTAGTGGGGTACAAGGACCCACTGGAGCAGGTCTTGCCCATAAGTCATGCTGATCGAAAGGCCCACAACGAGGTAAAGCAGGCAGCAGATGATTCTGCGGCGGAGATCCTCGAGGTGCTCCCCAAAGGTCATCCGAGCTTCATGCATGAACAGTTACTCCCAGAGATGATGGCCTCACCCCAGAGTTTTGGGCGTGGGCCAAAAGCACAGCTCTCTACACCAATCGGGCCGAGATATCCAGCTGGTAGAGGTTGCAGGGCGACCAGGTGGTGCCCAGGTGTTGGGGGGGGAAGTACTAACCTGACCGGGCGAGTGAAAGGGACTCGCGGCGCACGCAGGCTCAGGAATCCGACTGGGAGGTCGCGGGGTCGGATCCTCCACGGGCGCAAGCTCTTGGGGAGGCAATCACCGCCCTATGAACTCCAGGAGGTCTCGCTCTCGAATGACCGTGACGCCGAGCTCACGAGCGGCCTTGTACTCGGGCGTGTTTTCGTAGTTCTTGAGGGCAACCAGGAAGTCTGTGTTGATATCGACTTTCTCGACGATCTGAGCTCCGTAGCGCTTCAACTGGGTGGTGGCATAATCCTTCGTAATGTCTGCCGAGTCCATCTCTGTGCCCGCGAAGACAAATACTTGTTGAGCCTTTCGATTGTAGAAGGGGTTCTCTACCAGGTCGCCCTTTGTAATTGGGTACAGGCTGTCCTTCTCTTCAATCACGCGCACTTCGCTGAATTTCTCATCGATTTTCTGGACCTCAACCAGCCCCTTGTAGACCTTCTTGCCGCCCTTGACGTCCTGGAAAACACGGAACACGAGACCGTTGGAGAGGTGATCCACGCGGCCCAAGTCGATCCAACCCTTGCCCGCTGAGCTCAGAATGTCGACTATCTTCCCGTCCGGCTCGGCATCTTCACCGAAGTCCTTCTGCTTGCGCGTCTCCTCGAGTAGCTTGTCAATGCGGTTTTCGAGGGCTTTGATCTGGTTGTCCTTGAAGTTCACCTGGCGGGAGTAGGCGACAAGCCTCTCCGAGCATTCATCCTGCGCCTTGTCCATCTTTTGGATGAGGTCCGCCTTCTCCGTCTTCGACTTGTTGTCGAGGTCCTCGAGCCTGCTCTGAAGCTCCTGGACCTGACTCAGCGATTCGTCCTTCTGCTTGCGCAGCTCGGTCGATGCCTCGTCAAACGAGCTCTTCGCCTTCACCTCCGAGGTGACCGAAGCCTCCATCTTTGCGAAGGACTCATCACGCCCCTGGCGGAGCTTTCGCAAGAGGCTATCGAGGTCTCCATAGCACTCCACCAGGGAACCGTAAGTTCGAGGCGTCTCCTTCAGATCAGCGAGGGCGAGGTTGATGACCGTCTCGGACTTGTCCTTCATGAGCCCCAGGTAGTGCTCGTTGCCGGGCCACGCCGCCATCTCTGCGCCTGGGCCCGCGATGAGAACTCTTAGACTTGTGATTGCGTCGTTCAGCTCCCTGACGTCCTGGTCATTTCGCTCCGCCTTCTTCTTCCAGACTTCCACCTGCTGCAGGACCTCCTGCTTTGCATTGTTTTCAATGAAAAACAAGGTCGCCATGCACAGAAAAAGTACGCAGGCCCCAATGAAGAGATAGAACAGGTAAGCGGAACCTTCTCGCTGAGCCATTTAAACCCTCCGCCCGAAGGCGAAATAACCATTTCTCTCGTCAATATCTCTCAGGCACCTGCAAAATTTCGAGGGGAAGCAAGGCCGGAACTCGAGGTCCAGCCCTCGACCTCTTGCAGTGCCTCTGTTTCTTGCTTCCGCGCGATCGATTGTAGGGGAGCTCCGGATACTGTCAAGGCGCCTCTATCCCTCAGCAGCCCCAAGAAGTGGGGGAGGCCTTCTCTGGCGTGCAATTTCCAGCCTCCTGGCAGGCAAAAGAATTCCGTTGGCGACACGCAACCTCTGGTCTACACTACCGCTCGTTCACTCACATTCATACTCTTCGTCTTACCCTCCTGCTCTTCTTGGATGGGCTCTCACGGGACAATGCTCGCGTGGGTTGTACTCCCAAGGGATGCGCCCTCAGGACGACGCTCCTTCAGGCCAGCGGCTTTAGCAGGCCGCAGTTTGACCGGACGCAACGCAGCATTCTCTTCATGATCGTCGGAATTGTTGGCGGGATCGGGGCAGGCAAGAGTACGGTGAGACGTCTGTTGGCCGAACTCGGAGCAGACACTGTGGACGCGGACACCTTGGCCCACGAGGCACTTGAGACCCCCCGGGTTCGGCAAGTGCTTCGGCGCTGGCTAGGTGACGCAGCCTTCCAATCGAGCGGCAAGGTGGATCGTAAAGTGGTTGCAGATCTGGTTTTCTCCAATTCTGACAAGTTAAGAGAGCTTGAGGCTCTCGTGCACCCCACCGTCATCCACTCGATGGAAGAGAAGGTCCGATTGCACGAAAAAAACGCCCTGAAGGGAAAAGTCCTGGTGCTCGATGTCCCGCTACTGCTGAGCTCCCCCCTGCGAACTCGCTGCGGTGCCATTGTCTACGTGGACGCATCCCGCGAGGCGAGGCTGCGCCGTGTTGCAGATCGCGGTTGGACTGCCGAGGAGCTCGATCGCAGGGAAAGCCTTCAAGCACCCCTGGCCGAGAAGAGACGGCTTTCGACGGTTTTCCTCGAAAATTCAAACAACCTCGAAGAGACCCGTCGTCAAGTTAGAGAGCTGTACGCGCGCTGGACAGAAGTTGGAGCGCCCTGAAATGTCTGGAAAAGAAGCTGAGAACCCCACCACACCCAACGAGGAGAACATGGAAGTTTCCCGCCCCCGTACACATGGCAAGATTCGGAGCCGGCCCGAGTCGAGACCTGGACTGCCGCCCGACTCCCCCTCTCAAAGCCGCCCGAGCGCGCCCTCTGGCCCCCATGCCTCTGGCCCCCATGCCTCCAGCTCGCATGCCGCTCGCTCGCACGGCGGGACCCGGCACCGGCCTTCCAACGAGGGCGCAAACCTGGGGCTCCCCCGAGACGAGGATCTGGAATTCGAGGCGGCTCAGCTCACAAAGCTGCCCGAGGAAGGCGGCCAGGAGCGGCTGCATATTGGCAACCTCCAGAAGATGGCGATTGCCGAGCTGCACGAGCTTGCCCAGAGAGAGGGCGTGATCGAGTACACGGGCCTCAAGAAGCAGGAGCTGATCTTCAAGATCCTGAAGGATCGCAAATCGAAAAGCGGCGTGATGTACGGAGAGGGAGTGCTCGAAATACTCCCCGATGGCTTTGGGTTCCTTCGATCGCCGCGTTACAGCTACTTCCCGTGCCCTGATGACATCTACATCTCGCCTTCGCAGATTCGCAGGTTCGGCATCAGAACGGGTGCCGTTGTCTGTGGCCAGATTCGCCCCCCCAAGGAAAGCGAGCGTTACTTTGCGCTCCTCAAGGTCGAGGCGATCAATTACGAGGAACCCGAAAAGCTCAAGGACAAGGTCAATTTCGATGACCTCACTCCTCTCTATCCCGAACGGCGGCTCGTCCTCGAATGTGACTCTGACGGCGTGGAGACACGAATCATTGACCTCGTGACGCCGATCGGAAAAGGCCAACGCGGCCTCATCGTCGCTCCGCCCCGGACTGGAAAGACCGTCATCCTCCAGAAGATTGCCAACTCGATCGCGAGGAATAACCCCGAAGTAGAGCTTATCGTCCTCCTCATCGACGAGCGTCCCGAAGAAGTGACCGACATGGAGCGCTCGGTAAAGGGAGAGGTCATCAGCTCGACCTTCGATGAGCCTGCCTCCCGGCACGTGCAGGTGGCCGAGATGGTCATTGAGAAGGCGAAACGAATGGTCGAGTACGGCCGGGACGTGGTGATTCTACTCGACTCTGTAACCCGCCTGGGACGGGCCTACAATACCGAGGTCCCCCACTCCGGCCGCATCCTCTCCGGTGGCGTCGACGCCAGCGCGCTTCAGAAGCCCAAGAGGTTCTTCGGCGCGGCTCGAAATGTCGAGGAGGGAGGAAGTCTCACAATCATCGCC
>SXIK01000053.1 GCA_005772855.1 Planctomycetia bacterium | reverse complement strand
GGTGGCGGAGGTGTCGTTCGATTTTCCGTCCAGAACCTTAACCTTCGTTCGACATCCCGAATTCTGGCGCGTGGAGGCGATGCCTTCCAGTCGATTGATTTCGGCGGCAACGGGGGAGGAGGGGCGGGCGGAAACATCCTTATTCAGGTGCGGAACTCCCTCACGATCGAGCAAGGGGCACTCCTTGATGTCACCGGGGGCATCGCCAACCGGGAGGTCCCAATTCTTCAGGGGCAAAACTTACCCGAGTACCCCGGGAACGTGCGGCCCGGAACTCCCGAGCCCGTCTCGGGCGGTCTTGGCGGCAACGGGGCCCCCGGAAGGATCCGAATTGAGGCCGACCTGAACTCGCTGGCGGCGACTGGTGGTGTCAACTCAAATTACTCGGCAGGCCCCTTTCTGGAAGATACGGTCTTCAGTATTGCGGTCTCCAAGTCGATACGCCTCGGGGTTGGCCCCGGGTCTGTCGCAGCCACCAATGAGATCCAACTGCGCGAAACACTGGCGAGGTTTTTCGAGTTCGGCCAGCCCAACGGCACCGACCTGACCATCACGTGGCAGGGGGCTCTCGAGAGTCTCGATGTTCACGGCGGGGCCGCAAAATTCAGCAGTCTAACGGGTGCGGAAGGCCTCCTTGGCTCGAGTAGTCCAGGGGCTCTCGTCGACCATGAGTTCGTGCGATTCATCATTCCGATTCTCTCGAACGGGATAACCCGTGAGACCCCAGCGGTTCGTCAGATCATCTTGCCGTATTCGCTCCCCGGAGGGCAGTAATCAGGCTCCTTGCGGGGGAGGAAGACCTCCCCCGCACCGGCACGCGCCTGGCGGCCTCCCTCCGTCTCGCGCTCCACGCTAGCTCGAGGCCCCCTCCGGTCGCACGCTGCGCGTGCGCCCCCGACGCCGATGGTGGTGGGGAGCGTTGAACAGGCTGAATCAATCATGGCCGGGTGGAGCCTGTCTCGCAGGGTCTTTCTCGCGTGCTCAGGAAATTCCCGTGGTCGGCAGGGTTTTCCTGAAACTGGTCCTCACTTGCGCTGCCCGCGCCTATTCGAACACTGCATCGACAAACTTGTCGACGTCGAATGGCTCCATGTCTTCAAGCTTCTCCCCCACACCGATCATCTTGACGGGGATGTCGAGCTGGTTATTGATTGCGACGACGATTCCGCCCTTGGCGGTGCCGTCGAGCTTGGCGAGGATGATGCCGGAAAGTTCAACCTCGGCTTGAAAGAGCTTCGCCTGGTTAAGGGCATTTTGGCCAGTTGTGGCGTCGAGAACCAACAGGCATTCGTGGGGGCTTCCGGGAATTTTCTTCGAGAGTACATCGCGGATTTTCCGCAACTCCCGCATGAGGTTCACCTGTGTGTGGAGGCGTCCGGCCGTGTCCACGATGAGGTAGTCGACTCCCGTGGCGAGAGCGGTCTCCGCACCCTGATACGCGACGCTCGCAGGATCGGCCTGGGGCTTGCCGGTGACGATGTCGACTCCCAACCGTTGGCTCCAGATCGTGAGTTGCTCAACGGCAGCCGCGCGAAACGTGTCCGCGGCGGCCAGCACAACGCTCTTGCCGTCGTCCCGTAGCCTGCGGGCCAGCTTTGCAATCGAGGTCGTCTTGCCCGTGCCGTTGACGCCCGCGACAAGGATTACCGTGGGAGGCGTGGCTGCTTGCGCAAGCTTCACCTCCCGTCGCGTGAGCATCGCCTTGAGATTCCTCTTCAAGAACTCCCGGACTTCTTCCGCCTCGGTAATGGTCTTGTCCTTCCAGGCTTGACGGATGCCATTGGGGCCGTCAAGGAGGGCGCGCACGGTCTCGGGGCCGAAGTCGGCGCCGAAGAGCTCGGCTTCGATTTCCTCGACGAAGGCCTCGTCGAGTGTTCTTCGGAACGTGAAGAGGCTCTTGAGACCCTTGCGGGTCTTCTCGAGGGCTCTTCCAAAAAGGCTCCATCGCGCTTTCTTGGGCTCCTCGCTATCCGGGGCTTCCATGGCCTGAGCCTCGGGGCCTTGTGGGCCTTCCGCGGCTTTCGGCGAGGCCTTCGTGGACAGTGGCTCATCACCCTGAGCCGGCGGCTGGGGCTCCTCAAGATTCTCTTTCTTCCCGAACCACTTCCTGAACATGCTACCTATTGCTTTCGGATTTCGTTGTAGATTCGGTCAAGGATCCCGTTAACGAAGGCTCCCGACTGCGCCGTCGAGTAGCGCTTGGCGAGGTTAATTGCCTCGTTGATCGCGACCTTGGGCGGAACATTCTCGGAGCCCAACATCTCAAAGAGCGCCAAACGAAGAATGGAACGGTCCACCGGGGCGATGCGACTCAACTTCCAGTTCATGGCCGTTTGCGTGATGCGTGAATCGATGTCCTGGCGCATGGCGAGGGTGCCATCAATGAGGATACGAGCGTACTTGCGGACCTCGGGATCGTCGGTGGCGCTCGTAATGAAGGACTCGAAGTCGTCGACAGTTGTGGGGAGGGCATTCTCGATCTTTTGGTGCAAGTCGTGCTGGTACAGAGCCTGAAAGGCGATTTCTCGCGCCTGGGTTCGTTTGCGCATGTCTTGTTTTCGAAGCCCGTCAGGGTGTCTTCCCCAGCTCTCGCCGGAGGATTTCGTAAAGGTTGGACATCTGGACCGCGGTCATGGCTGCTTCAGCGCCCTTGTTCCCGGCTTTTGTACCGGCTCGCTCGATCGCCTGGTCGATGGTGTCCGTGGTCAGCACGCCGAAGATGACCGGAACTGGCGAATCCCGGGCCACCTGCGCAATGCCACTGGCTGCTTCCCCGGCGACGTAATCGAAGTGAGGTGTCGAGCCCCGGATCACGGCGCCGAGGCAAATGACTGCGTCGAACTTGCCGGACCTGGAGCACCACGCGGCGACAGGTGAAATCTCAAAGGCGCCGGGAACATGGAAAAGGCTGATATCGTTCGAGCTTGCCCCCAGCTTCACGAGGGTTCCTTCCGCGCCCCGCTCAAGGTGCTCCACGAGAAAATCGTTGAACCGCGAGGCAACGATCGCGAATCGCTTGCCTGCGGCCTTCAGGTCTCCTTCATGCTCTTTCATTGGTCAAGTCCCTGGCAGGTCACTGGGTGCTCATTCCCACTCGATGGTGGAGGGTGGCTTGCTCGAGATATCGAGCACGACCCGGTTCACTCCGGCGACCTCATTCGAGATGCGATTGGAGATCGTCGATAGTACATCTCTCGGCAGATAGACCCAGTTGGCTGTCA
Source organism: Planctomycetia bacterium (assembly GCA_005772855.1). Classification (GTDB taxonomy): domain Bacteria; phylum Planctomycetota; class UBA8108; order UBA8108; family SXIK01; genus SXIK01. Next base: position 17,696 of record SXIK01000053.1, on the reverse strand, counting down.
TCCCGTCCGACGACTCCACCATGCGGAGCGCAATGGTACAGTCGTAGGTCCGGCGATCGCCCATGACTCCTACCGACTGCACTGGAAGCAACACAGCGAAGGACTGCCAGATCGTCAAATAGGCCTCTGATTTCTCAATTTCCTGCTGAACAATCCGGTCGGCGGCCCGGAGGATGCAGAGACGTTCCCGCGTGACCTCGCCCACGACCCGGATCGCAAGTCCGGGACCCGGAAATGGCTGCCGATAAAGAATTTGCTCTGGTAATCCAAGCTCACGGCCGATGGCTCGCACCTCATCCTTGAAGAGGTATCGAAGTGGCTCGATCAGCCTGAAGCCAAGGTTTTCGGGCAGTCCGCCCACGTTGTGGTGGCTCTTGATCGTGGCCGATGGGCCCCCGGTGGGGGAGAAACTCTCAATGACGTCGGGGTAGAGAGTGCCCTGGGCGAGGAACTCGAGCTTGCCGTGGCGTTGCTCGTTCTCGACTGCGTGTCGGAAGACCTCTATGAACTCGTGGCCGATGCGCTTTCGCTTCTCCTCCGGGTCCGTCACACCCCGAAGCCGCTCGAGGAATCTCTCCTCGGCATCGACGAGATGAAAATCGAGCTGGAAGTGCTTCGCGAAGGTGCTGACGACTTGTTCCCGCTCACCCCCCCGCAGGAGCCCATTGTCGACGAAGAAGCAGCTTAGCTGGTTCCCGATCGCCTTGTGAAGCAGCAGCGCAACCACGGAGGAGTCGATGCCGCCCGACAGGGCGCAGACGACCCGGCGCGAGCCTACCGTTTGGCGCACGCTTTCGATCTGCTCGTCGATGAACTTCGTGAGAGACCAGTCGCCTTTCAACCCACAGATCAAGTAGAGGAAGTTATTCAGGATTATTCGCCCCTCCGGAGTGTGGGTCACTTCGGGGTGGAATTGCAGGCCCCAGAACTTGCTCGAGGTGTGCCGCACCGCGGCGTGTGCGCAAGTCGGCGTGCTGGCGAGGTTCACAAAGGAGGTTCCCAAGTCTCTCACCTGGTCGCCGTGGCTCATCCACACGGTGGTGCGGTCGTTGAGCCCCTGAAAGATCAGGTCCTCGCCGACGAGGTCGATCGTGGTCGAGCCGAACTCCCTGGCAGTCGAGGGCTGCACCCTGCCACCCAGAAGCTCGCAGCCGAGCTGCATTCCGTAGCAAATGCCGAGGACGGGGACCCCCAGGTGGAAGATCTCGGGGTCGCAGCGAGGCGCGTCATGCTCGTAAACACCCGCCGGGCCGCCCGAGAGGATGATCCCCTTGACGCCATGCTCTCTGAGCTTTGAGGCCTTGGTGTCGTGGCGAAGGATCTCGCAGTAGACGCGGTTCTCCCGAACTCTTCGAGCGATGAGTTGCGTGTACTGGGAGCCAAAATCGAGAATCGCGATGAACTCTGCCATGGGCTTTCGCTGGTCGAGGCGTGGGGAGTGGTGTCCGTCGGAGAGAGGACTTTCCTGGAGTCTAAGGCTCGTGCCGTACTCCCAGCACGGGTTCTTCGTAGGCGAGGAGGCTGTGGACTCCGCCCTCGCGTTGAGCCGAGTGGGAGCGGCGTTCAAAACGCAACTGGCCGGAGTAAAGGGCTCGGTGAAGCTCACCGAGGCCACGCACGCCCATATCCTGAAGGCTCTGCCTGAGACTTTGCACAATGTAGGGCACAAGGTCGAGCACGGAGCCCTTGTCGACCACGAGGCCCGATACGCCCTGCGCGACCTTGATCCCCTTCAGGCCGTAAAGATAGCGTTTGGCGCCGCCCTTCTCCATCGCTTCGACCGAGGCCAGACCCCGGTACTTCTTCACCCGGACCCCGTCCTTGTAGAAGTACTCCCCCGGCGCCTCCTGCGTCCCGGCGAACATACCCCCCATCATGCCGGTCGAGGCCCCCAGGGAGAGTGCCTTGGCGAGGGCACCGGTGCTTGAGATTCCTCCGTCGGCGGTGCACGGAACGTCCATTTCCCGGCAGAACTTCGCACATTCGTAGACCGCGGTCGCCTGGGCCCTTCCACACGCCATGGTTTCTTGCGTGGTACAGATCGAGCCAGGTCCCATTCCGATTCGTATGCCGTCGGCTCCTGCCTTGATGAGGTTGTCGCATTGCCGGGTGGTGACGACGTTTCCTGCGAGGACATCGAGGTTGGGGAAATTCTTCTTTAGATAGGCGAGCATCTCGACTTGAAAGATCGAGTCCCCCTGGGCGCTGTCGACCACGAGTACGTCGACCCCGGCCTCGACGAGGCCGGCAATGCGTTCTCGGTCGGAGGCGCGCGTCGAAACGGAGGCGCCGACCCGGAGCTGCTTGCGCTTGTCCTTGCAGGCGTCAGGAAAGTCGCGGTTCTTCTTGAGATCCGTGCGGGACACGAGCCCCACGAGGCGCCCTTCCTCATCCACGATCGGCAGCTTGCCTCTCTTCGACTCGCGGAGGCGCTGGTTGGCCTCGGCAAGGGAGATGCCCTGGGGCGCTGTGTTCAGCTCGCGCACCATGACTTCCTTGAGGAGCCGGCTGCGGTCTGGCTCAAAGTCAATGTCCCGATTCGTGACGATCCCCACGAGGCGCGTCTTGAGAGTACCGTCCACAGTGATGGGGATGCCGGAGAATCCCTCCTTTTCGCGGATACGGTCGATGTCGCCGATGCGGTGATTGGGGCTCAGGACGATTGGGTCGGTAATAAAACCGTTCTCGAATCGCTTCACCCTCCGGACCTGGGCAATTTGCTCGTCCGGGGAGTTGTTGTAGTGGATGATTCCGAGGCCTCCCATGAGGGCCAGGCTGATCGCCATCTTGCTCTCCGTGACGGTATCCATTGGAGAGCTGACGACGGGGACCTTGAGCGGAATCCTACGTGTGATGCGGGTCGAGAGGTCCACTTCCTCGGCGCCAAAATCTATGTGCCCCGGAAGAATGATGAAGTCGTTGTAGGTTACCCCTTCAACTCTCTGAAAGAGCTCGTCGGCGCTTTGCCCGTCGGGTTGCATGGATTCTACTCCTCCCCGGGAAATGCGAAAAGTCAGTAAACTCGCTGGTTCGATCCGGCCCACGCCGAAGGACATTCAAGAACAGCCAAGCTTGCAAGAAAGAATCCAGTAAGGATAGGTAGCGGCCCCGGGAAATCAAGAGGCGAGATGGATCGCCACGGCACGACGGGAGTACAAGCCTCGCGGGAAACGCATTTCGGCTGGCGCCGAAACTCGGCATGGAGGAGGGCGGAACCGAGGGTGATTTCCCCTCAACGAGCGGATGGCCGAGAAGGCGCAGGCGCCCCCCTCGCAGATGGTCTCCCTCGTGAGCGGCACGGAATGCTCCAGATATCTTGTGCGCGTCCTGGAACGGGTGGGCTCGACGGCCCGCCCACCTGGCCGGTGCCGCCTCGACATTCCATTTGCCCAACCCGGCTCGTCCTCCTATGATCTCGCCCGTCCTGAATTCTTGCGCCATTTTACAAGAGAGCAGATTTTCCCGAATCAAGCCCGGCCCCACGAGTTGAGGTTGAACTGGATGAACGACAACGATCATGACCTGGCCACCGTCGAGCTTCTCAGGGAGCGGTATCGGGCCGTCCGGGCCGAGCTTCAAAAAGTGATTGTGGGGCAAGACGAGGTCATCGAACAAATCCTCGTCAGCATATTCGCTCGCGGGCACTGCCTGCTGGTCGGCGTGCCGGGCCTCGCAAAGACGCTCATGATCAGCACCTTGGCTCGGTGTCTGAGCCTTTCTTTCTCAAGAATCCAATTTACCCCGGATCTCATGCCGTCGGACATCACCGGCACGGAAGTCATTCAGGAGGATCGTGCGACGGGTGAGCGCAAGTTCAGGTTCCTGAAAGGCCCTGTCTTTGCCAACGTGATTCTGGCCGACGAAATCAACCGCACACCCCCCAAGACCCAGGCCGCGCTCCTCGAGGCCATGCAGGAACGACAAGTGACGGCTGGCGGGACGAAGCATGTGCTCGAAGACCCCTTCTTCGTCCTTGCGACCCAGAACCCGATCGAACAGGAAGGCACTTATCCGCTTCCCGAGGCGCAGCTTGACCGCTTCATGTTCAATATCCACGTCGACTATCCCACGCAGGACGAGGAAGTCGAGATCATGAGGCGGACCACCGTACCGCAGTCATCCGACGTTCAAGCCGTATTGACGGGCGAGGAGATCCTCAGGCTACAAGACGTCGTTCGGCGTGTTCCTGTCACGGACGAGATCATTCGCTACGTGCTTCGTATCACGCGTGCCACACGCGTCACGAAGGAAGAGGCGCCCAAGTACATGAAGGACTGGCTTGCCTGGGGTGCTGGTCCCCGAGCCTCGCAATTCTTGATCCTTGGCGGAAAGGCTCGCGCGATCCTTCATGGTCGGAGTCACGTCTCGGCCGAGGACATCAAGGCGGTCGCCTACCCGGTACTTCGGCACAGAATCCTCACGAACTTCAGCGCAGAGGCCGAGGGGGTATCGTCGAAGACGATCATCGACCGACTGCTCGCCGAAACGCCTGTGAACGAAGCCACGAGCCTCAAGGATGCGGGAATTCCCAGGGTCCTTGAATCCTGAGGGTTCCTTGCGGCGATCCCAGGCACAGCATGACTTCGTTGGGAGCGCCCAGTCGGCCCATCACCCATGACGAGTGACCCCAGAAAATACTTGGACCCGAAGCTCCTCTCGAGGATATCCCGTCTCGAGATGAAGGCCCGGTTGATTGTCGAGGGCTTCATCTCCGGGCTTCACAAGAGCCCCTATCACGGGTTCTCAGTTGAGTTTGCCGAGCACCGCGAGTACGTCCCGGGTGACGATATTCGGCACATCGACTGGAAGGTCTTCGGCCGTTCGGACCGGTTTTATATCAAGCAATACGAGGAGGAGACCAATCTCAGGTCGTACATCCTCCTCGACGTCTCCCAGTCGATGGCCTACCCCCACGCACCAGGCTCTGGCAAGGAAGGTGACCGTGTCTCGAAGTACGAATATGGCACCTTTGTGGCTGCCGGGCTTTGCTACTTGCTCCTGAGGCAGCAGGACGCGGTCGGGCTGACCCTGTTCGATGATCGAGTCCGAACCTTCGTGGCGCCCAGCTCAAGTCCTTCCCATCTGGGCGCCCTTCTTGGCGAGATTGAGAAGAGTCCGCTCAGGGAGAAAACAGACGTTGGCTCGATCTTTCACGAGGTGGCGGACCGGATCAAGAAGAAGGGGCTGATTCTGATTGTGTCGGACTTGTTCGACGACATCGCGCGTCTGAAACGAGGGCTCAAGCACCTGCGCCACAAGGGCCACGACGTTATCGTTTTCCACGTGCTCGACGAGGACGAGCTTACCTTTCCGTTTCAGCGCATGACGCTCTTTGAAGGCCTCGAAGGCTTCCCCGAACTGCTGGCAAACCCGCAATCGCTCCGCGCCGCGTACCTGGAAGAGATTACGAGCTTCCTTGCGGAGGTTCGGAAAATCTGCCGGGACCTGCGAGTGGACTACGTGCAGCTCAACACTGCCTCGCCGCTCGATGTTGCCCTGACCGCCTACCTGGCGAAACGGGCGGGCACGCTGAGGACCTAGAACCGAACGCCCATGCTCGACCTTCTTCGACAGATCTTTCTTAACCCAGGGATGTTGGCGGGTTCGGCGCTTGTGGCCGTGCCGATCGTGATCTACCTGATCAACCGACAGCGCCATCAGCGCCGGCGCTGGGCCGCCATGGAGTTCCTCATCCGCGCCATGAGGCGCAATCGCAGGCGTGTTCAGCTGCAGAACTTGTTTCTGCTCCTCGTCCGTTGCGCGATCGTGCTCTTGATGGTGCTTGCGGCAGCTCGGCCGGTGAGCCGGCTGGGAATCCTTGGCCTGAAGCCGGATGAGGATCAGAGCTGGATCCTGGCCATGGACCTCTCCTATAGCATGGGCTACCAGGAAGGCTCGCAAAGCCTCTTTGAGCAGGCGAGGGAGACCGTTTTACAGATGGTCGATGGCCTCCTCCGACCGGGCGACCAGATGGCGCTCATGACTCTTGAGGCCAGGCCGAAGATCGTGTTGGGCCCCACCCGCATCAACGATGAGAGCAAGAACGCGATTCGGCGCGAGCTCGAGGCTCTTGAGCTCGGCACAGGCTCGGTCGACCTTGGCGCCTCCTTCGCGGTCCTCGACGAGCTCGCGGGGAAGTTCGCCACGCCCACGGGCGACCCACAACCCAAGAGAATCATCGTCTTCAGCGACCTTCAGCGCAAGGACTGGCTCGGTGATGACGGTCCCCGGTCGGCCGGGCTCGAGCAGTACGTCGAGAAGATCCAGAAGGAAGGTGGTTCCTTCGCTTTTGCGCGGCTGAGCGCCCTCAATGAGCGTCCCAACCTCGTCGTGACCGACTTGTCGGTCCGGCCAAGTTTGATTGCCAGGGATGTCTTTGTCGAGCTGCGGGCGACGGTACGCAACTTCGGCGAGGAGGACTTCTCGAATGTTGAGCTGACATTGCGTGTTGACCAGGATCCCAGTGATCGGAGCACCGAGCCTCAAGTCGGGCAGGTCATCCGGGTGGCGCGCGGTCAGTCCGTCTCGAGGTCTCTGCCCTACAAGTTCTCAAACGCGGGATATCACACCGTGGTGGCCGAGGTCCGCTCGGACAACCTTGTTGTCGACAATCGCAGATTCCTCGCCCTGAAGGTTGAGGAGAGGGTACGGGTGCTGCTTGTGGACGGTGATCCAGCGGCCAACCCTTCCGATCGCTCCACGTTTCACTTGAAGGTCGCGCTGGAGCCTGACGATGACTCGATGGACAAGATGCAAGGCCGCTTTACCCCGTTTGAGACCGAGTACGTGACGATCGATCAGCTGGGCGGACTTGAATGGAAGCAGTACGCCATTGTCATCCTCTCGGGTGTGCCGGAGTTGGCGAGCTCGGACGTGACGGCCGTCGAAAATTACGTCCGCTCTGGTGGCGCTCTCATCGTCTTCCTCGGCCCCAATGTCCGGCCCGAATTTTACAACCAGCACTTTCGGGCAAGGGAGCCTTTCCTGCTGCCGGGCCTTCTGGGGTCAATCCGCGGTGACGAGCGCTACCCGGTGAACCTTGAGGCCGCCGATCTGAGCCACCCGATCGTTCAGTATTTTGGCGAGCGACGAGATGTCACGCATCTCGAGCGACCGATCATTTCATTTGAGAAGTATTTCCAACTGGGATCCATACCGCCGGACCAACCCGGCACACGAGTCGCGTTCCGCTACACCGACCTGGAGCGGAGCCCAGCCATCGTCGACAATTCTTGTGGCTCGGGCCGCGTGCTCTGGGTGACCTCGACCGCTGACACGACATGGAATGAGTTTCCACGCTGGCCGGACTATGTGATTTTCCTCCACGAGGCGATCTCGTACCTCGTCAAGTTTGGGCTTGAGTCGTTCAACTTGCCCACGGGGGAACCGTTCCGAAAGACTTTCCCGGCCTCGCAGTTCTCGGCCGATATCGTTCTCGTGGCGCCCGAGGATGGAAGTGGGCATCTCGATCGGGTCCGGACGCTACGCAAGGCAATGAAGGGCGTTGCGTTCTCGGATGATCCGGCGCTGAAGCCTGCCGAGACCCAGTTTGAGCTTGTCCACGAGGAGACCGACACGCCCGGGCTCTATCAAATCGAGCTGCGACGCTCGGGGCTGCAAGGTGGCAACTCCTCCGAGTATTTCAGCGCCAACGTGGACACCCGCGAAAGTGACCTCAGGGCAATGACAGATGAGGACTTTCACACCGCGGCTGCGTCGCTCAAGTTCGAGAGGTTTGACGCCTCGACTCGCATCAGGGATCTGAAGGAGAGGAGCGACATGTCGCGGGGCAAGGAGCACTGGGCCTGGCTGGTGGCGGGCGTCCTGGGGCTGCTTTTCCTTGAGTCGATCCTTGCATGGTTTTTTGGGAGGAGAGTACGATGACCTCTCAGATCTTGCTACAGGTGGCGGGGTCCGAATTGACGGAGATCTCCTGGCTGAATCCGATTCCTGCCTGGATTTGGTTCCTTGCCATCGTGCCTGCGGTTGTCGCTTTTGCGGTTTTCATCTACCGACGGGAGCGGCCGCTGGCCTCCGAGCAACGCCCGGCGACGGGTGGAGTACAGGCAGGGTATGCGATCTTGATTGCCCTCAGGGTGCTCGCAATCCTCCTGATCGCCGCGCTCCTTGCGCAGCCTGTGTTGCGTCGGACGAAGTACCAGGACGTGGACTCGAGCGTGATTCTCCTCGTCGACGACTCGCTCAGCATGGATATCGCTGACAAGTACGCCAACCGTGAGCTGCTGCAGAAGATTGCCGACTTCCTCCGCTCGTCGCCCGACACCATCGAGAGCACGAAGCGCTACGATATTGTCAGCAGGCTTCTGCGCGATTCGGACACGGGGCTCCTCGAGAAGCTCAGAGAGAAAGCCAGGGTGAGCGTGTACTCCTTTGGCGCTGGAATTCGGCGTGAGATCGAGATCCCGAGGCGCAGGGACGGCGATGCGCCGCTCTCGGACGCGATGAGAGATATTCTTCCCGACTATGCGCAGGTCCGGGGAGAGGAACGGGTGCGCGAGACTCGAATCTCGGACGCGCTCCTCGAAGTTGTCTCGAGCGAACGGACCCGGGGCCCGTCGGGACTGACTGGGTCCGACCAGCGGGTGTCCGGAATCCTGCTCTTCTCGGATGGTCAGCAAACACCGGGAGCGCGGCCCATCGAAGACGTGGCACGGCGGCTCGGCCAGCAGCGTATCGCGGTCTTTGCGGTGGGTGTCGGAAATCCTGACGAGCCCAAGGACATTCGGATCGTGAGCCTTGACGTTAGCGACGTGGTTCTTGCCGGAGACATGGTCCCGTTTGACGTCTCAATTGCTGCCGATGGATTCCCGGGCGAGAACGTGCGCGTAGAGCTGAAGTTCGATGGGGCCATCGTCGCCTCGAAAGACATCGTGCTGGAAGGCCAGGGTCGACAACAACCCGTGCGGCTGGAGTTTCGGCCCTCCAAGCCGGGTGAGCTGACGGCCTCGGTGGAGGTTGAGAAGCGGCCCGGTGAGCTCTTCGTCGAGAATAACGTTGTCTCGAAGGTGATTCGAGTCCTCGACGAGAAGATCCGCGTTCTTTACGCGGAAGGGCTCCCGCGCTGGGAATACCGCTTTCTCATGCATGCGCTCACCCGGGACACGACCATGCATTCCCAGATCTTCCTCTTTTCGGCCGACGCCAACTTCGTTCAGGAGAGCTCGCCCGGAGTGCCCCCCTTGAGGGAGTTCCCCAGGAAACGGGAGGAGCTCTTTGCATTTCATGTTGTGATCCTCGGAGATGTTGACGCCGCGAAGCTCGGCACGGAGCGCATCGCGCTCCTCAAGGAGTTCGTCTACGAGGCCGGGGGCGGCCTGATCTTCATCGCAGGGGAGACCGCAAATCCGTGGAGTTACCTCCACACAGAGCTAAGTGGCGTGATCCCCATCGAGATCAATGAGCGCTCGGGCATCACGGGTGGGGGAGTCACGCCGAAGACCGCGCCCTTCAACGTTGAGCTCACGCAGGCGGGGCGCGAGCACACCTTGATGCGGCTCGACAACGATCCGGAGCGCAATCTCAAGCTCTGGGAGAACCGCGATGGTCGCCCTCTCGATCATTTGCCAGGGTTCCTGTCGTTCCAGGAGACGGGCATGGCGAAGAAGGGGGCCGTGGTTCTTGCGCGGCACCCGAGCCGGGTAAATCCGATGGATCAGAAGGGCCTTGTTGTTTTCGCCTACATGAACTACGGAAAAGGACGCACGTTCCTCAGTGCCGTCGACGATACCTGGCGCTGGCGGGCGGGCGTCGACAATCAGTACCTCTATCGGTTCTGGGGCCAGGTGATTCGCTTCTTGTCGACGGGAAGGCTCCTTGGCAAGACTCCGCGATACTCGATCACCACGGACAAGCTGAGCTACTCGGTGGGAGAGACCATCGAGGTGGAAGCTCGGATCTTTGACGCCAACATGAAGCCATCGACCGAGCGGACGCTCACGGCTTACCACGCTGCGCAGGCGGAAGACGTCAAGGGCCACGAGCAGGTGGAGCTCGAGCTCGATCCCATTCAGGGACAGGGCTTCTACCGGGGAAGCCTCATTGCCAACCGCCTTGGGGGACATGATGTCTGGATTGGCTCGGAGACGGAAAGGTTCGCGTTCCGGTCCTTCGAGGTGACCGTGCCCGCTCTCGAGCTCAAGGACCCGCGTCGAAACACCGCATTCCTTGAGGATATAGCCCGGTTGACCGGCGGTGCTTACCTTGAGATCCACGACATTTCTCGGGCAGTGGATAAACTTGGGGGGGAAACACGATCTCGCCTTGGTGAGGTCTCCGACGACCCCCTCTGGGATGACGCGTGGCTCGTTGGTGCCTTCACCGCAATCCTGGCGCTCGAGTGGATCCTCCGAAAACTGATGAACCTGCTGTGAGGCGCGGCTCTCGCCGCGTGATCCCATGATGGGAGCACTTCCCCGAATTCGCTGGCTCTTCCTGCTGCTCGGCCTCTGTGCCAACGAGGTCCGTGGGGAGGATGCCGCGCTCGTGCCCCTCGAGACCGATAGCTCGGAGCTCATCGAGGCACTGGAGAACCTCGAGCAAGGCCAGTATCGGCAAGGAATCGAGGTCCTGGAGCGTGGGCTGGTCCAGTCCTCAGTGATCGGGCGGCGCAAGAATGCTCTGGTGAAGGTGCCGCAGGTCTTGCCCAGGAGCTTGCCCGAGCTCAAAGAGGCACTTGCGCTCGTGGCTGCCAAGGAGTCCGGCAATTTGGCTGCCCCGGTTGCGAACCCAGTACCCGGAGCGGGCAAGGTGGCCAGGGCGTCGCCGAGTCCTGTGCTTCGTCGCGAGGCTCCCAGGCCAGGTCGCCGGTTCCTTGAGCTCTCGACCGTCTCCGAGGCGTGCCTTGCCGCGCTCCCACCGGACGGGCTCAAGGCCTACCGAGAACTCTATGACCCGATGGCCCGAAGGCTGTACACCTCCTACCTCGAGCGACGCAACGTGGAGGATCTTGAGCGAGTCGCGGCGGAGCTTTTCTTCACGAATGTGGGCGACAACGCTGCCGAGGCTCTTGGCGATCTTGCTCTCGAAGCGGGCTCGTACACGGATGCGCTGAAGGAATGGCGCCGCGTGCTTCACCTCCATCCGGACTCCGACGTTCCGAAGGTGCGGATTTTTCTGAAGGTGCTCGAGGCCTTGCGCCTCTTGAAGCGCGATCCTGAGTATGACCTTCTCGGGGCGCAGTTCCTGTCCGCTTTTCCTGCACAGGCGGAGATGCTCACCCAACTCGAGCAGGCCCTGCCGACCGGATCGAGAAGCGGTGGCATTTCGCCTCCACCGCCCTCGCGTTGGGGGGGCGAGATCGGGTCCGAGCCCGCGATTCTCTCGCTGGAGCCCGTTGGCTTGCTCGAGCTTTCATGGGACAGCTGGGCTTGGTCCCGCACGGGGGTGCGTGATTCGGGCAGAAGCGAGTTACCGCGGCGTCAATTCCCCTATCGAGGAGATGTTAACGTTTCTCCGTACTTTGCCTTCTGTCCACTGATCGACTCGGGCCGCGTCTTCCTCTCAGGGGTCTTCAGCCTCTACTCCTTCGACGCCAGGCCCGGCAGCGGCTTGCTGAGGAAGGAGTATCGGAAGCCACTCGGTAGGTCGCAGGCCTCACGCTACGAAGAGAGAGAAAATTATGACTCTGGCCTCTACACGACGACGCTCTGGAAACGCCAGAATGACCCTGGCTGCCAGCTGGAGGGCCTGCCGGAGGAGGTTTTGATCACGCACTATGTGAGCGACAGAGTGCGCCCCACCGAGTTCATGAAGTATGACATCACGGTCGAGCTGCCGATTCGGTCACTCGTTGCCTTTGATGCCAGAAAAGGGCATGTCCTGTGGCAGACGGGAACCGAAGAGAGGAAGGTCCTTGCGCGGGAGGGACTCCTCGAGGATGCGAAGAAGGCGTCCCCCAGGGGCGCTCTCCAGGGGCGTCCCCCCAAGATCGAAGAGAGTGACGAGGAGACGGATGACGATGAGGACGTCGCGATCCTGGATCCGCATGAGCCCCTGCTACCACGGGCGGGCGGGCCTGATGATAGCGAGGGCTCCAAGCCCCGCGATTTCAGCTTTACCTCCCCTCTGGTGGTGAAGGCCGGCCGAGTGGTTGCCAGTGGCTGGATTCAGCGGGGTTACGTCAACAGCTCGCTGAGGTGTTTGAGCCTCGCGACGGGGGCGCTGATCTGGGAGACGTTCCTTTCCGGCTTTCAGATGGAGCCCACCATGTTCGGCGAGCTGGCGAGGGAGCCTCTGGCCGGCGCGATTCTGGAGGCGGATGGAGTCGTCTACGTCGCAAACCAGGGGGGTGTCATCGGGGCCGTTGAGATTGAGACCGGTCGTGCTCGCTGGATCACGAGCTACGACACGATCGAGGTCGACGCCTCCTTCCAGCGCCAAGCATTGAGACGCGTCTTGAGCTGGGGCCCCAACCCCATGATCCTCCTCGGCCATATCCTGCTCGCCACCCCGAGAGATTCCGAGTTTCTCTACGCGGTCGACGCGGGTACCGGGCCCGAGGGCCCCGTGGCCGGGGGACAGATTCTGTGGCGTTTTCGCAACCCAGTCCTGGCTTCCGGCCAGGCCGAGCTGCGGGATCTCCTCGGGTATGCGGAGGGGCGTCTCTACTTCTCGGGCCCTGGTGACATTGTGAATGGACCTGCAGTGGTGACAGCGCTGGATCTCAGGCCGCTCGATGTGCTCGGTCGGCTTCCCAACGGTGGACCTCCCATGAAGCTTCCGCCAGTTCGAGTCGCCGGCCCCATTTCGGGTCCCGGCGTGGTCACCCGCTCCGGGGTCCTGTACGCAGATGGGCAGGGGCTCCAACTCGTCTCGCTCGATCTGAAATCGGTTCGACCGCTTACCCTGGGGGCCTACCGTTCCGCCGAGGTCGGCTCCTACCCCGGCAGGATCACGGTTTCGGGCGGCAGCGTCTACATGACGAGTCGGCGGCTTCTGTCCGCGTACGCTCCCACTTCCGGCCCGGCGAAGTGAATGCGGATCTCGAGAGCGTTCTTCCTTCCGGGCCTTGCGGGCTCGGCCTGGGGCGACGGAGCGTCTGCCGGGATACGCTCTAAACTGTTGCGAATCCAAGGTTTCAGCTGTAAAAGGTAACCATGTATGCGTGAGCCGCCTGGTTGAAAGGCCACGACGGAGAGGGCCTGTGTGGCGATCCCGGTGGCTCTTGCCGATAAAGGAGACGAGAGCCCTTGAGAATTCCCCTGAGCCCAAAGCTGACAAGTTCCCTGTTCTTGGCCCTTCTGGGCCTGCTCAGCGCCATGCTTCCAGTTGGCCTCCGCTCTCAGGATACCTGGCAGCACCGCTCGAGTCGTGGGCCGGTGCCCCAGATTGGAAATCGATCCAGTGCCCGCGTGCCGATCGGGATCGATGCCGATACCCGGCTACGAATCGACCGAGCGCTCGAGTTCCTCTACCGAAACCAGAACGCTGACGGTTCCTGGACCGATCGTGTGGGCCGGAAGGTTCACAACACGTACCGGGGCACCGTGGCGCCACATGTCGGTGTCACGGCTCTCGCCGGGCTCGCATTTCTCTCGAGCGGGACGCTGGCCGGGCAGGGCCTCAAGGAACGTTACTGCCACTGTGTGCGCAAGGCCCTCGACTTTGTGATGGAGCAAACGCAGGAAAATGGCTTCATCAGCATGAACGGCAGCAGAATGTATAGCCATGCCTTCGCCACTCTCTTTCTCTCCGAGGCTTATGGCACTGCCCTTCATCCGAACAGCGAAAAGCTCCAGGAACGCTTGAAGCTGGCTGTCCGGCTTATCGTCAACTCCCAGAACAAGATCGGCGGCTGGCGCTACCTTCCCGGAGCCCCGGACGCCGACATGTCCATCACGGTTTGTCAAGTGGTGTCCCTGCGTGCGGCGCGCAACGCCGGCATCCAGGTGCCCAGGGATACGGTGCAACGGGCCGTCAAGTATGTGCGGGACAGCTTCACGAACCTCCCCGGGGGGGCTGGAGCGTTCTACTACCAGATCTCGCCAGACAATCCCGGCATCCAGCACCGCTACAGCTTCGCGCTCACGGCGTGTGGGGTGACGACCCTCTACGGGGCGGGAGAGTACAACGATCCCATGGTGCGCTTCGGGTTGAACTACCTCTGGAGGAACATGCCGCCTGCCGAGTACTCCAGGAGCCGATTCGACTACTTCTATGGTCAGTACTACGCGGTTCAGGCCGCGTTTCAGGCCGGGGGAGACTACTGGATCCGCTGGTACGAGGACGTGAAGAACGACTTGATCAAGATGCAGTCGGAGGATGGGAGTTGGACGGATCTGGTTGGCTCCAACTACGCAACTGCCATGGCAGCTATCATCCTTCAAATGCCCAATCAGTACTTGCCGATCACCGAGAACTGAGTTCCGCGGATGCCCAGCGACCCCAATATTACACCCAACACTTTGCCCAGGACCGTTCCGAGGCCGCAACGAGCCATGGAGGTCCTCTCGCGATTGCGCCACCAGGTGCGAAAGGCCTTCCTTGTTGACGGCCTGGTCACGATCGCGGGACTCATTCTTGCCGGGCTCCTGGTCTCCTTTTTCGCGGATTACCTCCTCACCCTTCCCCGGGGTGTCCGGGCTGTGTTTCTCGGAGCAGGCGGGGTGTTTCTCGCTTACCTCTCTCAGCGCAGGATCGCCCGGCCGCTGGCGCTCAAGATCTCCGACAGTGATCTCGCGAACCTACTCGAGCGTGCGAACCCGCAATTGTCGCAGGAATTGATCACGGCCGTCGAGCTCACACAGGGCTCGAGCGAGGCCTCTGCCTACGTCTCGGCGAGCCTGCTTGAGAATGTGCTCAAGAGTGTGGAAGAGAAGGTACAGGCGGTCTCCTTCAGCCGGATTTTTTCCTTTGGGCGTCTCAAGCGCAAGGGTTGGGCTGCGATGGGCGCGCTGGCCGTGGCACTCAGTTTCGCAGGACTCAATCCGGGGCTTACGCGGATTTGGTTTTCTCGAAACGTGCTCCTCAGCGGACAGCCGTGGCCGAAAGAGACACAGCTTGAGCTCGTGCAACCAGTGCCCCCCTTCCTGCTCGCGATCGGCGATGATTTGCAGCTGGAAGTACGGGCCGTCAGGGGTGCCCCGGCTGCGGTGGTCCTGGACCTGGATATCGAAGGCAGCATGACACGCACTCAGGTCCTTCCCGAGGTCTCGCCGGGTTCTTACGAGAAGACGCTGGAGAATATCTCGAAGCCCTTGCGTTTTCGTGTTCGTGGCGGTGACGACGAGCTTGGGCCCTTTGCTGTTGAGGTCCGACTCCGTCCACGGATTGACATGGGTTCTATTCACCTCTGGTGCGATTACCCTGCTTACACGGGGCTTGTGAAGACTCCCGACGATGAGCCCATCCGCTTCGGCAACCTGAAGGTGCCCACGGGCACGAAGGTTCGTTACCGGATGGCCTCCAACGTGCCGGTCGATCGAGCGTTCTTCATCTTTCGGCCTGCGACGGCGCCGGCTGTGGCAGCGCCTGCCACGGGTCCGAGCAGCGCTGGCCTGGCCGCTCCGCCGCCAGCGGTCGATGTCCCAGCCGTTTGGCCCGATGCGGGAGCTGAGCTTCTCACCCTGGAACCCTCGGGGGGCTTTTCTGGCGCGTTCGAGGTGAGGGAGAGTGGTCAATACTACTTCCAACTTGAGGCCACGGGTGGCTTTCGCAGCGTGAAGCCCGACCGTTTTCGGGTCGAGGCTGTCGCGGACATGAAGCCTCTGGTCAAGGTGATCGATCCCGAGCGCATGAACGAGGAGGTCACGGCGGTCGCCAGGCTGCCGATCCGTGTCTCGGCGAGCGATGACTACGCGGTCTCGAAGGTCGTGCTCCAGGGGACCTACTTTGTTCCGGCACAGGAGAAGGGCGTCGAGCAATTCCGCGAGTTCCCTCGCTGGCCGAGGTCCGATGCCGGGGTCGCGCTGCAGGCGCCAGGAGCAAGCTCCAGGAAGCCCGAGGAGGATGAGATCCTCCTCGCCGTTGCCGAGCTTTCCACGGGTGGCGACGTCGCGCCGGCGCCAGGAGGCCGCTTTCAGTTCTGGGCGCAGGCGATGGACTCGGCGGGTCAGGTGAAGCTCTCGGAGGAGCACTTTCTCGTTATTGTGGAGAAGGAGGAGCTCCTGCGAGTGCTCACGGACCAGCTCCTCATTGTTCGTGACCAGCTCAAGGAGATCCTCCGAAAGCAGAGGTCGGCGAGGAAGGACCTCGAGGACTTTCAGTCGCAGATCGCCCTCAGGGAGAAAATCGAGCCTGCGGAGGCGCCGAAGCTGTTCCGACACAAGCAAGACCAGCGCCGGGTGACTCAGTCTCTCGAGAGGGAGGCGCTCGAGCTGGGCCGAATCCTGCAGCGTACTGTGCGAAACCGTGTGGGGGACGAGCCGTGGAAGGCCTGGGTCACAGGGGTGCGCGACGATGTCGAGTTGCTCACGAAGCGGGCATCGCCAGGGGTGGAGCAAATGCTCGAGACTCTTCAGAATGAGGCGACGGATTCCCCACAAAGTGTGAGTCGGTTGGGGGGGGTCGCCCTGGCGCAGCGCGCCGTGGAGCGTGAGCTCGAGAACCTTGTCCTGCGCCTGTCCGAGTTCGGGGACAAGAATGCACAGATTCAAAGGCTGCGGGAGATCCGCCGCCGCATGGACGAAATCCGCGTCGAGACGCGAGTTCGTGTCCAGGGAAAGCCCATTCAGGAGCCGCAGAAATGATGGCCAGGCATTCAGTTATGCTCCCTCGATTCACGTACCACTCGAAGATCACCTGTCTTGCCTGGGCTCTGAGCCTCTCCTGGTTCGGGAAGACCCCGGCCCAGGATCGCCTGCCCCCGGCGGAGCTGGGCGAGGAGGCACAGCAGATCCGGACCGAGCTTCAAGATGTGGGTCTTCGCCTTCAGAGCCTGGCGAAGAAAGTTGAAGCGACTGACGCCGAGGATGCAAGGCGGATGCTAGAAGCTGCCGACAAGATCCACGGCTCCGATGTCGGCCGCGCCATCGACGAAATCTCGACCCTCCTTTCGAAGGCGAACTTCATTGAAGCGCTGAGTCGTGAGGAGAAGGTCCTCGAGGAGCTCGATGCGATCCTCCGCATCCTCGAACGAACTCAGTTTGAAAAGCCCGAAGATCTCGAGCGCAAGGCGGAAGAGTTGAGGGACCTTCTCAGGGCCACTGGCCTCGTGACGAAGAAACAGGAAGGACTTCTTCAGAAGACGAAGGACTTTCTGGATCGAATGAAGGCCCTTGAGAGCCTCAGGGACCTGCAAACTGACCTGAGCCAGATCAAAGAAGCCCAGTCGAACCTGAATCAGGGCGCCGATCCCGAGAAGGTCGCACCCGGGGCCGAGGCGGCCGATCAGAAGGCTCTACTCGAGGCGCAGGAGACCGCCAGGCGCCTGAAAACAGAGCAGGAAGCCTTGAACGACCGGCTCTCGAAGCTGGGCGGGAAGAACCTGCCCATTGCGGACTTGAGGGCGATCAAGGAGAAGCTTGATGCGCTCGTCGCCGACGGAGAGCAGCTGGCCGATGCTGGCGAACAGGCCCGCAAGGCCGAGTCTGAACGCCTTTCCGTGCCGCCCTCGGGTGACAAGTCGGCTGGTGATAAGTCGGCTGGTGATAAGTCGGCTGGTGATAAGTCGGCTGGTGATAAGTCGGCTGGTGATAAGTCGGCTGGTGATAAGTCGGCTGGTGATAAGTCGGCTGGTG
>SXIK01000052.1 GCA_005772855.1 Planctomycetia bacterium | reverse complement strand
CGTCGGCTCGCCGTCCGAGCGGGGCGAGGGCGGAGGCAACAACGACACGCGGCCCCTCCGTTCGCACGCTGCGCGTGCGCCTCCGGGCCAGGCTCTCGGGAGCCGCCAGCTCTCGCTGGCGCCGGCTCCCTCCGAGCCGTTCGCGGCTTCGCCAACTAGCCGCAAACCCCCTCCTCGTCGCCTCATGGGCGCCGGGCGCCTCTGGCGCGAGCAGCCGCAACCCTTTCGCAGGCTGCAAAACGTCTCCTCACTGCCCGCGTGCGGTATACACTCCCAAAGCAAGCTCCCCGGCATGCGTCTTCCTGATTTTGTTTCGCCCACGCAGTTGCCTCACGATCCCAGCGGCGAAGCGGTGGCCTCTTGCCGTGCGGTATCCCTCGGCGTTGAATCGCTCGGCGATCTCCGAGTCGATGTGCGCGCTGCTGAGAGACCGGATCCTTTCCAGCACGGCTGGGACCATTGTGACGCTGGGCGTGTTGTCACTGTACACCCGAGCGGTCTCGATCATTCCAGATCTCCACTGAAACGCTGATTTCGATCTCCTTGACTTCACGCAGCAATGTCACATCGTTGACAAACAGCCGCACCAAAGCCTTGCGCTCTTCCTGCGTCGTTGTCGGTGAATCCCAGGCTTGCTGGAAGTCTTCCAGAAGGCTTGGAAGCTTCTTGCGCTCCGACTCCCGATGCGGAGACGGGTGCGTTCTATCCCACTACGCGTGCTCTTCCTTGAGCCGTCTCCCTTCATCTCGCCCTCCTGCGGAAGCCTCCACAGGCACTCGCTGACCTTCTCGAGCTCCACTCTCTCCCTCAGTTCAAAGATCGAAGACCACATCAGCCGACCAGCCCTGCTCGTTTTTGCGAACCTCCAGCCCGTGGAAGGTGGCGGCCTTCACCTCCGTCCTGGCGACGTGGCGCGTGGGGTCGAGCGTCTCGCCGCGCAAACGGCAGGACACGTGGGCCGGGTGCGCGAACGATGCGCTGTCGACCTCCACCTCGGCGACGAGAAGCCGCTCGGTGTCGAAGCGGTAGATCAGCTCGTTGAGGAAGTCGATGAGCAGCGCCTCCCCATCTTCGGCGGTGAGCTCGAGTGGGGCATCGAGCGCGCTTCGAACCCTGTTTGCCGAGCCCTCGCCGAGCTGGATCGCAAGGAGCGCACTTGCCGCCTCGCGGAGGAGTCCGGCCTCGTCGGGGGCAGTGAGGCGAACCGCGGTATCTGCGGTGTGGTCAAGAAACTCGAACATGACGCCCCCGCTCCCGGCCCGGCAGGCGGCACTGCGAGGGAGCGGGACCCTGCCACCGCTCTGAAGCAAGACCTGGAAAGATGATGGAATTCCTCGCCGGCATTCCCTCCACTTCTAACACTCGAGCGCCACGGGTAGAAGGGCCTTTCGATCTCGCCGTCCTCGGAGGCTGGATTAACGGAACTGTTATCTGCCGGGAGGCGGCGCCCCGGGGCAAGTCGGTCTTGCTCACCGAGAAGGGAGATCTCGGCCAAGGCACCTTCAACGGCTCGCTTGGAACGGCCCACAGCGGAACTGCCACACCGAACAGCTCAGGCTCGGGCCTTTCCACGAGGCACCGCGGGCTAGCCAGCAGCTTCAAGGCGGGGCGCCTGGGCAAACGGTCAAGCCTTCAAGATCTCGCCCCAACACAGCCGACAGCGGGAGGTGTGACTTTCTCTCTTCCCCGGGCACAACGCACCCGAGCCCTCCCTGTCGCGGCCGTCCTGGGCCTGGCCCTGGCGTGCCTGCTCGGCGCCGGCTGGAGGATCCACCGCTGGGCTTCCGATCCCAACGTTGCGTTCCTCGCGCCGGATCCTGAGGGAGCCTGGATTATCGCGGATGATCCTTTCCGACTTGCCCTCCGGCGCGCCCGCCAGTACCAGACGAGGTTCCGGAAAGATCTGTTCGTCGGCCCCGAGAGCTCCGGCCTCAGCCTCACGTTGAGAGCGTTCCGCGCTGCCGCCGTGCTTCTCGACGGCGCCCTTGTGAGCGAACCGCGGACGGACCTCTCCCGCTGGAAAGAGCCCCAGGAGATCGACCTGGACGGCCGGATCGGGCCAGGGCGGCACACCCTCGAGGTTCACGTCCTCAACGAGAACGGCCCTCCGGCCCTCCTGGCGTACTCTGCCGGGCTGGGCATTCGATCCGACACCTCCTGGGAGGCGAGCCTCGATGGCAAACCCTTCCAGCCGGTGGTTCTGGCATCGCAGAAAAAGCCGCCCGAGCTCCTGGCGCGATTTCCGACGGCCCTCGAAAGCTTCCGCGACGTGGCTCCCCCTCTGAGCTTGATCTTCCTCCTGGCGACAGCGCTTGCGTGGGCCGGGGGCCGCGGGGCCCTCGCGGGCCAGGGCTCACGGCTCCCGTCGCTCGCCGTGAGCACACGCTGGGCCGTCATCTCTGCGCTCGTCCTCATGGGCGCGAACAACGTCCTCCGCATCCGCGAGGACAACGGCTTCGATGCCATTGAACACTTCTACTACATCCAACACGTTGCGCTCCAGCACCGTCTCCCGCTAGCTCCCGAGGGGTGGCAGATGTTCCAGTCCCCCCTCTACTACGTGATCTCGGCCCCCTTGCTTCTGATCCTCCGGGAACTTTTCGACCCCATCACGGTCGTCAAGCTGTTACGGGTGGTGCCGATCGCGGCGGGGGTGCTCCATGCCGAGGTCTGTTTCCGTGCGCTGCGGCGGGTCTTTCCGACGCGCGAAGACTTGCAGGCGTTGGGCACGCTCCTGGGGGGGCTGCTTCCCATGAACCTCTACTTGAGCCAGAGCCTGGGCAACGAGCCCCTCGCGTCGCTTCTCTCGGGCTGCGTCCTCGCCGAGCTTCTGGTCCTTGTGGCCACGCCTGGAGCGGCGCCCAACGCACGCTGGGCTCTCCGGCTCGGGCTGTTCCTTGGCCTGGCGCTCCTCACCAAGGTGACGGCGGTGCTCCTTGTCTTGCCCGTTCTCGGGGCGCTCGTCTGGGCCGCCTCGCGTTCCTCCTGCCCGCTCCGCCGGCTCCTCGCAACGACCAGCTGCTCGCTCGGGTGCGCTGCGCTCGTCGCCGGCTGGTGGTACCTACGCAACTGGATCGCCCTGGGCCGCCCCTTCGTGGGAGGTTGGGATCCGGGCCGCTCGATCGTGTGGTGGCAAGATCCCGGTTTTCGCACGATCGAGCACCTGACGACCTTTGGGACGGCGCTCGTGCAGCCGCTGTACGCAGCGACCGCCGGGGTGTGGGATGCCATCTATTCGACTCTCTGGACAGACGGCTACCTCAGCATGCGCGCCGAATACGACACCAGGCCTCCATGGAACTATGCATTCCTCGGCGCCTCGGCCCTCTGGGGGCTCATTCCGAGCGTGGCAATCCTCGCCGGCGCCGCGGCGTGGATCCGGCGCGATCTGCGGCCGTTCACGGGTCCGATCCTCCTTGCGGCCTTTACCTGCTGCGTCCTTTGCGCGGCGCTGGTGGTCCTCTACGCGACGCTTCCGATCTACTCCACCGGCAAGGCCACGTACCTTGCGAGTGGAACGATTCCCCTGGCGCTTCTCGGAGCCGCCGGATTCGGGGCGCTCCCCCGTGCCCGGAGCGTGCAAGCCTTCACCTGGGGCCTCGTCGTCACCTGGGGTGCCGCGGCTTACCTGGGGTACTTCGTGGTGAGCTGAGACCGCAGGCCGGGCAGTCCTTCACGACCTCCCGGAGCTTCCTGCGCGGAAGTCCGCCACCGCGTGGACACGCCCGGTCTTTCGGGAGCGCATCCGCCGACAGTTGAGCCCCGTCGATCCGCGATGGTCGCGGTCCATGCCGTCCATTGCCGGTCGCATTGGCTTCTGTGTTGTCACCACAATCGAGGATGTCCTTGATGCGTGTTGTCCCATCATCGTTCCGCAGAGCAGTGTTCTTCCTGTCAATATCGCGATCCATGATCGCCACCATGACCCCGGAGCCATCGAAAATAAGGCCCCATGGATGTAGTGGATTTCTCGGCAGCATTCAGATTTCTTCCCTGCCGACAAGCAGGTTATTCGCGGTTCTCGGCCATCCGTCACGCAATCGGCTCCCGGTCAAGGACCTCCGGGGCTGCCGCGAAAAGGGAATTGCGCCAACTTCGTATGCACCGCACGGCCGGGAAAGAGGTCACTGCGAAACAAGACCACCGCCCTGGTGATCCACCGACCAAACTGCTGGCCGGCGTATGCTTCGATCACGCGGGCGGCCGGCTTCGCGTCCTCACGGCCGAGGCGACGAAATCGCCCGAGTGTTACGTGGCCGGTAAAGGGTCGGGCATCGGGCTTTTCGGCGAAGTGATCGCAGGCGGCGCTGACTTCGGATTGGAGGCGGTCGAGGGCGTCGCCTCCGGCGGGATTGGGCTCGCTCGAATCGTTGGACGTCGCCTCGCCCGCGCGCAGGAAGTCACGGCGGACCGGCAAGGCCGCCCCACGAACCTTCCCGCCGAGAGCCTCATGCACCCCGGTCCAGAGGACCAGGGGAAACCGCAGCTGAGGGAAACAACCAACTCGTTCGCACGTAAGTTCGATCGCCCCGTGATTGCCCAGGGTCTGGGCCAGTGAGGCCTTCAGGTCATCAAGCTTCTCTTCCGGCACGTTGCCGAGAAATCGCAGCGTCAGGTGCAGCGCGTCCAGCTGATGCAGCCGGGTGGGAGCGATCGCTTCAATTCCCGCTGTGCGGCGAACAATGCCGACTTGACAGTCTCACTCAACTCGAGGGCAACAAAGAGACGCATGGGCGATCACTTGATATTGCCGCTTCCTCACGTCGGCTGCTACCGTCTTTGCGCTCGCTCTTGCTGGCTCATGCAATGGAAGGAGCCGAGGCCAATGACCCGGCGGTAGGAATACAGGCCCTACAAAATCTCTGGCCCTGGTCAGCGAGGGAAACAGAATCGTTCCGGCACAATCCCGCCGTGGTGCAACAATCCATTTCGCTGGTTCGATCATCCAGCTATTCCTCGCCGGGTGGTTCGAGCAAATGCCTGGGCAGGTCTCCATGTCCTTGTATCGCTCGATGCAGTACGACCGCTTACTGATAGGCGCCCTCGATGCGTTTCTAACCCAGCGCGGTGCTCGGGACAACGACTTGATGCTGCCTCTCCCCCGAGCTTCGGTTGTCGCTCGGGGAGCGCTCAAGGCTTCCCGCGGCACGACGACCATGGCGGGAAGGGAACGCTGGAGCGGAGCCTCGCGGTGGACTACTTGGAGCCCTCCACGCTGCCGGCCTCATGCCGCCTTCGATCCGCTCCAAGAGATCGTCGAAGCCGTACTGGAAGTTCTCCTCAAGCGTTGGGAGGAGCGCTTGCGCAAGACCAGGGGCCGCTTCACCCCCGCGTGCGCGACCTCATGGAAGCGTTCGTACGCTGATTGAAATGCCTCGAGCCGAGCTGCAGCGCGAAGACCGAGCGGAAGTTGCAAGGCGCGCGCACTTTGCCGCTCCTTCTCGAAAAAGAGCGCACTGTTGTGGACCGAGTGCATCGTGGAAGATTTACTGCCGAGGGCCCTCCACGTCCAGGTCGTCTTCACGATCTTCCGGTCGAGCCGCAGTCTCTGACTCGCAGTCATTCGAGGCTCGGCGTAGACGTCGGTGCCCGCGTGCAGTTATGCTAGAGCCTTCTGCTTGAAAGCTGCTCAAAGCAGCGAAGAAATCATTGCCCTGACCCCCGAATTGAGTGAGAAATCTAATTGGAGTTTCTGTCTCTTGAACTGCTGGCCAGGGATTGATCGGGCGTAATGGGCGTCGCAGCGTGAGCGCGATGCTTCATCGCTTTGCGCAATCCCATCTTGGAGAGATATTAATGGATGCGACGCCCAAGCGACAGTCGATGGCGACACCCGCGCAACTGGCGCGTCAGACCTATGCCATCGTGCTCGCCGGCGGCCGCGGCAGCCGGCTGCGCCAGCTGACAGACTGGCGCGCCAGCTGACAGACTGGCGCGCCAAGCCGGCCGTGCCATTCGCGGGCAAGCTGAAGATCATCGACTTCGCGTTGAGCAACTGCGTCAACTCCGACGTCCGTCGCATTGGCGTGCTGACGCAGTACAAGGCGCAGAGCCTCATCCGGCATGTCGAGCGCGGTTGGGGGTTCCTGGCCACCTCGCTTGGCGAGTTCGTCGACGTGATTCCCGCCCAGCAACAGCGCGGCGATCTCTGGTATTCGGGCACGGCCAACGCGGTTTGGCAGAACCTCGGCATCGTGCAGAAGGAGCGCCCCAACTACCTGCTGATCCTCGGCGGCGACCACGTCTACAAGATGGACTACTCGGTGATGCTCGAGGAACATGCCGCGCGCGGTGCGCAGCTATCGGTGGCTTGCATCGAGGTACCGCGGGAGCAGGCCAGCGACCTGGGGGTGATGAGCGTCGATGCCGCCGGCCGCATCGTGGCGTTCTCCGAGAAGCCGGCGCAACCGACGCCGATTCCCGACAGGCCGACGCACGCGCTTGCCAGCATGGGCATCTACGTCTTCAACACCGACTTTCTCGTCGAGCAACTTTCTAAGGACGCCCACGATCCGCGGTCGACGCACGACTTCGGCCGCGACATCATCCCGGGGGTGATCGGACTGCACCCGGTGTACGCGCATCGTTATGCCAGAAGCTGCGTCAACATGGTCGGCGACGAGCCGTACTGGCGCGATGTCGGCACCATCGACGCCTAGTGGCTCCCGCCGGGGGTGATGCCGGCGTCCCCGACGCACATGGACCTCACAAAGGTGGTAGCGGCCTTCGCCAGTCAGGGCCCGAGATCGTGGTGTGCCCGACGTGGCTCCCGCCGGGGGTGATGCCGGCGTCCCCGACGCCTCCGACGTCGGAATGGTAGTCCCAGCCGGCGTCGCGCTTGCTCTTCGAGGAGCCGCCGTAGAGCACGATCGGTGCCACCCCGGTTTTTTCAAGCGCCGAGGCGGTGACAGTCACCTGAAGCGGAACCAGAACTTCAATGCGCTTGCCGTAGACATTCGAGTCGAGATCGAGGGCCTCAGCGAGGTCCTGGCTGCTCACATCAAAGCGCAAGACGCCCTTCGTCGGGTACCAACGCGCAAGCAGTCCATCCGCATTGACGCGGCCACTGGAGCTCACAATGCCGGTGCGCTCGATGCTTCCCAACTCGACCTTCAGCTCGTAGCCTTCGAGGTCATCCTTGCGCAGCACGGTCTCGTTCGCCGGGATCTCCTCATCGGCCCTGTCGACATCGAGTTGGAGCACGATGCGGCTCTTTCCGGAATCGCCGAAGCGTATCTTCAAGCGGCAGTGGCTCTCGCTGTCGGCCTGGGCTTCCCCATCGCGGCTCACGTCGTGGGGCACCCGCACCTGAGTTTGGGATCGGCTGACGTTCCCTTCATCGTCTCGGCAGCGGACGCGGACGGTGTAGACGCGTCCATCGCCAGGGCTTGCGCGCTCTGCGCGAAGGAGCACACTCAGAGCTCCATTGATCGCGGAGTCGGGCGAGGTGTGCCCATCTCCCTGACCGTCCTCCGCCTCATCGCTGTCGATACCAACGACTTCACACTCTGGAGCAGCGTCGCAGTTATCCGTGACCTGGACCTGGATCTCGATGGGCTGCATCCGGTGGTTCGGCGGCCACATCGAATCCCGGCTCGGCTGCACGGACTGGATCTCGGGAGGCATCACATCGCGGACGGTCACCGACACCGTGTCGGTCGAACTCTCGGCACCGCTCTCGACAAGGAGCTGGACATCTCGAATGCCCCTCTCCAGGGTCACCGTGACTTTCAAGCCCTTGACGACTCCCCCACCCTCGGGGAAGGGCCCCTTCCAGGTGAAGCTCGCCCTGGGGCGGGCCAGGATCGTGCTCGCAGACGCATCCAGCTCGACCCGGGCCGAACATCCAGACTCGATGGCGACGGTCCGGTCAGGTCCAGCGTGGGCAACCACTTCGGCCTTGAGGGCAGCTGGCAGCAAGGCGAAGAGGGAAAGAAGGCGGAAAGAGGCCAGGAAGCGGGGGAACAGTTTGACCATGAGTGCGTGTCTCCTCTATTTTGGTTAAGCTCAGACTCTACCACTTAACCCGAGGGG
>SXIK01000051.1 GCA_005772855.1 Planctomycetia bacterium | reverse complement strand
GCGGAGCGAGGGCGGAGCGAGGGTGGAGCGAGGGTGGAGCGAGGGTGGAGCGAGGGTGGAGCGAGGGTGGAGCGAGGGTGGAGGCAACAACGCCACGCGGCCCCTCCGGGCCAGGCTCTCTCACGATCATAGGCACAGAGGGCGCGCTGGCGCCGGCTCCCTCCGAGCCGTTTGCGGCTCCGCCAGCTCGCCGCCCCCCCTCGGCGCCTCTGGCGCGAGCAGCCGCAACCTTTCGCAGGCTGCAAAAGGTCCTCTCACTGCCCGCGTGCGGTATATCTCTTCGTCTTGGCTCCCACCACCATTGCCTGAGCCTGCGCCTTGAGTGCAAGTTCGATGGCGAGGAAGGTGTGCCGCTGTGGCATCGCTGTTTCGGTGCGGTCCAGGCAATCTCGGATGAGTTGGCCGAAGTAGGGGAAGCCCACTTGGCCGTGAACCGCGAAGTGGTGTTCCCCCTTGTGGTCCACGAGATAGACGTGGTCACTCGTCTTGTCGCGAGCCACGTCGAGATACTTGCGGAGTTCGATGTACCCGTCGGTGCCGATGATGATCGTGCGCCCATCCCCCCAGCAGCCGAGACCCTGCGGAGTGAACCAGTCCACGCGGCAGTAGAAGGTCGCGCCGTTGTCGGTCACGAGCGTGGCATCGCCGAAGTCCTGGAAATCGGGATGTTCGGGGCAGTTGTAGTTCCCAACCTTGCTGTGAAGGACCGTGGCGCTGGTCGCGCCCGTGTAGAACAGAGCCTGTTCGAACTGGTGGCTGCCAATATCCACGAGGATGCCGCCGCATTTCTCCGGCTCCCAAAACCACGCTGGCCGGCTCGGAGCGTTGAGTCGATGCGGCCCCAGGCCGATCACTTGCACCACGCGGCCAATCGCGCCCTGCTGGATCAATTGCCCGGCATACACCGCCGCCTCGACGTGCAATCGCTCCGCGTAATAGGAGCCGAAGATACGTCCCGTCTCCGCCACCTTGCGGCGAGCGTCGTCGAGTTGGGCAAGCGAGGTGAAGGGCGGTTTGTCCGCGAGGTAATCCTTGCCGTGGTCCATCGCGCGCAAGCCGAGTGGGCCGCGTTCGCATGGGATGTTGGCGCTGGTGATGAGCTTGAGCGACCGGTCCTCCAACACTTCCGCCTCGGAGCGCGCCACTTTCACACCGGGATAGGTCTGGCAGAATTTCGTGACCTTCACCGGATCGGGATCGAACACCAGCGCCAGTTCGCCGCCGGCTTCAATGAGGCCGTTGCACTGGCCGTAAATGTGGCCGTGATCCAAACCCATCGCGCCGAAGCGGAATTCGCCGGGGCCGCAGACCGCTCGGGTCTGGCCCTTGGGCGCGTAGCTCATGCCGTCAGATTTCTGGTGGCTCATGGCCTGTGGGCAGATCATGCCGCGTGACTTTGAAGGATTTCAACACTAATGAAGCGGCGCTTCTTGCCAGCGGCCATGTGCCCGCTACATTTTCACGGCGACGGGCTGCCGAGAACGAAGCCGATACAGTCAAAACAGAGCGTGCATTTCCCGGCCGGGAGAGTTATCGATTTGCCTCCAATGAACCCCTTCAATGACAGAGCATTTTCCTCGTTGCCTTGCGCGCGGTGCCGATTTGGTGCTCTCCTCGCTGCAATCCTCCTCACGCATCTGGCCCTGGCTGCTGACGGTTTCCGTATTGCCGACGTGAACGAGAAATCACTCGGCCTCTGGGAAGGCGACAAACCCGTGCTGGTCTACAATCACGGCGTCATCGCCAGCCCGCCGGGAGTGCCTGCGGATCAGGCGCGCAGCTCCTACGTCCATCCGATCTACGGGCTCGACGGCGAGGTTCTGACGGACGATTTCCCG
Source organism: Planctomycetia bacterium (assembly GCA_005772855.1). Taxonomy (GTDB): domain Bacteria; phylum Planctomycetota; class UBA8108; order UBA8108; family SXIK01; genus SXIK01. The sequence continues at coordinate 18,692 of SXIK01000051.1, read as the reverse complement.
GAGGACCACTATCATCATCGCGGCCTGTTCTGGTCGTGGCCCCACGTCCAGGTAGGTGGCCAGCACCACGACCTGTGGATGCTGAAGGGCATCCGGCACCAGTTTGAGAAGTGGCTGGATCGCAAAGCCGACAAGACTGCGGCGGTGCTCGGCGTGGAGAACGGCTGGTACGTCGGCACGAACAAAGTCATGCGCGAGCGCATCCGGCTGCGCGTTTATCCGGCAGCCGCGGATTCGCGCGCCATGGACGTGGATTGCGAGTGGACGCCCGTGGGCCAGCCCATCACGCTCACTGGCGCGGAAGGCAAGAGCTACGGCGGGATCGCGCTGCGTTTTGCGCCGGGGACCAACACCGCCATCACCATCTCGTCGGGCCTCACCGGTAAAGACCTGCCGATGACGAACCTGCCGTGGGCTGACCTCACGCGTCACTGGACCAGCGGGAAGACCACCAGCGGCGCGGCGCTGTTCGTGCACCCAAGCCATCCTGACTTCCCGCCACAATGGCTGACGCGTCATTACGGACTCTTGTCCGTTGGCTGGCCCGGCGTCAAGCCCGCGACCTTCCAGCCGGACCAACCAACTTCGTGCCGCTACCGCGTGTGGATTCATCGTGGCAGCGCAACCGCAGCGCAGCTGGAACAGGCTTACGAAGCCTTCAAGGCTCCGGAGAAAGCCGTTCCAGCAAGGGATAAATGAACTTCCCGAAATTCTGGGCCAAGGGGACGCGTTTCAAGCGCAGGACACCATGGAAGCCCATGTGCCCCGCGAAGCAAACAGGTTGTAGCTCTGGCGCTGCTTGGTCCGTTCCCCGAGTCCTGACCTTCCTCGGCGTTCGAGTTCTTGACCTGCCGGGGGTGCCACGAATTCCGGCGGGCTGCTGGGCAGGCCGCGGGGACACCGAGTAAGCTGGCCGCATGCCCGCGAAATACCGGCCCCGTTCCCTCTCGCTGTGGGCTCTCCCGGCGATGGCGCTCCTCGCGATCCGGCTTTTGGCGCAGTGCGACGGGCCGTGCAACGTCCTCCTCTTGTGGACCGAAATGTCCCGGAACCCCGCTGGAGTGGACGTCCACGTCGACAACCAACGCATCGGCAATGTCCCGGGCAGCCAGGGACCGTATCCGGCCACGAACGGAGCAAGTTTGGTGGGCACATGGCAAGGCTTCCACCTCGTGCTGATCGACGCGGTCGGCCGGCGCCGCCGACGTTTGGACCGTCGTCATCGACGGGTCGTTCGCCGATCAGGTCCCCGGGAGCTTGACGTCGTTCATGACGCACGGTGTCGCGGCCGGCCGCCTCTGCGCGCAGGTTTTCGGGTCCAGGCTCAACCAACACGCGCGCCACATGGGCTCCACAATCCCGTCCACGCTGGGGCCTTCTCCCACGGCAGGAAACAGGAGAAGTAGCCGCGCTGGGCTGGAAATTGACCATGGCCTGTGCTACTGAGAGGGCAGGTGGAGTCGTACTTCGGCTGGAAACAATTCATGAAGAACCGGCAGCGCCTGAAAGAAAATCACGGTGGAGCAATCACAGCCGTTGCTTCCCAGGCGTGGCCAGGCACTTTGGAGGGGATCACCCTCTGTGAAACGTGCGGCAGGAAAATGACGGTTGCCCACGACGGCCATGACGGCAAGTACTACCACTACCAGTCTCGGGTGGCTTACCGGGGGCGTCACGCGGGCGTGATGGTAGTGACAGCGCGTCCATCGACTCACCCACAGGAGCCATCGACAGCAGAACCTGGATACGCCCCACGCAGGCCGAGAATCAAGCCACTGCGTTTGGGCCGCGCATCTCGCGAATTTGCTGGAATTGGCAGTCCATCAACGCCGCGTGTCGATCGCGTCAGGCGGGTAGTGGTTGCGACGAAATCGATTTTCAGACAAAAACAAATTAATGCATGGGCCCAACAAAATGACCACTGCTTCTGACGTACTGACCGACGTGACGACGGGCATACTATTTCGTAATCCGTCGCCGCATGTGCGGAGTATTCACGCCTATTTCCCTTCGGTTGCCCGGCATCGTGGCCGAGAACTGCTGGCAACTCTTGTGCTGGCCGAGGCATTTGAGGCGGTGAATGGCCGAGTCCACTGGGCTCGATCGGCGGACGGCGGTCGGAGCTGGGAGAGCCGGGGCGCGTTCGGAGCGGGTCCAGCCACGGAACTTACGTCGGAGAGCGGGCGGATTACCGTCGTTTCGGACAACCACCTGGTGGTCTTGCTGCAGCAGAGCGACCGCCGCCAACATCCCAACGAAGGACTGACGAATCCTGCAACATTGGGATTCGTGCCCACCAGCTTTTCGATCGTAGAATCTTTCGATGCTGGCAAGACATGGGGTCGACCCAGGCGAGTAGAGCCACCCCTGGAGGGCCCGAACTTTGAAATCTGTTCGTCCATCAAAGTCTTGCGCGACGGGCGATGGCTGTTACCAACTTCCACCTGGAGTGGCTGGAATGGCGAACTTCCCAATGGAAATCGCATGGTGGCATTCGTTTCGGAAGATGCCGGGCGAACATGGCCCACGTACTTGGACATCATGAGCAGTCCGCAAAACACCCAATGCTTCTGGGAATCGAAGATTGTCGAGCTGCCCGATGGTGGATTGCTGGTGCCTGCATGGGTCTATGACAAACAGGCGAAAGCCGATTTGCCGAACCAGTACACGCTGAGTCGCGACGGAGGGCGGACCTGGTTGCCGCTGCAATCCACCAGGCTCGAGGGCCAAACGCTGACTCCTCACCTGCTGGAGGACGGACGTGTGGTGTGCGTCTACCGCCGCATGGACCGGTCCGGATTGTGGGCGCAAGTGGTGCGCATCCAGGGCGATCGTTGGGTGAATGAAGGGACGCAGCCGCTATGGGGACATGGCGAAACGGGATTGACGGCCACCACTGGCTCAATGGCCCACAACTTCCACGTCCTGCGATTCGGAGCGCCGTCCATCACGTCGGTCGGCCAGAATGAAGTCTTTGTCGCGTTCTGGTGCTATGAAGATTGTGTCAGCGTGATTCGCTGGTTTCGGTTTCAAGTGGCGTGAATCTGCGCGCAGTCGCGGAGATATACCTCGCGCGCCCACACATGAGACATTCCGAATGGGCAGAGGAAGACCATCTCAAGTCTGCTGCTCGTTTCTGCTGGTGGGGGAGGCGGACCCTCCCCCACGACGGCCGCGACACGCGGCCTCCCCCTCCTCGGCGCCTGATGGGCGCCGGGCGCCTCGGGCGCGAGCAGCCGCAACCTTTCGCAGGCTGCAAAAGGTCTCATCGCTGCCCGCGTGGGTATAACACTCGCGTGCCTGCCCGCCCGGCGAAGAATCTGCGCTCTGGCAGAAGGCTGACAGGGCGGTGAGCAGCCGTGGCGCCGGAAAATCTCAGGTGGCAGCTGCTTTCCTCCGGATCCTGCGCCGGAAGGGGTTCGTTCCCCACGCAGCTCATGGCGGTACGGGCTTTGCGAGTTTTTCCCTTCATGAACCCCATACCTGAGTTGACCCTCGATTTCGCCGAGGTCCGCCTGAACGACCGGCCTCGGGTGGGAGGCAAGAACGCCTCTCTCGGAGAGCTCTTCCAGTCACTCAGACCGCTTCATGTGGGGGTCCTGGACGGCTTCGCCACTACGGCCGAGGCATACCGCCGTTTTCTCAGGGAACGTGGTCTCGAGGAGCGCCTTCGCTCGGTCCTCGATGGCTTCCAGGTGGAGAGCATTGAAGAGCTGCAGGAGAAGGCTCACGCTGCCCGCTCTGCCATCCTCGAGACTCCGTTACCCCGCGACCTGGTCGATGCGATCGCCAGGGCTCACGGGAAGCTCGTCGCAAGGCTTGGCCGCGACGCCGAGCTCGCCGTTCGTTCTTCCGCCACGGCAGAGGACTTGCCCGAGGCCTCCTTCGCAGGCCAGCAGGAGACTTTTCTGAATGTCCGAGGGCCCGAGGGGCTTCTGCGCGCTGTGCACTCGTGCTTTGCGTCGCTCTTCACGGACCGCGCGATCAGCTACCGGGCCCGGCACGGCTTCGATCACTTGCAAGTTGCGCTCTCGGCGGGTGTGCAGCCCATGGTACGTTCCGATCTGGGGGCTGCGGGTGTGGCGTTTTCGCTCGACCCCGAGACAGGCTTCAGGGGGGTGGTCGTGGTGACAGGGTCGTACGGGCTCGGGGAGTTGGTGGTGCAGGGGGTCGTGACCCCGGACGAATGGACTGTCTTCAAGGGCACGTTGTCGCAGGGGCGCCGTCCGATCATCGGCAGACGACTGGGTTCGAAGGAGGTCAAGCTCGTCTACGGCGGGGGCAGCCGCACAACACGCAGTGAGCCGGTGCCGGAAGAGGATCGACGGCGCTTCTGCCTCACGGATGACGATGTCCTCCAGCTCGCCCGCTGGTCCTGCCTCATCGAGGAGCACTATTCGCGCCTCGAGGGAAAGGAGCGCCCCATGGACATCGAATGGGCGAAGGATGGTGTGACGGGCGACCTCTTCATCGTTCAGGCACGCCCCGAGACCGTCCACTCCGCGAAGCCACGGGCGGCCGTGCTCGAACGCTTCGTGCTCAGGGGCAAGCCATGCCGCCGCATCCTCACGGGGCAAGCCGTTGGGGAACGGATTGGCACCGGACGCGTCAAGGTCGTGCGTGAGGCACGCATGCTGGCCAGCGTACAAGCAGGAGATGTGCTCGTCGCCGAGATGACGGACCCCGACTGGGAACCCGTCATGAAGCGCGTCTCCGCGATTGTCACCGATCACGGCGGGCGCACGGCTCATGCGGCCATCGTCTCCCGCGAGCTCCGCCTGCCCTGCATTGTCGGCACCGGCGTCGGTACGAGCCTTCTGCGCGACGGCGAGGAGGTGACAATCTCCTGTGCCGAGGGTTCGACCGGCAGCGTGTACGAGGGGCGTGCAGAGTTCGACATCGAGAAGCTGGACCTCACGACCCTGCCGACGACACAGACGCCGCTCCTTCTCAACGTGGGGGATCCGACCCAGGCCTTCAGCCTCGCGGCTCTGCCCCAGTCAGGGGTCGGGCTGGCGCGCCTCGAGTTCATCATCACCAATCACATCGGAATTCACCCCATGGCGCTGGTGCGTTATCCGCAGTTGAAGGACTCTGCGGCAATTGCCGCGATTCGCGAGCGGCTGGAGGGCGAGGATCCGAGGGCTTACTTCGTGCGGAGGCTGAGTGAGGGCGTGGGGAAGATTGCCGCTGCCTTCTACCCGAAGCCGGTCATCGTGCGTACGAGCGACTTCAAGACGAACGAATATGCGTTGCTACTCGGTGGGCGTGAGTTCGAGCCGGAAGAAGAAAATCCCATGCTTGGATTCCGGGGAGCTTCACGCTACTACGACGCCCGTTACAGGGAGGGCTTCGAGCTCGAGTGCGCTGGACTTCTGAGTGTCCGCCGGGACATGGGCCTCACCAACCTGAGGGTCATGATCCCGTTCTGCCGCACCGTGAGCGAGGCCACGCAGGTCCTCAAAGTCATGGCAGAGGCCGGTCTTCGCCAGGGTGAGGACGGCCTCGAGGTCTACTGCATGTGCGAGCTCCCGTCGAACGTGATCCTCGCGGAGGAGTTTCTCGGCGTCTTTGATGGCTTTTCGATCGGATCGAACGACCTGACGCAGCTCGTGCTGGGCATCGATCGTGACTCGGGCACCGTAGCTCACCTCTTTGACGAGCGCAACCCGGCGGTGAGGGACATGCTGGCCAGGGCAATTCAGGCCGCGCGTCGGCTCAGGAAGCCCATCGGGATCTGTGGGCAGGCGCCCTCCGACTATCCAGAGCTCGCCCGATGGCTCATCGAGGAGGGCATCACCTCGCTCTCGCTGAACCCGGACGCACTGGCCAAGACGATTCAGGTCGTGGCCGCCGCAGAAAAGGCCGGCGCGAGCGAGGTAGTTGTCGCGGCGCGCTGAGGCGAGGTGGCGGGACGGGCTCAAGTCACGTATCGAGGGTGATCGGGGAGCCTTTGCTGAGGACGATGGCGTTTGACTGCGCACTGTCCCGACTCCGTGTGCAACAGGCTGGTAAGGCAGAGCGTAAAAATAACACCTCTGGACGAGCCCCTTGACAAAGAAAAAGAAAGGAGTCAAGCCAGGCCAAAAACCTGAACGCTGTTCGCCTTTCAGGCTGGATGGGGCGTCCAGGGCTCCTGTACCGCCGGCGCCTGCGTGAGGACAGCCGATGAGGTTGAGTTTGACCGGGGAGCGAGGACGAAGCGAACGGCCGGCGGCGGGAGCCGTGAAACGGTCGCCCCCCAGGCTTGGCCCGATGCGCAGGAGGTCTTCCCACCCGCCAGGAGTATATACTCGCCGACCGTAGCGACTTGACACTTGACTCAGTGAAAAGAACGGGGGAAAGTTCTTATTAATGAATCGATGGGAAAACTATACTCTGGGCGCCCATTACAGGGATATGCTGGCCATCGCTCACTCCCCATTGGCGCCGGATGCTCCCGAGAGCCTGGCCCGGAGGCGCACGCGCAGCGGGCGACCAGCGGGGGCCCGGGGCGAGCGCGAAGCGCGAGTCGGAGGGACGCCGTCAGGCGGCCGGCGCGGGGGATTTCTTCTTCTCCCGCGAGGAGTCTGTCTTCGTCGACGGTTTGTGGCCATGCTGGGTCTCCTGTTGGCGCTGGGTGTCGGTTCGAGAGGTGAGGCACAAACCGCTGTGACGGCCCCTGGGCCGCAGTTCGAAAGGGAGATTCTCCCGATTCTTGCCAAGAACTGTGTGCGGTGTCACGGAGCACAGACCCGACGGCGAGACCTTGACTTGAGTCATCTCGAGGGGGTTCTGAAGGGATCAGAATCTGGGCCGGTGGTGATGCCGGGGAACGCCGATGCCAGCCGGCTATTTCGAATGGTGGCTGATCGACGCATGCCCATCGACGAGCCAAAGGCGCTGACGGACGCAGAGATCGAAAAGGTCCGGCAATGGATTGCAGGCAGTGCGTCCCTGGCGAGGCCGCAAGAGGCCCCGGCGGCCAGCGAGACCGACGCATTGGCGCTGATGTGGATGCATTGCACGCCTTGCCATGGAACACGGCTGAAGGAAGCAGGCTTGGACCTGCGAACGCGGGCCTCGATGCTGATGGGGGGGCGTTCTGGTCCAGCGGTGATACCTGGTGAGCCGGAGCGGAGTCTCGTTGTTCAGAGGATGCGTGCGGGCCAGATGCCACCTCCCGAGCGATATCAGGAAGCCAACGTCGTGCCTGTGCCAGCTCATCAGCTGAAGCGGCTGGAGGCATGGATCGCCGGAGGAGCCCCCGGGGAGGTTGCCGAGACAGAGGCTGCAGGCGGTGAGCCCGATCCTTTGGTTTCAGATCAGGACCGGGCCTATTGGGCGTTTCAGCCACCGAGACAGGTGGAGCCGCCGGTAGTTCATGGATCAGCTCGCGTTCGCAACCCCATCGATGCGCTTATTCTGGCGAAACTTGAGGAGAAGGGGCTGACCTTGTCCGTGGAGGCAGACAGGCCCACCTTGCTCCGGCGGGCCTGTATAGATTTGACGGGGATGCTGCCCGAACCCGAGCAGGTCCAGGCGTTCGTCAACGACCCCGATCCCTACGCCTACGAGAAACTGATCGATCGATTGCTGGCATCTTCGCGTTACGGGGAACGCTGGGGTCGCTACTGGCTCGACCTGGCGGGCTATCGGGACCATCCACAAGCGTGGAGGTATCGGGATTACGTGATCCGCTCCTTGAATGCGGATAAACCCTACGATCGGTTCTTGCTGGAGCAATTGGCGGGTGACGAACTGGCTGACTATGAGAACGCTCCGGTATTGACACCGGAGTTAATGGACAACCTCATCGCGACCGGATTTCTTCGACTGGCCGAAGATCCAACAGGTGCTCGAGAAACCAATTTTCTGCCAGACCGACTGCAGGTGGTCTCCGATCAGATGGAGATTTTCAGCTCGGCGGTGATGGGCCTGACGATGGGCTGCGCGCGCTGCCACAGCCACAAGTTTGATCCTATTCCACAGAGGGATTACTACCGCCTCATCGCAGTTTTCAAGGGAGCTTTTGATACTTACGACTGGATCGCGCCGGCCTTCAACGACAACCCGGATCGCAAAGTGCTGGATTTTGGTTACCGCTCGCTCCCCTACGTGGAGCCGGGAATGAATCCGCTGAAACACGCGGAGCAGGCAAATTTGCGGAAAGCCCTTAACGAGGAGTTGGACGGCCAGATCAAGGCTGTGCAGGACTCACTGCGGAAGAAGGCCGAGCCCTTGCGGGCGAGATTGATCGAGAAGCGCCTGGCAGCGCTGCCAGCAGACTTGCACGAGGATCTGCGAAGGATGCTATCCACGCCGGTCAAGGAACGTGACGCGCTGCAGAAGTACCTGGCCGGAAAATTTGGTGCAATGCTTGAGGTCGATCCCAAGGAGTTGAACAAGCTGGATCCCGACTACCGGCGTGCGGCCGAGGAGTCTTCGCGGCGGGTGGCGACCCTGGAGGCCCGAAAGCTGCCTGACCCTCTGGTGCGGGCACTCTGGGACAGGGGCGAGCCATCCCCGACCTTTATCTTGCAACGAGGCGAGCCCTTCATCCCTGGGCGGCAGGTTGGTCCTGGCGTGCCAGCAGTGCTCACCGATGGCAAGACGAAATTTGAAGTGCGGCCGCCATGGCCCGGCGCCCGGAAAACTGGGCGGCGTCTTGCGCTGGCACGCTGGCTGATCGAACCCGATCATCCGTTGACGGCAAGGGTGATAGTGAACCGAATTTGGAAGCATCACTTCGGGGAAGGGATTGTGAAGACGCTGGGGGATTTTGGCAAGATGGGGGTGCAGCCGTCCCACCCCGAGTTGCTGGATTGGCTGGCGCGGCAATTCCAGAAACAAGGCTGGAGCCTCAAGGCAATGCATCGGCTGATGATGACCTCGAGCACCTACCGGCAGAGTTCAAAGGTCACTGCCGATCATGAGAAACAGGATCCGGCGAATGCTCTGTGGTCAAGAATGCCATTGCAGCGAATGGACGCCGAGGCCCTCTACGACAGTTTGCTGGCGATATCGAAGCGCCTCGACGAAACGCCTTTTGGACTGGCCGATCCGGTCACCGCGCGCGAGGACGGGCTGGCAACTCCAGTGGAGTCGGAGAATGGCTGGCGACGCGGCATTTACTTGCGGCAGAATCCGAAGAATTTCCAGGCCGTCTTCAGCTTGTTCGAGGCCTTCGACTATCCTCAAATGTCTCCGAATTGCGTTGAACGCGGTGAGTCGACCGTGGCGACGCAGGCACTCCACCTGCTCAACGACGCAATGGTGGCGCGCCTGGCCGCCTCGCTGGCCGGACGTGTACGGGCCGAGGCAGGCGCCGATCCTGGACAGCAGATCGAGCAAGCCTACTTGATTTCCGTGAATCGCCCACCAACTCCCGAGGAGAAAGCTCTCAGCCGTGATACTTTGAGGCAGTTGTCGATGGCGTGGGCGAGCGAGGGGGAATCCGGGGCCTCAGCGAAAGCATTGGAAACGTTCTGCCACACTCTCATTAACTCCAGCGCTTTCATTTATGTCGATTGAAGGGAAAGGAGGGCGCGCGATGAAGAAATCCACTGACGACCGAAACAGCGGACCACGGCTCTGCACACGCCGGAGTTTTTTTGAGCAGATGCACCTGGGGATGTATGGGGCTGCACTGACCCACCTCCTGGGACGGGATCTCCTGGCCGACACGCCCCGAGTGGAGGCCAGAGCAGGTACCGAGGGTCTGACCCGTCACTACGATGTGCGACCGCGGGCTCCACATTTTGCCCCGAAAGCGAAGGCGGTCATCGAGCTCTTCATGAACGGGGGACCGAGCCAGGTGGACTTGTTCGATCCCAAGCCGATGCTGGAGAAACATCACGGTGAGCCCTACCTTCACAAGCTAAACTCGGAAGAGGTGGTGGATCCGCATCAGGCTGGCGGGTTACTGCGGAGTCCGTTCAAATTCGCGCAATACGGCCAATCGGGAATCTGGCTTTCGGAAGTGCTACCGCACATGGCGCAACAAGTGGACGACATCGCGGTGATTCGTTCGATGCACACAACGAGCTCGGTGCATCCAGTGGCAACGAAGATTTTCCACACAGGCCGCAGCACGGTGGGACGGGCAACCCTGGGCTCGTGGGTGGTCTATGCGCTTGGCAGCGAGAACCAGAATTTGCCGGCTTTTGTGGTGCTGGACGATCCGCTTGGGCTACCCGTGGACGGAACTACCGGGTGGCAATCCGGCTTTCTGCCTCCGGTCTACCAGGGCACGCGCATGCGGTCGGAAGGCTCACCCATCCTGAATCTGCATCCGGAACACCACAGGCCCTCGAAGGTGACGGAGCTGCAGCGAGATTTGCTCCGGCGCCTGGATCAGATCCACAAGGTCGATCGGCCGGGGCAGCTGCGGCTCGATGCGCGCATGGCCAGCTATGAGCTGGCGGCACATATGCAGTTGACAGCCAGCGACGCCCTGGACATTCATCAGGAACGTCCCGAGACATTGGCCATGTACGGCGTGGGCGAAAAGCCCACCTATCAGGGCCGCCTGCACCCGATCAAGGGCAAGGACTCGTACGCCCGGCGCTGCATCATCGCACGGCGGCTGGTGGAGCGCGGCGTGCGGTTCGTGCAGATCATGATCAACAACCAGCTCTGGGACACTCACTCGAACGGGGAGAACGACCTGCGAGCCGCCTGCGAAAAGACAGACAAGCCGGTTGCTGCGCTGCTCAAGGATTTGAAGCAGCGCGGTCTGTTTGATAGCACGCTGGTGATTTGGACGGGGGAGTTCGGGCGCCTGCCAATCTCCCAGTTACAGACGGGTCATACTGAGCCTGGCCGCGATCACAACCAGCACGCCTTCAGCCTCTGGATGGCCGGTGCTGGCATCAAGGGAGGCACTGTTCATGGCGCGACTGATGAGATCGGCTACAAGGTGGTGGAGAACCCCGTGAGCGTGGCCGATTTCCACGGCACCGTCCTCCACCTGATGGGTCTCCACAACGAGGGGCTGTTTTTTGAACGCAACGGCCTCCAGGAGAGAATTACCTTCACGGACCAGCCGCGTATTGTGCAGGAAATCCTCGCCTGAAGGGTGTTGCCGCCGTTAACTATGCATCGAGGAGCCTCATCTCGCCGTCGAGCGGGCTCGAAGAGAGCCTTCAGGTCGCCACAGTTACTTTGCACGCTCACTGTGTAAGCCTCCGGGGCCCGAGCGAATCAACGCTGACGCCGGGGCGGAGTCCTCCGGGAGCGTCTCGGCCACTCCCCCGTCGAAAGTCCCGTTGACGCCCTGCCCGTGGCGCCGCTGGCCATTTTGCCACTGGGCATTGTTCGCGTTGTCTCCGACCCCGGGGCTCCTCGCGCGGCCTGCTTGGATGAGCTTCTCCCGTGGATCGGCCACCTGTCGTCTTGCCAGGCGGGAGTGGTCGCAAGGGGTCTCAGCGAGCCTGGACGCGGGCATCCCCGAAAACTGTGCCTTGAGGGCTTGGGGGCTTGTTGGCGGCGGGAGGCGCCAGGTCCCCTGCTTGCTTCTCCGCCCGCTCCCTTGCGTCCATTTCATCTTCGATCTCGCCCACGAGTTCCTCGAGCACGTCCTCCAGGCTTACGATGCCGCAAGTGCCTCCGTATTCGTCGACGACGACGAAGAGGTGTTGGTGGGTCCGCTGGAATTCCCGGAGCAGGCGGTGGCCTGGCACCGACTCGTAGACGAAATGAACAGGCTGCTTGAGCTCCTCGACGGTCAAGTTCGTGCGGCCCTGAGCCAGGGCCAGGAGGAGGTCCCGCTGGTAGACCACGCCGTTGATCTTGTCGAGGTCGCCATCCGAAGCCACAAGGATCCTCGAGTGGAGTCGTTCGATTTCACCGAGCTTCACATCTGACAGCTTGAGGTCTCCTGCGAGAAACGAGAGCTTTAGCCGATGCGTCATGATGTCCTTGGCGGTGACATCGTTCAGCCTGAAGGCCTTGCGGATTAGCTCATTTTCGTGACGGCTGATCGAGCCCGAAGTGTTGCCCAGGTTCGCCATGGCGCGGATTTCATCCTCGCTCACGAGGTGCAGAAGCTTGCCCTTCGAGAAGGGTAACGTGATATGCTCCACGAGCCAGATCATTGGCAGGAGGAGGCGCGTGACCACGGCGAGCAAGGGGGCGAGACTCAGAGCCGCGGGCTCCGCGAGTCGCTCTCCGATCGTTTTTGGGACGATTTCCGCCGCTATGATGAAAAAGAACGTGAAGGTGGCCGAGAAAATCCCCATCCACTGATCGCCAAAGAGGTCTTCCGCCTGCTTGCCAATGTAGATGGAGCCGCCGATGTTGACCGTGTTGTTGAGAATTACCAGGGCTCCAATGGGTCGCTGAAGGTTCTGCTTGATCGCAAGGAGCCTGCGGGCCCCCCTTCGGCGTTGCTCGACAGCGATGTGAACGCGGGAGACCGGCACGCTGAAAAGGGCAGCCTCCGCAAGGCTCACGATCCCCGAGACAAGGATAATCATCGCCATCAGTAAGATGAGGGAGAGCATGGGAGTTGCGAGCCGGAGTGTAGCACCGGGACATGGCGCAGGGCAAATGCCTCGCTCGACTTGCGGCCACGACTGGTTTATATTTTCCGCCAGCAGGCGGCGCGATCAACCGGGTTCTCAAGGAGTTTATCATGGGTTTTCACCAGACGAAGCAACACCGAAAAGGCAAGCATTCCTACCACCAGATTGGCCTCGTTCGCGGCCAGTTTGGCGACGTGCCAGAAGGCCAGTGGCTCGATTTCATCGCGAAGATCGGCTTTGACGGCTGGGAGGAGGCGAGCTGGGAGCTGGACCTCGCTCTTTGCGCGGACGAGGCCGGTGCGCGAGCCTACGCGGCGGATCGCGTGGCCAAGGCGAAGGCCCGGGGTCTCGAGATTTTCACCATCGCGGTTCACCTGCAAGGGCAGGTGCTCGGCGATGAGCCCTCGGCGAGAACCCTCCAATTCATTGGTGGCGAGGCGGTGGAAGCCTACAAGTCTTGGCGCAAGGCAGGCAATAGCCCGCCGAGAAATGATCCTTACTTCGTCCCGCCGGACGTGGGACGCCTGATGCACGAGAACGCCATGAGATCGTTGATTGCCTCTGCCCGTCTCGCGCACTTCATCGGGAAACAGGAGGATCGCACGGTCTGTCTGTCCGGCTTCGTCGGGTCTCCCGCTCACTGCTGGGCGAGTTGGTTTCTCTTCCCACCCCTTCCCACCTCGATCGGCGGTTTTTCTATCGCCGACGTGCGGGAGGTGAGTCTGGAGCTTCTCATTGAGCGTTTCGGGCCCTTCTTCGACGCGTGCCGAAAGTACGGGACGAAGTTTGGCCTCGAATGCCACCCCAGCGAGCGAGCCATGGGCGATCTTGAGTCGGCCGGGGACTTCCTGCGGGCCATGGAGAGGGCTGGTTTTGGCGATGTTGTTGGTTTCAACTTCGACGCCTCCCACATGGAGTGGCAGGGCGTCTCTGGCGTTCAGTTCATTCGCGAGTACGGCGACCACATCTTTTCAGCCCATATCAAGGGCGTGCAGGTAATTCGTGAATACTGCCGAGCTGGCCGACTGGGCGGCCATCGTCCCATGGGCCACAAGGAGAACGGCTGGAACTTCGTGACGGCTGGATCAGCGCGAGATGCGGTGTCCGTCGAGGAAATCATCGTCGAGTTGAACCGCTCGGGTTTCGATGGAGCCGTCAATATCGAGTGGGAGGACAACGACATCGAGAAGCATGACGGCGCTCGGGTAGCCCTTGCCAACGTACACAGGGGCGACTGCGCCCCCAGCTTGTCAAGGCACGACGAAACGTTGAAAGCTTGATGGGGCTCAGGGCTTGAAGTACATGACAAGCCCGGCTCCGACAGCCAGGCAAAGGATGCCGAGGTACAAAAAAGGGCTCAGCATCTTCTCGGGGGGGTGCAGCCAACTTGAAACGGCGATGTTGACGAGCGGTGCGCATCCAAAGACGAGTGGCATGACGTTGATGGGCTTTCCACCCGTCTTGAGCGCAGCGGCGATGCAAATCGCGCCGCCAGCTCCCAGCGCGCCGGCGACGCTTGCGAAGAGAGTTCCGGAAAGGGGGAAGGAGAGGGTGGCGCCCTGCAACCTCAGAATCAAGATCGGGACGACCACGGCCAGGACGAAATACGCGCCGCCGACACAGAGGATCGCTTTCCAGGGATTGCCTTCGAGGCCCAGCTGTCCCTTGTGGAGAATGGGGCCATAGGCGCCCCAACAAAGAATTGTGCCGAGGACGAAAAACAGCCAAGACCAGTTGGACATGGGGATAGGCTCCTTCCCGGGTGAGTTGGGGGTGAAAGGAGCCCAGGTTTAGCTGCCGGGCCTTGACTTGGCAACCGTAAAGGCAGCTATCTGAGCCTGAGTCTCCGCTCCGCAGGGCGATCGGCCGTGGTCCCCACGTGGATCTTGGCACCCCGCTCGAGGGTGGCGGGTACGAGGGATTCGAAGACGGGTGTCAGCGACTCCCCGGGGTCGGCGGAGGATGCTCGTTCTGAGTGTCCGGGCCGCTCCCCTTCCAACGAATCAAAGAGGCTCGATTGACTGCACATGACAGCAATCCCACCGAGGCAGAGCATGGTAAAGAGGGTGGATGCAAAGACGCTGTTCGATCTCATTTGACTTCTCCGTGTCTGGGGTTCCGCGCCGTCGATCCCCCCGCGAAGTCTATGACAAAGGCTGTTCGACGGCAAAGCTTGGTCCATCTCGGAACCGGCTGGACTCCTGGTGGGTGCAGGGCCGTTCATGCTCTTCCCCCGGGACGAGTATATGCTTCGGAGTTTGTCGCTGCTTCCCTGTACAGGAACCTCCACCCTTGATACGTTATCGTCATGCGAGCCGTTATCGTCCAACTTCCTGGCGGTCCCGAGTGCCTTCAAATCGTCGAACGCCCCCGGCCCGTTCCCGGACCCTCCGAGCTTCTTGTTCGCAACTTCGCCACTGCGCTCAACCGAGCCGACCTTCTTCAGCGACGAGGCCTTTACCCGCCGCCGCCTGGCGATTCCGAGGTGCTTGGCCTTGAGTTCGCTGGCGAGGTCGCCGAGGTGGGGTCGCGGGTCAGTGGCTTCCAGCGTGGCGACCGAGTCTTTGGCCTCGTGGGAGGAGGCGCCTACGCCGAGTTCCTCACCGTACGGTACGAGATGGCGGTACCGATCCCCGACACTTTTTCCTTCGAGGCGGCGGCTGCTGTTCCCGAGGTGTTCTACACTGCGGGAGAATGTCTCCTTGAACTGGCTCGACTCGAGCGTGGAGACGTCGTACTGGTGCACGCTGGCGCGAGCGGAGTCGGTTCTGCTGCGATCCAGCTGGCCCGTGCGACTGGCGCGCTGGTGGTGGCGACTGTGGGTTCTGCTCGAAAAGTGGATCTCTGCCTCCGCCTCGGTGCCGCCAGGGTTGTTCAGTACAAGGACGAGGACTTCCGCGGTGCCGTGAACGAAGTTTCCGGGGGCCGGGGGGCTGATGTTGTGCTTGACCTGGTGGGCGCCAAGCACTGGGATCGGAGCCTTGAATGCCTTCGCGAGGGGGGCCGTTTGCTCGTCGTGGGCATGGTGGGGGGCTCCAGGGTCTCCCTCGATCTCTGGCAGGTGCTCAGGCGTCGCCTTCAGATCCTGGGGATTGCAATGCGGGGCCGAGGGATCGATGACAAAATTGCCATCGCGAGACGATTTCGAGAACGCGTGCTGCCGCTGCTGGAACGCGGTGAGATTCGTCCCGTTCTCGACAGAGTCTTCCCCCTGGAGGAGGTCCGCTCTGCCCACGAGCGCATGGAAGCCAACCTCAACGAGGGGAAAATAGTGCTCAGAATGTGACGCCCGATGGGGCCGGCCCCCTGCGCAAGGCTTCCCCGTGGCGTGTAGCCCACGCACTGGACTATACTCCCGGCGGCGGATGAAGACCTCTCCCGCACCGGGTTCTTCCGGCGCCGATCGTGGGTGGGCGTTGGCCAGGATGTCACATTCATGGTCGCGCCGTGTAAAGTGGGTGACAGCCTGGATCAAAACGTTCACAATCGGATCCATTCATGAGCACCAAGACCTCACCGAGCATCCGTGTGCGTTTCGCGCCATCGCCCACAGGCTACCTCCACATCGGCGGCGCCAGGACGGCGCTCTTCAACTACCTCTTCGCGCGCAAGCATGGCGGCACCTTCATCCTGCGGATCGAAGACACGGACCGCGAACGTTCCACGCAGCCGGCGATTCAGGCCATCTTCGACGGGCTTCGCTATCTGGGGCTCGAGTGGGACGAAGGGCCTGGAAAGGAGGGCGATTTCGGGCCCTACTTTCAGAGTGAACGGCTCCCGAGATACACAAGGTACGTGGATCAACTCATCCAGCAAGGGAAAGCCTACCGCTGTTTCTGCTCGAGGGAACGGCTCGATGAGCTTCGCCAGCGCCAGAGCGCGGCGAAGGATCGAATCCAGTACGATCGGCGCTGTCTTCAGTTGTCGATGGACGACTCGGACCGCCGTGCGAAGGCGGGCGAGCCGTTTGTCGTGCGGTTTCGGGTGCCCGAGGGGGCGACAGTCGTTGACGACCTTATCCGTGGAAAGGTCCACGTCGAGCACAAGGAGATTGAGGACCTGATCATCCAGCGAGGAGATGGCACCTGCGTCTATAACTTTGCCGTCGTCGGGGACGATCACGAGATGGGCATTACTCACGTGATCCGGGGAGAGGACCACCTGTCCAACACGCCCAAGCAGGTCCTTCTCTTTCAGGCGCTCGGGTTCCCGGTGC
The DNA here is from genome assembly GCA_005772855.1 of Planctomycetia bacterium. Lineage (GTDB taxonomy): Bacteria > Planctomycetota > UBA8108 > UBA8108 > SXIK01 > SXIK01. The sequence continues at coordinate 1,970 of SXIK01000051.1, read as the reverse complement.
CAAGCTATGCCCACATCCCCTTGATCCTTGCCCCAGGCGGCGGGAAGCTCTCGAAGAGGCACGGCGCTGTCGCTGTCACGGACTACCACGAGAAGGGATATCTACCGGAGGCCATGATCAACTTTCTGGTCCGCATGGGTTGGTCGTTTGACGACAAGCAGGAAATTTTTGGTCTCCCCGAGCTGATCGAGAAGTTCTCTCTCGAGCATGTGTCGAAGTCGGGCGCGATGTTTGACCTCAAGAAACTTGAATACCTCGGCGCCTACTACATGCGGCAGCGGTCGGTTGGGGACTTCGTTCAGCTCGCCATTCCGTACCTGAGGAAGGCCGGGTTTGTCAGGGAAGCGGACCTCGAGCGCGAGCGCGGCCGAATCGAGATGATGCTTGAGCTCGCGAAGAGTCGCGTTGCGTGCGTGTCGCAAATCGTGGATGAGGTACGCTTCTTCTTCGAGGATCCTGCAATCCTTGACGAGGGAGCCTTGAAGGTCATCCGGAAGCACAAGGAAGCGCTGCCGCTGGTGGAACAATACGCCGCAAAGGTGGCGGCGGCGGTGCCCGAAGAAGCCTGGCGACCGGGCCAACCGGCCGTTCTTGAGGCGCAGGCTCGAGAGCTTATTGCCACACAGGGCGCTCAGCTTGGAGACCTCGCGCAGCCACTCCGCGCCGTACTCACTGGACGCAGTGCCACCCCTGGCCTCTTCGAGGTGATGTCGATCCTTGGGAGGGCCGCGTGCCTGCGACGGCTCGCGAAAGCGAAGAATTTCTTCGGGAGTGCTTGAATGCACGGGCAGTAGAGGTTGTTTCCTCCACCCCGGGATCGAATCGGTTCGAGAAGTGAGCCAAGAGCATGTCAACGTCCGAAGGACAACTACCCGACCTGCTTCCGCAGAAAGACCGAAAGCCAGCGCTCCTCCGGCTTCTCTGGGTCGCGGGTGCCCTTGTTTTCTTTGCGCTTGGCGTTGTCGGCTGGCTCGTTCCAGTCGTGACCGGTGTTCCGTTTTACATCGTGGGTTTTCTTCTCCTTGCCGGTGCGAGTGAGCGAGTCAGGCTCTGGCTCAACCGAGTGGAGAAGAATTTCCCGATTCACTGGCGGTGGAAGCTCCGCTACCTCCTGAAACAGTGGCGAGACAAGAGGGAGAGGCGGAAGGACGAGGATGCCGCCGCCGGAGGATAGCGCACCTGGCCGCCGCCGGGATCCGGCGGGCCCTGGCGAACTGCGGGGTGTCAGGCCTGATCCTGCGGAACAAGAAGGTGCATGCGCAGCGCTCCGTCCTCGAGTTGGAGGCGGGCGGTATCGCCGCCGTGAATCTGGCCCATGATGATCATCTCGGAGAGTGCATCCTCAACCTTCTCCTCGATCATTCGTCGGACTCCCCGTGCACCTGTTTTTTCACTATAGCCTCTCTGGATCAAGTGTTCGGCTGCCTCGCTGGAGACTTCAATCTTGATCTTGCGGCTGTCGAGGCGTTTTTGGACCTTCGTGAACTCCATCGTGAAGATCTTCCGTAGTGATTCCTCGCCAAGGAAGTCGAATGTCACCACGGCGTCGAGGCGGTTCAAGAACTCGGGACGGAAGTGCTGTTCCAGCTCCTCCTGGATTACCTCGAGTTGTTTTTCTCGCTGTGTGTTGGTCGCCCCTCCGCGGAAGCCGAGGGCTGACTGCTCGCAAGCCTCCCGTACTCCCAGGTTCGACGTCATGATGATGATAGTGTTCTTGAAGTCAATCACACGGCCGAAGCTGTCCGTTAGCCGACCTTCTTCCAGAACCTGGAGGAGCATATTCGCAAAATCGTGATGGGCTTTCTCGATCTCGTCGAGGAGGAGCACGGAGTAGGGTTTTCTGCGGATCCTCTCGGTGAGCTGGCCGCCCTCCTCATAGCCGGCGTACCCTGGCGGTGAGCCGACCAGGCGGGAGATGGGGGGTTTCTCCATGTACTCCGAGAGGTCGGGGGGGAGGAGCGCATCTTCGT
>SXIK01000050.1 GCA_005772855.1 Planctomycetia bacterium | reverse complement strand
GCAGGTTCCAGTTTCGCAGGTTCCAGTTTCGCAGGTTCCAGTTTCGCAGGTTCCAGTTTCGCAGCTCCGGGTTTCGCAGGTGCGGGTTTCGCAGGTGCGGGTTTCACAACCTTTCGGGGTGGCCCCTGGAGCTCGAGCTTGGCACCGGCAGCCTTGATCTTCTCGATCGCCGAGTCACTTGCCGAGTAAGCCACGACGGTCAGCTTTTTCTTCAGTTCGCCTGCTCCTAGAACTTTGAGGCGCCCGTGGGAAGAGGTCACAAGCCCCCTCGACACCAAGGCCTCCAGGTTGACCGTGTCACCTGCGCTGAAATTGTTTTCAATGGCTCCAAGGTTCACAAGATCAAAGCGGACCTTGAATAGAGCATTGCTGAATCCCCGTTTCGGTAATCTGCGAATCAAGGAAGTTTGACCACCATCGTAGCCATAACGCCGACGCCACCCCGAGCGAGACGCGGCCCCCTTGTGGCCTCGGCCAGAGGTTTTCCCCAGCCCGCTGCCTGGCCCGCGCCCGCATCGCTTTCGGGTCGGCCTCTTCTTGACCTTTGCCATGACATCCGCGAGATTCATTGGAGCACCTCCACACCCCGAAGCTTGCCGACGTCCTGCGCCGAGCGAAGATTTTTCAGGGCGTCCATGGTCGCCTTGACAACATTGATAGGATTCGTGCTGCCGTAGACCTTGCTGAGAAGATTCTTGATGCCTGCGCATTCAGTCACAGCACGAACAGCAGATCCAGCAATGATCCCCGTCCCCTCGGACGCTGGAAGAAGCACGACCTTCGACGAGAGGAATTGTCCAGCTGTTTGGTGCGGAATGGTGTGGCCCTTGAGAGAGACCTTGAGGAAGTTCTTGCGAGCGTCCTTCATCGCTTTCTCCACGGAGGGCGGAACTTCATTGGCCTTACCAAAACCAATCCCGACAGATCCTTCTCGATCCCCCAGGACCACCAGGGCGCTAAAGCTGAAACGCCGGCCACCCTTCACCACGGTTGCACAACGATTGATCTTCACCACACGCTCTTCGTAACGGTTCTCGCCATCACCCCCGTCTCGAGAGCCTCGTCCACCACGATCACGCCCGCGATTGTCGCGCTGGCCCCCTGGTCCTCCCCCGCCCCGCTGACCACCGCCAGCGCCACCACCGCCGCCACTGCCACCACCGCCTCCTCGCCACGGCCCACCACGGCCGCCGCCGCCTCCTCCTCCGCCGGTCCTCGGCCCGGAACTCGGTGGTCCGTGGGGACGACTGGGCGCCCCGGTTGCAGGAGCCGGTGATCTAGATCCAGAGCCCTGAGCAGGTGGTCGAGCGTGCCCGGCCACAGGAGGGACGCTCCGTACTGGCTCTGGTGCTCCTTGAGGTTGTTTGGTTTCGTCAGCCACTCGAGGCTCCTTGTCTTTCTTGGGATCTCAGCGTGAGATCTCCCGGAAGTCTGTTAATCCTTGTGCTTCACAATTTCGTTTGAGTACACGCACGCCAGCTCCTGGCTGGTCTAAAGCTTCAATCCCGCCTTGCGCGCAGCTTCCACAAGGGCCTTGACCCGTCCGTGAAACCTGTACCCGTTGCGGTCAAACGCAACACTGGCGATACCCAGAGCCTTGGCTTTCTCCGCTATGGTCCGGCCCACTTCAACGGCAGCCGTACAATTACCGCCGCCTTTCACAATGGGGCGTAAGCTCTTTTCCGCAGAGGATGCCGAAGCCAACGTCATGCCAAGGGCATCGTCGATCACCTGGCAACTGATATTCTTGTGGCTGCGGAATATGGTCATACGGGGCTTCTCCGCGCAACCGAAAACGGAGCGCCTGATGTGCCGCCTGCGGCGAAGTCGACGGGCGTTTTTATCTTTGAGCTGATTGGCTGAACTCATTGCAGTTCCGAAACTATTCGAATCAGTTTTACTTTTCTTGCCCTTCCAGTCACGCATGCGCTGGAACACTCTTGAGACAGTCGGGCTCTCGGGGAACTATTCACCTGAACCAAAAGCTTTTCCTGCCTTACGCACGATATGTTCCCCGGCATAACGGATACCCTTGCCCTTGTAGGGCTCCGGGGGACGAATCTTGCGAATCTCTGCGGCAAACTCCCCTACAAGTTGTTTGTCTGGGCCTTTGATGACGAGAAGTGTTGGCTTCGGAGCCTCAACGGTGAGTCCAACGGGAACCATCAGGATCACCGGGTGGCAGAACCCGATTTGCAGCACTATTTTCTTCCCATCTACCTTCGCGTTGTAGCCCACCCCTTCAATCTCGAGACGTTTCTCAAAGCCCTGACTCACCCCCTCAACCATGTTGGCAATCAGGGCGCGAACGGTACCGTGGTAAGCCCTCTGGAACTTCTCGTCGCCTGCTCTCGAAATTTTTACCTGGTTGCCCTCGACAACAATTCCAACGGCGCTGCGGAAAGGAAATGAGAGCTTCCCCTTCGGTCCCTCCACGACGACACGAACGAGGTCCTGCTCCTTGGCCTGCGTGACTTTGACGCCGGACGGGAGGGGTACGGGTTGTTTTCCAATCCTGGACACGAGTTAAGCTCCTGAAGGGTCAGAATCAATAGGATAAAGTTCGGAACGTATCATGGAGAGATTCGTGGGGGACGATCACCAGACCTCACAAAGAATCTCACCACCAAGTTTCATTTTCTTCGCCTCGAGGCTCGAAATAACCCCCTTCGAACTCGAGATCACGGAGATGCCAAGACCGTTCAAGACTTCGGGCATCTTGTCAACGCCGGTATAAACTCGCCGGCCAGGCTTTGAAATTCGACGAATATGCCGGAGCACCTGCTCGCCATCGGGCCCATACTTCAGTTCCACCTTCAGGATCGCCTTCGTACCCTCCATTTCAGGAAGGTACTCGGTGATGAAACCTTGTTCTTTCAGCACCCGACAGATGTTCTTCTTGAGACCGGAGTAGGGGATTTTCACGCTTTTCTTGCTAGTCAAAGCAGCATTGCGCACTCGCGTGAGGAGGTCGGCAACTGGATCGGTCATACTCATAAAATCACCAACTCGCTTTCCGGACTCCGGGTATCTCGCCCTTGAGCGCCAGGGTGCGGAAACAAATCCTGCACACATGGAACTTGCGATAGTAACTGCGCCGGCGCCCGCAGAGCTGGCAGCGGTTGTAGCGGCGAGTAGTGAATTTCGGTGTCCGCTGCTGCTTGACACGCCACGCTGTCGTAGCCAAAGAACTTTACCTCCTGAAGGGGAATCCAAACATCTCGAGAAGCGCCAGGGACTCCTCGTCGCTGGAGCGGTCAATGGTCAAACAGATATTGAGGCCTTGAACGAACTCCACATTTTCAACGTTAATCTCGGGGAACACAAGCTGCTCCGTGAGACCCAACGAGTAGTTGCCATACCCGTCAAAGGATTGCGAGGAGAAGCCACGAAAGTCACGGATACGTGGGATTGCGACGTTGACGAGTCGATCGAAGAACTCGTACATTCTCCGCCCCCTGAGCGTCACCTTGGCGCCCACGTTCATGCCTTCGCGAAGCTTGAAGTTGGCTATGGACTTCTTGGACTTGGTCACGATCGGCTTTTGACCCGTAATGGCGCTCAAGTCTTTCACGGCTGCGTCGATTCGCTTGTTGTTCTCGACAGCCTTGCCAATCCCCATGCTCACAGTGATCTTCTCAATCCGAGGCACGGCATTCGCATTCTTGTACTTGAATCGTTCCATCATTCTAGAAACGACTTCAGTCTTGTACTTTTCTTCTATCCGAGCCATAGATCAGACGGGCTCCCCGCTCCTCTTCGCGTACCGAATTTTCTTGCCATTCTCCATGCGAAACCCAACCCTCGTGGGCTGGTTGGACTTTGGATCGACGATCTGAAGCTTCGCTGCCGGGAGCGCCGCCTCTTTCTGAACGCGACCACCCTGAGGGTGCTTCTGACTGCGCCGCAAGTGTTTGAAACGCAGGTTCAAACCTTGAACGATGACTTGCCCCTTGTCCTCGAGGATTCGAAGAACACGGCCCTGCTTTCCCGCAAGGACACCCGAGATCACCACGACCAGATCGTTTCGTTTGAGATACATGTCAGACAACCTCCGGAGCCAGCGAAATGATCTTCATGAAGTTCTTGCTCCTCAACTCCCTGGCAACCGCTCCGAAAATGCGAGTTCCCTTGGGGTTGAGATCTGCGTCCAGAAGCACGACCGCATTGTGGTCAAAACGGACGTAGGACCCATCCTCCCTGCGGACGCTCTGTTTCGTCCGCACGATAACACCCTTGACAACGTCACCCTGCTTCACCTCGCTCGACGGGAGCGCCTTCTTGACAGCACATACAATGATGTCACCCAGGTACGCATATTTACGACTTGAGCCGCCGAGCACGTGGATGCACTGCACCAACTTGGCGCCAGTGTTGTCTGCCACGTCCAGCTTGGTCCTCATCTGTATCATGACAATGAGCCTCCACTGATCGGAAGTTCGGCTGACAAAGCCTCCTCGACCGGAGCTGTACCGCCGTAACGAGACTTGGTGACGACCTCCACCAACCGCCAACGTTTCAGCTTTGAGAGAGGTCTTGTCTCGACGATCTGAACCGTGTCGCCGACGCGCGAAACTTCTTTCTCGTCGTGAGCGTAGTAGGTTGTATGCCGACGAAGGTACTTTCCATACTTGGCATGCCGCTCGAGACGCACCACCCTGACGGAACGGGTCTTCTGCATCTTGTCGCTTATCACAATGCCGGTGACAACTTTCCCGCCCCGCGCATTCTCGGAGACACTGGCTGCATCCTTACTGTCGCTCATGCCTTGCCTCCGTTACTCCGCACGGCACGCTGGTTCATGACCGTGAACATACGGGCAACATCCTTCTTGAGCGCTTTCATCTGGCCTGGATTCTCGACGTTCTTGCCCTTACCTTGAAAACGTAACTTGAAGACCTTATCACGGATCTTGCCGATCTCAATGTTGAGCTCTTCAGTGGGCAAAGCCCGGATTTCCTTGATTCGCTCTTTGGCGCTCATATTTTTCTGCTACACACTCACGTGGGCAAATGGGGTTGGAACTCTCAACTTCAACTAAACCTTGTGGTGGCGTGGAACGAACCGGCAGCGCACCGGCAGTTTGTGCGAGATCCTCTTGAGGGCCTGCTTGGCGACGCCCTCGGGCACGCCGGCAATCTCGTAAAGAATCTTGCCTGGCCGAACAACGGCCGCGTAGTACTCCGGCTCTCCCTTGCCCTTACCCATCCGGGTCTCGGCCGCCTGGGCGGAAATAGGCTTGTCAGGAAAGATCCGAACAAAAATACGGCCTTCCCCGTGGAGAAAGTGCGAGGCCGCCACACGTCCAGCCTCGATTTGCTGAGCACTGATCCACCCACGGTCCAGTGTTTGAATCCCACAGTCCCCGAACACCACGAAATTACCTCGCGTGGCATTGCCCTTTGCATGACCGCGCTGCTGCTTGCGGTGCTTAACCCTTTTTGGCATGAGAGGCATGTAGGCTTCCCTCCTCTGCTTGATAGGGCCCGCGGTAGATCCATACTTTCACGCCAATCGTTCCGTAGCTCGTAAAGGCTTCGGCAAATCCGTAATCGATATGGGCCTGAAGCGTCGAGAGGGGTACCTTGCCCTCACTGAAACACTCACAACGGGCCATGTCGGATCCCCCCAAGCGACCCGCCACCTGGATCTTGACCCCCTGGGCGCCTTTATCTGTGGCAGCCTTCATGGTGATCTTCATGACTCGTCGAAAGGCAGCTCTCCGTTCGAGCTGCTGCGCCACATTCTCCGCTGCAAGCTGAGCGTCAATCTCTGGATTCAAGACCTCCCGAATCTCGAGCTTGACTTCCTGCCTGCAGAGCCTTTCCAGGTCTTCCTTGAGCTTGTCGACCTTGGCCCCCTTGCGCCCGATGATGACACCCGGCCGGGAGGTGTGAAGGAAGACATGCACTCGCTCCATGTCCCTCTCAATCTCAACCTTTGGGATACCAGCGACCGCATACTCTCGCTTGATGTACTTACGAATGAGGTTGTCCTGAACCAACAGCTTGCCAAATTGCTGTTTGTTGGCAAACCAGCGAGAACGCCAGTTTTCAGTCACCCCGACCCGGAAACCTAGTGGTATGACTTTCTGTCCCATGAATTTAACCCTCAGACCCTCCCTTGACGGAAACCTCACCCTTCTTGTCCTTTGTGCCCTTTCCCTGGGAGCCACGGGAGACGGGTTTCCTTACAATCTTGTCAACTTGTTTCAGGACAATGCTCAAGTGGCAGGTCCTTCTAAACCTTGGGTACGCTCGTCCCTGAGCCCGGGGCTTGATCCGCTTCAAAATAGGGCCTCCGTCCACAAAAGCTCGCCAGACCACAAGCTGGTCTTCCGTCAGACCTGCCTTTTGCGTGGCATTGGCCAGTGCTGAGCGCAAGACTTTGCGGATCATTGGGGACGCCCTTCGCTGCGAAAAACGAAGCTTCACGAGCGCGGTCTCGACCGCATCCCCCCGTATCACGTCCATCACGAGCCGAGCCTTGCTTGCAGAAATTCTTGCGAAGCGGTGGCTGGCAGTGAATGCATTTTCTTCACGGGCCATGGGTTCTTCTCAGTCTCGGTTATTTGTTTTCGTCGGCCTTCTTCGTACCAGAGTGGCCCCTGAAGATCCGCGTCATGGAGAACTCGCCCAGCTTGTGGCCAACCATGTTCTCCGTGACGAAGACCTTTTTGAAATCTTTGCCGTTGTGGACCTCGAAGGTTTTCCCAATAAATTCAGGCACGATGGTACAGGCGCGAGCCCAAGTCCTGATGGGGCGGTCCGCACCCTTGCCTTGCTTCATGACCTTCTGGAGGAGTTTCGGGTCGACGAATGGACCCTTCTTTAGCGATCTACTCATGAATGCCTTTTCTCTGCCGGGCCTCCTGAGCCCTTGAGTCCCCCGCGGCTAGCCCCACGGGCCACCGAAGCAGGGAACCCTGCGTTACTTTCTGCGGCGGACAATATGCTTATTCGACTGTTTGCGTGGCTTGCGGGTCTTGCCGCCCTTCGACGGCACACCCCACTTGCTCTTGGGATGCCGACCGCCGGATCGACGGCCTTCGCCGCCTCCCATGGGGTGTGACACCGGGTTCATTGCGGAGCCACGCACCGTGGGAAGAATCCCCCTCCACCGGTTTCGCCCCGCCTTGCCAATCGTTATATTTTGGTTGTCGAGGTTGCCGACCTGCCCGACTGTGGCCTTACATTCCAGGTTGATCCTGCGGACCTCTCCCGACGGGAGTGACACTGAGGCATAACCAGCTTCCTTGGCCTGAATGGTGGCCATGGCACCCGCAGCCCGAACCAGCTTGGCACCCTGGCCAGGACGCAGCTCGATGTTGTGGATCGCAATACCGGGAGGAATCGCCCGGAGGGGCAAGGAGTTGCCCGCGGTCGGCTCCGCACCATCACCTGCAAGGATTGTCTGCCCCACCTTGAGGCCTTGCGGGGCGATAACATATTGCTTCTCCCCGTCCTTGTAGTGCAACAGTGCGATACGCGCCGTACGGTTTGGGTCGTACTCGATCGTCGCCACCGTCGCCGGAACGTTAACCTTCTCTCGTTTGAAGTCCACCAATCGGTAGACCGGCTTGTGACCGCCACCCTTGTGGCGCATGGTGATGCGCCCCGTATTGTTACGTCCGCCCTTTCTCTTGAGCTTGACGAGGAGTGACTTCTCGGGCACCGTCGAGGTGATCTCCGCGAAATCGGAGACGGTGCCAAATCGGCGCCCTTTGCTAGTTGGTTTATAGGCTCGAATACCCATGTCTTAAACTCACTCGGGTCAGAGGTCTGCTCAAAGATCAGTAAACGTCCAGTTTGTTCCCAGCCCGCAGTGTCACGACCGCTTCCTTGCGATCTTGGCCGTACCCTGCCGAGCGTCCCACCCGCTTGAACTTCCCTCTTCTATTGCGCATGTTTACCTTCGCCACCTTGACGTTGAAGGATTCCTCCACCGCCTTCTTGACGAGAAGCTTGTTGGCGGCCTCAGCAACCTCGAAGACATAAACATTCAGGGTTTCGATCCCCCGCGTAGTCTTCTCGGTGAGCACCGGACGCTTGAGTATGCTTTGAATGTTCATGTTGATTCGTGGCGAGCACCCACGGCGCCTTCTCGGCCCATGGACTCAGTTTCGTCTCTACGCCTCCGCACCTTTCCCGAGGCCTTCCATCAACGCATCGAAAGCGTCCTTCAGCAGGACGACCCTACGGGCGTTGAGAACCTGAAGGGAGTTAAAATCCTTGACGGGAGCAACCACAACGCCCGGAATATTGCGGGCAGACAGGTACAGGTTCTTGTCATGGGACGACGTACCTATCAGGCATCCACCGCTCACGCCGATCGATTTCAAGACCTGGGCAACGGCCTTGGTATTTGGAGACCCCACGTGAAGCCCATCCACGACGATTACCTGGCCATCTCGCACCTTGGCAAAGAGAGCCGAGCGCAATGCTACGCGCTTCTGCTTGCGGTTGATCGAGAAGGAATAATCGCGAGCATGCGGACCAAAAATGATACCGCCACCCCGCCACAGGGGAGACCTTCGCGTTCCCGAGCGGGCCCGCCCTGTCCCCTTCTGTTTCCAGGGTTTCTTGTTCGAGTAGTTTACCTCACTTCGGGTCTTCGTTTCGTGAGTACCAACGCGTTCGTTGGCAAGGTACATCAGGGCCGCCTCCTTGAGGAGCGTATAGCGAACGCGAGAATCGAACCGGTCAAGATGGACCTCGAGTTGGCCCTTGTCCTCGCCTCCGGCACCCTTCAGTGGAACTGTAACTGTGCTGCTCATGGTAAATTTAGTGGCCCAAAACTCGCAAGAAAGGCCTTGTTGGCCTTCTCAGCTCAGGCTCTCCTCAATGTAGACATAGCCCCCGTTTGGGCCCGGGACACTTCCCCGGACAAGGATGAGATGATCCGCTTCGTCAATCTTGACGACGTCCAGGTTTCGAGCCTTGCGAAAGGCCGCGCCCATGTGCCCTGGCATGTGCTTTCCCTTGTGGACGCGCCCGGGATCGGTGTGCATACCGGTCGATCCCGGCTCCCTGATGTTCTTCGTGCCGCGAGACTTCGGACCTGCGTTGTTGTGGTAACGCTTGATCACACCCTGAAAACCCTTGCCCTTGCTCACACCCCTCACGTCAACGCGCTTGACATCCTTGAAGAAACCAACACCGATCTTCGCCCCTGGCTTGATCGGAGCTTCCCCTTCTCCCCCGAGGACAGCTTCCGCGTCCACGAAGGGCACCTCCCGGACATGGCGGTGAGCCTTGGCACCAATTTTTTCCAGATAGGCCTGCTGTGGCCGGTTCTTTTTCTTTTTTGTCTCGTCAAGCCCAAGCTGCACTGCGGAGTAACCATCGGAGTCGAGCGTCTTGACCTGAAGAATCGTACAGGGGCCCACCTGAAGGACAGTAATCGGTAGCCAACGGCCCTCCTCGGAGAAGACCTGCGTCATGCCAACCTTCCTACCGAGGATCGAACGACGCGGCTTTTTCGTGGGGGTCTGGGGGGGGTTCGTTGCGGTGGTTGCAGCCATGGATCTTCAGCTCAAATCTTCGACTCTGGGTCAGCTCTTGTTTCGCGCCGGCTTCGACTGTGTGACAGATCACGCCTTCATGTGGAGGTTGACGCCGGCCGGCATTGTTATTTTCTTCAGGGCGTCCATCGTCTTTCCACTGGGCTCCGAGATATCGATTAATCGTTTGTGGGTGCGAATTTCGAACTGCTCTCGGGACTTCTTGTCCACGTGGGGGGAGCGGTTCACCGTGTAACGCTCGACTCGCGTCGGAAGCGGAATGGGACCGCTCACCTTGGCGCCCGTGCGTTTCGCGGTCTCGACGATGTTCAAGGCAGCCTCGTCGAGGACCTCGTGGTCGTAAGCCTCCATTCGGATTCGAATCTTCATTGCTTTCGGGCACTCGATCGCAGTTGAGCGGCTCTGTTGGCCGCATGAATCTTCACAAGGCAGTTCTCACGCAGCAGTCTTGATACGGGAAGCTCCCCGGGACGACTTCCAGGGAAGCGTCGACCCAAAGGGTTTTCAACCCCTCACTCGCTCGCCTCGAAACCAGCCGAAGCCATTACCGGGGCGACCACTTCAGTCCGCTTCTATCGCACGGAACAGACAGAGTCACCAAGGCAATTCCTTGCCAGCAGGTCCCAAGGAGCATTTCTCCGACGACCAAGATGAACTCGACGCCGAAGATTCCGATCCAGCTATCAGTTTTCGCGAAGGAGAGCGCCCTGCGAAGCAGAGGCCTCCACGAGAGAAGGCAACAGCCATCGCTTCCGCAAGATCCCCGTCCTGTCGCCTTCTTTTGTCGAAGAGCTGGACCCAATTGCCCTGACCGATCCACCGGCTTTTTCTAGGGGCCGGCTTCTCAAGCTCTCAAGGACAATATCGGTCTTCTGGTCTTGCGGCCATCGATCGGCCATAACCCCTGTCGTCGCCGCAACTAATGTCCATCCGGCTTTGGGGTAAAGGGAAGGATTATATCTTTGGCCAAGGTGGTGTCAACAGAGAATATGTGACAGAATGCTGACATTGCCTAATTCACTGAGCAAAACGTGCCCGCAAGTGTGAAGGAATTGGCGTATAGGACTCCGGGGTGAGGGTAATGGAAGCCCTTCCCTGGGATAGAGAACGCAGATTGTTGGAATAGCCGAACACCTCCGCCAGGGGAACTGTCCCCGAAATGATTCGGATATCCTCGGCGACCTCGACCTTTTGAATCGTGGAGCGGCGGCGATTCAGGTCCAGGCTAACGGTGCCGTAATAGGCTTCTGGAACCTGGATCTCAAAACGCATGAGCGGCTCGAGAATCCTGACACCCGCCTCCTCGAGCGCCCTGGAGAAGGCGGCAATGACCGCCGCAATGTAGGCTGAAGGCGTGCTGTGCCCGGAGCGATACTCGGCCTCCAAAACGCTCACCCGGATTTGAGTCAGGGGAAAACCCAGGGACCCACCCGACTGCGCAGCATCCCTCGCAGCGTCCAGGATGACCGGGTGAAACTCGAGGGGGACCCCCTCTTTACTGAGATTGCTCGTGACTTCTGGCCTGTCTGCCGCAGTAGACGGCTCAATGCGCAGCCGGACTCTGGCGAACAGATTGTGCCCTCCAACGCTCCTTTCGAAGACCCCCTCCGCTTCTGCAGCCCGCACCACCGACTGACGGTAAGCGACCCTGGGCGACCCCACCGAAGCCTCCAGCTTGAACTCCCGCTCAAGGCGCTCCCGCACGATTTCCAGGTGGAGTTCGCCCATCCCGGCAACCAGAACCTGCCCTGTCTCCTTGTCCGGCAGGAGCCGCAGCGTGGGATCCTCCTGAACCATTCGACCGAGGGCATCGAGCAACTTCCCCCGCTCGGCAATTGTGACAGGCTCAATCGCCATCGATACCACCGAGTCGGGAAATCGGGGCGGTTCGAGAAAAATTGGATTCTTCGGATCGCACAGGGTGTCCCCGGTGCAGGTTTCCTTGAAACCCGTGACTGCGACGATGCTGCCAGTATCAGCTGAGCTTGTGGGCTCGCGGTGATTGGCGTGCATGAAGTACAGCTTTTGCGCACGCTCACACTCCCCGGTGCGTGAGTTTCTCACTTGCCCCCCCTCCACGAGTCGTCCGCTGTAGACCCGGACGTAGACGAGATCACCGTGAGCGTCGAGCGCCGTCTTGAAAGCCAGGGCGGCGAGCGGCTCCTCCACCGAGAGCTTTCGCTGGATCTCCTTTTTCGTCGACGCATCCGTGCCGATCACGAAGCCCACGTCCTCTGGTGCCGGCAGGTAATCGCAGACGGCGTCCAGGAGCGGCTGGATACCCATGTTCCTGAGGGCGGCACCGCAAAGAACAGGCGTGATGCGTCGCTCCAGCGTACCCTTGCGCAGGGCGGCCTTGATCTCCGCCGAAGCGATTGGCTGACCAGAGAGGTAGCGCTCGAGGAGCTGGTCGTCGAATTCGCAAGCTGCCTCGAGGAGCTTCGTCCTCCAAGCTTCGCACTCCTCCGCCTCGCAAGGGCCAAGATCGCCCACAAGCACTCGCTCGCCGAGAGTCTCGGCATCGAAACGCAGGGAACGCCGTTCGATCAGGTCAATGACACCTTCAAAGCGCTTTTCGCGGCCAAGAGGGATCTGTACTGGCACCGCATTGGCGCGCAGACGCGATCGAATGGACTCGAGCACGCGGAAGAAATCCGATCCAACGCGGTCGAGTTTGTTCACGAACGCAAGCCGAGGCACCTTGTAGCGGTCAGCCTGCCGCCAGACCGTCTCCGATTGCGCCTGGACACCCGCAGTCCCACAAAAAATGCCCACGGCTCCGTCGAGGACCCGCAAGGCTCGTTCCACCTCGGCGGTAAAGTCAACGTGGCCTGGCGTATCCACCAACTGAATTCGATGCTTTCGCCAGAAGACTGTCGTGGCCGCCGCAGTGATCGTGATTCCGTGACGCTGCTCCTCGGGCATCCAGTCCATGGTAGCAGTTCCAAGATCGACCTCCCCCATTCGGTGCTCACGGTGGGAGTAATACAGAATACGCTCGGTGACGGTCGTCTTGCCGGCATCGATATGGGCAATGATGACGATGTTGCGTAGGGGCCCAGTGTCAGCCATGGGGAGGCCATGATACCCACCCCGAAAGCCACTGGCCATCAACCCCCTCGAGAAGCTCGAGGAGGCTGTGACTCTCCCGGGAAGATCAGGAACTTTGAATCTTCAAGGAGAGTCAACAAGAAACAACCGCCGCAAAACCTCAGGCCATTACCAGGCGAAGTGGGCGAAGAGCTTGTTTGCTTCTGCCATCTTGTGAGTGTTATCACGCCAGGTAGTCGAAGCACCCTGGTTGTTGAAGGCGTCCAGAAGCTCATCGGCCAAGCGATGAGCGAAGGGCTTACCCTTCTTGGAGCGGGCATTGAGAATAATTTGGCGGATCGCAAGGGTCTGTTGACGCTTGCGAGTCACCTCCATTGGAACCTGGTAGGTGGCTCCACCCACTCGCTTCGAGCGCACCTCCACGTGAGGCTTCACATTATTGATCGCCGTGAGCACCACGTCGATGGGTTCCTTCTCCTTGATACGCTCCTTGAGGAGGTCCATCGCCCCGTACACCACACCCGACGCAATGGTCTTCTTGCCGTCGTACATCACCTGGTTGATGAACTTGGCGACCACCATGTTTTGATAGACGGGGTCAGGCCTCAGGAAACGATCTGTCGCCTTGAACTTGAACTTGGTCTTTTCGAGCTTTTTCTTTGGCTTGCGGAACCTGGAAGGTGGCATGGATTAACCCTTCTTTTTACCGTATTTGGATCGAGCCTTTTTTCGCGTATCCACGCCTGTTGTGTCGAGCGTTCCGCGAACGATGTGATATCGCACGCCGGGGAGGTCACGCACACGCCCCCCGCGCACGAGCACGATGGAGTGCTCCTGGAGAGTGTGGCCAATTCCGGGAAGGTAGGCCGTGATCTCCTTTCCGTTCGTCAGCCGCACACGGGCGATTTTTCTGAGCGCCGAGTTGGGCTTCTTGGGGGTCATCGTCTTGACCTGAAGGCAAACCCCCCGCTTTTGAGGGCAGCCGTCCAGGACGGGCGACTTGCTCCGGCGTCGGACCTTTTGGCGGCCCTTTCGGACCAGTTGGTTAAACGTAGGCATTTGGGCTATCCACCGGGTGACTTTTCAACGCGTTCCTTGTTTTCATTCGACGTCCTCGTCATCGCCGACGCCAACATCTTCCTCGGAGCCTGCGGCAAGGACTTCCTTCAGACTCTCACTGCGAGAAACTGGGACCGGCGGTCGTTCAACGATCCACGGCTCGCCCAATTTCCTCATGCTCTTCTGTGTATACGCCTTGAACCCAGTTCCTGCAGGCACCAAGTGGCCCAGGATGACGTTCTCCTTGAGGCCAACAAGGTTGTCGGTTTTACCACTAAGCGCAGCTTCGGTCAACACCTTGGTCGTCTCCTGAAAGCTGGCGGCGCTGATGAAGCTCTCGGAGTGGAGAGAGGCCTTGGTAATGC
Organism: Planctomycetia bacterium; assembly: GCA_005772855.1. Taxonomy (GTDB): domain Bacteria; phylum Planctomycetota; class UBA8108; order UBA8108; family SXIK01; genus SXIK01. Next base: position 1,474 of record SXIK01000050.1, on the reverse strand, counting down.
CGAGCAAGAGCGGTTCAGCCGTCGCTGGTTTCTTACCCAGCTTGACCGTCTCCTTGTTGACACGCCTGAATCGGAACTTGTCGATGACTGTGCCGGGGAGCACATCGGTGTCCCCTGCCTCGACAACCTGCACGTTTCTGAGCATCTGCGCCACAATGATCTCGATGTGCTTGTCATCGATGGTCACGTTCTGGGAGCGATAGACGTTCTGTACCTCCTTGAGGAGGTACTGCTGGACAATTTCCTCCCCGCTAATGCGGAGAATGTCCCGGGGAATCAAGGGCCCATCTACGAGTGGCTCTCCCGCCCGCACCCGGTCACCCTTGTGCACCCGGAAATGCTTGCCGTGGGGAATCACGTGGGCCACCTCGAGGCCCGTGTCGTTGCGAACGACAATGGTCGACTTGCCTCGCTTCTTCTCACCGAGTTCCACCACACCGTCGATCTCGCTGATAACGGATGGGTTCTTGGGCTTGCGCACCTCAAAGATCTCGGTCACGCGAGGCAGACCACCGGTTATGTCCTGCGTACCGGTGATCTCACGCGGAGTTTTCGCGATCAGCATTCCAGCCTGGATCTTGGCACCCGGCTCCACCTCGATGTAAGCCTTCTCGGGGATCGGGTACATGGCCAGTGCTCCCCCAGCCGGATCCTTGATGATGATCTGCGGGTGCAGCTCACCCTTGTGCTCGATGATTTGCCGTCGGAGCTTCTTGGACATCTGGTCCTGCTCCACCTTCATCGTGGCACCTTCGACGATATCGTCATATTCGACGATACCGGACTTCTCGGCGATGATTGGAATCATGTGAGCTTCCCAGTTGAGAAGCTCGGCTCCGACCTTCACCTCGTCGCCCTCCTTGACGAGGAGCACGGCGCCAGCGGGTACCGAGTAACGCTCGACCTCACGCCCCTTCGAGTCCATGAGCATCACCTCACCGTTTCGGTTGAGGACGACGATCTGGCCTGACGGGTTCGTTACCACCTTGAGGTTGTTGAACTTGACAATGCCCTTGCTCTTCGATTTCGTCACGGTCTCTTCGACCGTCTTCGCGGCAATTCCACCAATGTGAAAGGTTCGCATGGTGAGCTGCGTTCCAGGCTCGCCAATCGATTGTGCCGCTATGATGCCAACCGCCATCCCCTCCTCGACCGCTCGACCGGTGGAGAGATCCATGCCGTAGCACTTGGTGCAGATGCCGAGCGAGCTCTCGCAAGTGAGGGGAGAGCGTACGCGCATCTTGTCGTAACCCATCGCCTCGATCTTTTTCGCGATCGCTTCGGTGATAATTTGGTTCTCGTCGACAATCAACTGGTCGGTGATAACGTCAACAATCTTCGTGCGGGACGTCCGGCCAGTGAGGCTCCTGGCAAGCGACACCTCAACCTTGTCACCCTTGTAGATCATGCCCTTCGTGATGCCGTTGAGGGTACCGCAGTCATCCTCGGTGATGACAACATTCTGTGCCACGTC
>SXIK01000006.1 GCA_005772855.1 Planctomycetia bacterium | reverse complement strand
TGGTGATTCCTCTTCTCGCGAACCAGTAATCGTATTTCTACCTCGCGCGCCCACACATGAGACATTCCGAATGGGCAGAGGAAGACCATCTCAAGTCTGCTGCTCGTTTCTGCTGGTGGGGGAGGCGGACCCTCCCCCACGTCGGCCGCGACACGCGGCCTCTCCCTCCTCGGCGCCGGATGGGCGCCGGGCGCCTCTGGCGCGAGCAGCCGCAACCTTTCGCAGGCTGCAAAAGGTCTCATCACTGCCCGCGTGCGGTATAACCCGTGGGTCTTCCGCCTTCGTAAGTCCTTGCGAGAAAACAACCCGTCCTGGGGAAGTGTGCGAGTCGGGCAGTCAGAATCGCTGCTTGCGGCGTTCGGAAGAGTAGTGCATAATCCGCGCGATGACCTCAAGGGGGGTCGCAAGGAATTGGGGCCTTCCAGCAAGTCAGTTGCCGGCTACTAATTCCTGAACGAACAGAAGACGTCGCACGCTGCGGAGAGGTGGCTGAGTGGCCGAAAGCGCCGCATTGCTAATGCGGTGTATGGGCAAAACCTGTACCTCGGGTTCGAATCCCGACCTCTCCGCCAATTTTCTCTGATTTCAGCCTTGTTGCTGGAGGGAAATTGCTCTCCGGCCCATGGACCCAGTTCCCGTGCGGTCAAATCATGGCCGGGCAGAATGGCGGCAAGGCGACAGGGCCGGTGTCGCGCAGCATTTCGTTCTGGTCTGTCGGGTTGAGCTGCCTGGTTTACCGGGCTGCGCCGGGGCCTTGCCTCGGCGCGTGCGTTGCGTTCACTTGATTCGGATGCCCAGGATGCTCGCCTGGAAGACGAGCTTGCCATTGACAACACCCTGCGTCTCGAAAAGGCACCGGGATGGGGTCAAGACTTTTTCCTGGGCAAGAAGCACCATTCGCTCACCAGGAGAAACCGTCCCCCTGAATCGGACGCCATCAATGGCTCCAAATCCCAGGAACCCGTCTCCTTCCAGCACGGTCCCACAATAGAAGGAACAGAGTTGGGCCGCAGCTTCGAGCATCAAGACTCCAGGAAAAATCGGGCGTCCAGGAATGTGGCCCCTCACCCAGAACTCGTCATTTCTGATGATGCGGAGACCCGCGATGGTCTTCTCTTCGGGTCGGAATCGGAGGATCGCGGTGAGCTGTTCGAATTCGTGGCGGTGGGGGTTCACCTTCCGTATGTCATCAATCGTGTGCTCATAGCGCTCAAGATCGAGATTGTTGACGTCATACAGTAGTTTCTGTGCCATGATTTTGAAAGAGCTTACACGATCGACCTTGCTTGACACTACCCCCATCCGCCTTAAAATCCCTCGGCTTTAATCCGCCATTTTTGCGGCGCACTCTCTCCCTGGCGCGAATGCCCAAACTGCACTCACGTTCTTCTATTTGGCAATGCCCTGCCGATGGTAGCAAGGTCGTGGAGGTCTCGCTGGAAGGATTCATAGATGCAGCAAGCTATGAGACTTTCGAGCGAGCCTTGTCAGCTGCCCACGAAACTGGCCACAGATTTGCTATCATTGACTTTACTCACGTTCATTACATTAATTCAACTGGCATTAGCGCCATCATTCGCTCGGATGCGCTCTTTCGCAGCAGGAACGGAGCTCTGTGCCTCGCGAATGTGGCGAAGCCCGTTGGCCTTTCCATGCATCTGCTCGGACTGACCAGTTTCCTTCCCTTCCTCAAGGACGTTGCTGCCGCTCGCCAGTTCATCCAGGACTCTTGCCAGGGAAGAGGAGCCATAACCTTGACGTCTTCAGGGACTCATCTGGCAGACGAACTCGGAGCAGGAATCAAGTCCGCCTTGAAGACTCCGAAGGGGACCTTATCACCTCGAAGGATTCCCCTCCGTCGTCGAAATATTCCGGGGATCAAGAGAGCGAAGGTGCTGGTGATAACACCGGTCAAGTCTCGCTTCACGCGGATCCTTCGTTTACGTTTCAGCAGCCTCAACGGCGATTATCACCTGGTGCATGACATCCGGGACGCCCTGGAACGGTACGAAGAGTTGTCTCCCGACTTGGTCGTCGTCGACGACCGGTCGGATCCGAAAGGAGATTTTGTCAACCGGATCAAGATTCAAAAAAAACGAAGCCTGACATCCATCATAAAGATGTACCCACGCCGTGCTGACCTTGATGCCTCACTTGACTTCAAGATCTGGGAGAATGACTATCTCGTGGAACCATTTGAGGTCCTTGAGCTGTTTACCCTGACCGAAGCCGAGCTGGTGCGTGTCCCCAAGGACAAGAAGGTATTTCAGCAGCAGGTGCATTTTGAGTTCAAGATGGCGCAGGATAACTTGGAGAAGGCCTGCAAGCTCTGTGACCTTGTGATTCACGAATCGATCATGGCTCAGGAAGATGCCGCAGCCTTCTACGCGGCGGTGAAAGAGGGACTGGATAATTCCGTGATACATGGGAACCACTCCGAGAGTTCCCGATCCATTGACGTCAACATCTTGGTGGACAAGAAAAAGCTCATTGTGCTTATTGAGGACCAAGGTGGTGGCTTTGACTATGAGTATTACCTTTCACGAATCGACGACAAGGAAGCCTTTGAAAAGGCCAAGAAGCACATACTTGAAAATGGAGAACGAGGTGGCCTGGGAATCCTTCTAATGAGGAAGTGCTCGGACCGAATCGAATATTCGGGCTGCGGAAACATTCTTCGACTTGAAAAACACTTGTGAGAGAAGTCAGGTTGAGCCCATGAAAGATGTGCGCGGTCGGCTAAAAGAGAAGCTAAAACGGTGCGTAAGTACTGGCAAGATCACGCTGAGCTCTGGCAAGGAGACCGACTTCTATTTTGATGGGCGGCTCGTTTCACTCGAGCCCGAGGGGTCGGTGTTGATCGCAGAGCTCATGTTGGACGAGCTCAAGCGGCTCGGGATCCAGGCTGTCGGCGGGCTCACGTCGGGGGCAGATCCCCTGACGAGCTCGATTGGCGTCCTGGCGCACCAGAGGGGCGTGCCAATGAAGCTTTTTTACGTACGAAAGCAGCCGAAGGGGCATGGCACCATGAAACAGGTGGAAGGCCCCCCGCTGGAGCATGGCATGAGGGTGGCGCTCGTGGACGATGTGGTAACGACGGGCAGCTCGCTTGTCCAGGCGAGAGATGCTCTCAGGGATGAGGCGGGCGTGAAGGTAACGGACGCCATTGTGGTGATCGACCGCGAGGAGGGCGGCAGGGAGATTCTGGCGAAAAATGGGATTCGTCTCTGGTCCCTCTTTCAGAAGCAGGATTTTCTGCCTTGACGCCTTCCACCCGTTCTTCGATAATTTGCCCCTCTGTTGCGTTGTCTACCGAGACGCGACGACAAGAGAATTGAACACCTCGGCGGGTGTAGCTCAGCGGTAGAGCACCGCGTTGCCAACGCGGTTGTCGTGGGTTCAACTCCCATCACCCGCTCCAATACAAGACCAGGACTTTGGGAAAACCCGAAGTCCTGTTTTCTTGTCGGGGGCTCTTTCGGGGCCCAAGTGGAATCGGAAAGGGGTCGGAAAACTCCTGGGTTTCGGCCGGGACAGGGACGGCAATGTCGACGCGAGCCAAAAGCACTGCCATGGACAAGAAAGACTGGACACTTCTGGCGATTGCCGCAGATAACGGAGAAAGAGCCCCGTGGGGTCAGAATACTCGAACGCTCAGGCAGGGCAAGACTTGGGGAGCTGACCGAGCTACGCTCTCGCCACAACCGCCCCTGGTTCACGGCGTGCATGGGCGGCCATGGCGTCAAGCTCTGGAAACGCCTTCTCGCCTACGTCACCGGCTCCGTCGGCGAGGAGCTACTCCTCCGTAGCGAGTACCTCGCCACGGAGAATCGCATTCTGCGTGGACAGGTCCGCGGCCGTCTCCAGCTCAGCGACGGAGAACGTCGAAAATTGGCCGAGATCGGTAAGCGGCTCAGCCGCAAGGTCCTCGCGGAGGTTGCAACCATCGTCTCGCCGGAGACCATTCTCGCCTGGCATCGCCGCTTGATCGCCAAGAAGTTCGACGGCTCGAAACAGCGCGGTAAGCCCGGCAGGATGCGCTCGGTGAAATCCGAATGCCTCGACAGAATAGTCCTCTTCGGTGAGGCATCGCTGGGTCGAGCCCTCGCGAACTTCTGCGCGGATCGTCACCTGGAGCGCCCCCGCCAGGGAAGGGGCAATGTCATCCTGTTTCCTTCCCCGGAAGAGAACCGCGCTCGAGACGGCCCCATCCGATGTCACGACCCACTTGGCGGGTTGCTCAAGTACCACCATCGGGGTGCCGGATGGTAGGGTCGAGGCTGTCGCGTTGCCTGGAGCCATCCTCATCTCTCTTGCCGCACACGGCTACTCGAGACTACAACGGTCAGACCGTCTCCAGCCCGCGCCTCGTCGAACGCAGCATGCGGGTTGCCCGCACTACTCTCCCGTGATGACCTCAAACGTGACCCCGTCGATACCGGGGGCTCCGTTGTTGATCTTGGCCAGTCGAGAGAGCTGGCTTTTCCCCTGGTGGGTTTCACTCCCACTGAACACACCAGCCTTGACTGGACGCACAGTTTTTTGACCGTACGGGCCTCCCCGCGAGACTGGGCACCTGGGGACGGGTGATGGCCGAGTCAGCGTTTCCGGACGCGGTATCGTGCCCCACGCCGCCCGGATCACCTTGGCAAGAAGACGTACCCCAGCTCGCCATTGCCGCGCTCCACTCGCAACATTGCGACACTACTGGTGAGTTCGAGAGCCGCCTTGAGCTCGTCGAGACCGGTCACAGGGCGCTCGTTGACTTCCACAATGACATCGGCTGGCCGAAGGCCTTTTTTCTGCGCCGCCGAGCCGGGTTGCACCTCGAGGATGACCACGCCCTTCGACTCCGGCTCCAGGCCCAATTGAGCGGCCACGCGCTGGTTCACGGGCGTCACGGTGATACCCAGAAGCCGCGTCTTCGCAGGCTCATCCTCCTGAGGGTTTGCATTGCGTGGGCTATTGGGCGGAGTCTCACGCTCCCGCGGCACGACCCTCAGGGTCTCTCTCTTTCCGTTTCGCAGGATCAGCACTTCCAGTGGCTCATTGCTGGTGGATCCAGCAATAAGCACTCGGAGGTGGCTCTCGTCACGCACCTCGGTGCCGTCAAAGGCGAGGATGACGTCCTTGGCACGAAGCCCCGCTGTGGCCGCGGGACCTTCGGGGTCCACTCTGGCCAGAAATGCTCCGGTGAGCTCCTTCAAGCCGTAGTAGTGGGCCATGTCGGAGTCGACCTTGGAAGGCATCACCCCGACGTAGCTCGCTCCCTTACCCTCCATCCATCGCTTCACGAGCGTCCTGGCAAGCTGAATGGGCACGGCGAACCCAATACCCTGGTTGCCACCACTTGAGCTGGCGAAAATCGCCGTGTTGATGCCGATCGCCTCGCCTCGCAGGTTGACCAGCGGTCCTCCCGAGTTTCCCGGGTTGATCGAGGCGTCCGTCTGGATGAAGCTTTCTTGTGGAAGAATCTTCAAGTCACAGCGCTTGAGAGCGCTGACGATACCGGCGGAGACCGTCTGGGTCAGGCCGAAAGGGTTGCCGATCGCGAGAACCCACTGGCCAACTCGGACCAAGTCCGAGTCTCCCAGCGGAATCGCATGCAGATCCTCGGCATCAATCTTGATCAAGGCGAGATCGCTCGACTGATCGGACTGAATCGACCTCGCGGCAAGCTCCCGGTTGTCGTTCAGGCGCACGATGATCTTCTCGGCGCCTCCCACCAGGTGATGGTTCGTGAGGATGTAACCCCGAGAGTCAATGATGAAGCCAGATCCAATCGATTCCTTCTCCGAGGGGTGGGTCTCAACTCGAAGAGGCCTGTCGTCGCCAGCGGCTGGCTCCTGGGTCTCGATGGACACGACAGAAAGCTTCACTTCCTCGGCCACTCGCGAAAAGAGGTCCCCGAGCTCCTGGGCAAGTTGCGCCTCTCGGCTTGGCTCCGCCTTCAGCTCGCGCCGGGGCCCACAGAGCTCTCGAGCGGACTTACCGACAAGGACAATCCCAAGGCTGACAAGACACGCCGTCGTCCAGTTTAACCGAGAGTTACGCATGTCTACCCAATCGGTCGTAAAGCTTTAGTCCTTGAGAGTTTTCTGGGGCACAACTCCTGGGGGATTTGCATCGGCCTGGCGCCTACCTGTTGATCCTGATACGAAGGGAGGCCGCTCCAGCCGTGAAAACACGTCGACAAGGGGAATTTCGACCAGTTTCTTGAGAAGTCCCCCACGCTGGTCCTGATCCTGGCGCTGCTTTCGATCGTGGAACGGCCAAGTCCCTTCCACATCATGGTGGTGATTGGGCTGACGCGGTGGGACTCGGTGGGCCGGTACTCTCGGGGCCAATTCCTGCGGCTGAAGGCGTGCGATTTCGTCATGGCGGCCAAGGCGCTGGGAACGCCCTGGTACTGCATCGTTTCTCGGCACATCCTCTCAATGGATTGGCACCTGCCTTCGTGCCGATCACGTTTGAGTCAAAGCATGTTGAGCGCAGTCTCGAGCTCGGCCTGCGTGTGGCGGTCGCCCTGCTTGTGGGCAAGCGCAATTCCCTGCGAGTAAACCTTCTTCGCGTCAGCCTCCTCGCCGCGCCGCACGAGCAACAGACCGAGCTGTAGATAAGCCGGCAGGTACTCGGGGACGTCGTCGAGAAGTTTTCGAAATGTGCGCACAGCTTCGTCCTCGGCAGCTGGGCTCTTGGCCAGCTCCATGGCAAGGCCGTAGGCAACGAACCCATCCCTGGGCTCCTTCTTGTACATCTCCCGTAGGCTCTCGAGTCGGGCTGAGACCTGGTTCATACAGGAATCCTGAGTTGAAAGATGCGGACAAGTGGCAAGAAGCTTCTTATACTCTTCGCGTTGGAGGGAGACCTCCTCCGCACCGGTCGCCGCCGGCGCCGAGGCGGGTGAGCCTTGCTCAGGAGGTCTCACTCATGGCAGCGCGGAGTATATCATGCTGGCTCGTTGCGGAGGCACCACCAGTGCGCTGGCGTTCGGTGTTCTTCGACAGGAAGAAGTGATCCGGTTTTGAGGAGGATTATCGCATGTCAGATGGAAAGAAGGCAGGGCTTGATTTTGGGCTGTTGATCTTGAGGCTGGCGCTGGGGGGCATCTTCATTGCGCACGGAGTTGGAAAGCTCCTGGCGGAGGGTGGTGTCAATGGCTTCGCCAATACGGTCGCCAACTTGGGGTTACCCGCCCCGCTTCCCATGGCCTATGCAGCAGTGGCCTCCGAGCTTGGAGGTGGTCTGTTGGTTGTGCTGGGCCTTCTCGCGCGACTGGGAGCGCTCTCCCTTGCCGGAGTCATGGTCGTCGCGATCGTCAAAGTCCACTGGGCCAATGGCTTCTTCATGAAGCTTACCGCGGAGAAGGCGGGCTATATCCCCAACGGATACGAATACTGCCTCGCTCTCCTGGCGATGGCCCTCTGTGTTCTCTTCGCTGGCCCTGGAAAAATCCGCGTCCCGATCGGAAAGCCCGGGTAAGTTATAGCGGCATACTTTTTTCGAGGAACAGACTCAAAAGGCTCCCCGGCTCGGTCGATAGAGACTTCGCGAGATTGGCTCCTCCGTCCGGGAGTAGCAGGTCCTCATTCTCCAGACGCGTAAGCTTCTCAGACGCTTCTTGATTTGCAGTTAGCCGCCAGTTAGTCTGCTCCTGAAACCTTCTGTAACAGTCTGTTACGGGTCTTCGGAGCGCCTGAACGCCGCCGAAACTTGAACGTGGGGATTGAGCATCAGAAGCACCGGTCGATGGTCTCGCCCGAAAGGTAGCGGAGCCTTCAGGGCGGCGCATCAGGAGTTGCTCATGATTCCTCCGACTTCCAAAGAAGTTTATCGGGTCATCCTCGAAGGGCTTTGTACCCGTTCGAGACTGGCTGCGGTGCTCGTGGGGCCAGGCGGTTTGATCCAGTGGTCAAGCTCATTCGCTCGCAGCGAGTTCGCCGGTGCTTTTGACGAAGCCGCGCCCTTTGCCGAAAGGCTAGACCGCGTGACTTGCCTTGAACACAACCGGGCCGACGTCGGCAGCCTGGAGCCCGCGAACTCATTGCGTCGTTCCAACTCCGGCGGATATTACCGACACTTCTCGCTACCCATTGAGGAGTCCGGCTCACACGCCACGCTGCATTGCCTTCTCGATGTCTCGCAAGATAAGCGCCAGGAGGATCACTACCTCCAAAACATGCAGCAGCTCAAGAACATGAAGGAAATCGTGGACATACTCTACGAGTCCTTGAGCACGCCGGAGGTCGTCTACCTGTGCCTCATCGCTGTCACAGCACAGATGGGTTTCGGTTTTAACCGAGCCTTCTTCTTGCAGGTGAGCAATGGCGGACGCATGAGAGGACGAATCGGGATCGGGCCTTCAAATCACGAGGAAGCTCATGCGATCTGGAGCCGGCTATCGTCACTCAATTTTTCGAGCCTTCGCGAGGTCTACCACGACTTTACTTGCAGCGGAGGCGTGCCTGACCCGCGCACGCAAGAAATAGCCACCCAGCTTGAGTTTGAGCTGAAAAGATTCGGCTGGGGCTCGGAGACGATCGTTTCTCAGCCGGGAATTCTTGGCGTGCTCACCCGGGGCAAACCGGCTCGCCTCAACGCCTCGGATCCCGGAACGGAAGTCGACCGGATTCTTTTCAGCCAACTTGCGACCGACGTCGTGGCCGTGGTGCCGCTCCTTGTCAGAGGCGAGCTTGCTGGCGTGATCATCGCGGACAACTTGATCACTCGCAAACCGATCACCGAGGCTGATCTCAACGTGCTCAAGACTTTCGCAGGGTATGCCGGCGTTGCGCTGGAGCGATCGCACCTCTACGACGAGCTCCGCGAGAGCGTTGCGAAGCTCCAGGCCGCGAATGACACGTTGAAGACCAGCCAGCAGAAGTTGCTCCAGGTTGAAAAGCTGTCAGCCATCGGAGAACTCGCCGCCTACGTCTCGCACGAGATCCGCAATCCGCTGGTGGCGATTGGCGGACTTGCTCGCTCGCTGATCAGTGACCAACACGATCCTGACACGGCGGAAACCCTACAGATCATCGTGGCCGAGGTGACTCGGCTGGAGAGGTTTCTGCGCGAGACACTGGACTTCGTGAAGCCGAAATTGGTGGGAAAAGTCGCGATGGATCTGAGCCAGATCGTCCGGCAGTGTCTTGCTACTTTCCGGAACGAGATGGTTGAGAACTCGATCGAGCTGGATTCACGCATCCCCCAGGAGCCCGTCGCCTGCCTCACGGATCCAGAGCTTCTTCGCCACGCGCTCTCGAATTTGATCAAGAACGCCATCGAGGCCATGAAGGGCGGCGGAAAGCTGTTCGTTGGAGTCCAAAAGAGCGAGCTGCTGGGGACAATCTGCGTGGGAGACACAGGGCCGGGGATCCCGCTGGAAGTGCGCCCGCGCATTTTCGATCCGTTCTTTACGACGAAGCAGGGCGGGACAGGACTCGGGCTTTCCGTCGCTTCCCAGAACATTCGCGGGCTCGGCGGCTGTCTCGAGCTCGAGGACAATCCTGATTTTCGCACTCTGTTCCGCTTAACGGTGCCCCTCACAGACCGGGAGGAGGCTTACGCCCGTCAGAATTAACCTGGATTTCAAAGTGGAGAGAGAAGCTTTCTCTGATCAAACTTTTTTATTCGTAATTGGGAGGTGTCTATCATGAAAACGGTACTCGTGGCCGATGATGAGCTCAGTATTCGCAAGCTATTTCAGCGCGAACTCACTCGCGAGGGATATAACGTGCTCTTTGCCTCGAACGCGCAGGAAGCCATTCGCATGGCTCGGGAAAACAATCCTGACCTCCTGATTCTTGATATCCGCATGCCTGGCATGGACGGCATTGAGGCCATGGGAAGAATTCTCGAGGAGCAAAACGATCTTCCGGTCGTAATCAACACAGCCTACTCGTCCTACAAAGATAGCTTCTTGAGCTGGTCCGCAGACGCGTACGTCACAAAGTCGTCTGACCTCACCGAGCTCAAGGAAACAGTGCGAAACCTGCTCACTTCGAATCAAGTCGGCACGCTCGATTGACTCGAGATCGAGGCCGCGGAAAGGAATCACATCCATGCGTTCGATCAATATCCTCCCCATGATCCTCGCCGGTGGCATTGGTGAGCGGCTTTACCCTCTCACCTCGAATCGCTGCAAGCCTGCCGTCCCTTTTGGGGGCAACTTCAGGATAATCGACTTCACGCTCATGAACTGCGTACTCTCTGGGCTGAGGAATGTTCATGTCCTCACGCAATACCACACGCAGTCCCTGAATCAGCACCAATCCGAACGTTGGAACTTCCTTTCGAGCGAGCTGGGCGAGTCCATCGATCTTGTCCCCCCCAAGATGCGCGCACCAACTGGCGTCTATCAGGGCACCGCCGACGCGATCTACCGCAATCTCGATCTCCTTGACAGATCCCGCCCGGATGTCGTCCTGATTCTCTCGGGCGACCATGTTTACCGCGCGGACTACATGAAGTTCATCGAGACGCACATCGAGAGAGAGGCCGATGTCACCGTACTGACCGGCTACGTCGAGCCCGCGGAGGCCTCGGCTTTCGGCGTTGTAAACATTGCCGAGGGCGGCAAGATCAGCCGCTTTGTCGAGAAACCGTCCGACCCTTTGCCCTATGCGGTCGGCGGCCGCTGTCTCATAAATCTTGGCGTTTACTGCTTCAACACGACCTTCCTGGTCGAGCGCCTCGTGGCGGATGCGAAGAAGAAAACGTCCCACGACTTTGGAAAGAACATCCTGCCGACGTCCGTGGAGCGTGGGAGGGTACTCTCATGCCCGCTCGAGGTCATCTGCCCGGACGAGAAGGCTTACTGGAGAGACGTGGGCAGCATCGACAGCTACTTCGAGTCGAACATGGACCTCCTCGCGTCTCCCCCCGCCTTCGACTTGGCCGATCCGCGGTGGGCCCGTACTTCGAGGTTCAGAGAGTGGGTGCCAGCTCGGTACTCCACGATCGCAATGATCGACGGCCGTACCGTTCAGGGTCGTAACCTTGTTTCAAACAGCGTCAACATCGAAGGCTCACAAGTCGTCAACAGCATCCTCTCGCCCCGGGTGTCCATCGGAAAGGGATGCGAGCTTGAGGAGTGCATTATTCTCCCCGACGCCGAGATCGGCGAGGGCACGAAACTCAAGCGCGTGATTGTCGAGGAGGGAGTCCGAGTGCCGCCTGGCATGAGCATTGGTTCACAATGGCAATCGGGCGACTTCACCGTATCGAAGGGTGGAGTCGTTGTCATCGGAGCCAACCGCATCTACGCCAACTCCATCCGCGAGCCTGCCGCTGCTTCCGCTGCATCCCTGCTCCAAGAATTTCCAGAGCTCGACGAGGCTTCGCGCGAGGACGAGCCGCTCGAGCTATTGGGCTCGGTGCACTAGATACCGCCAGCGCCAGAGCTCTTGCCTGGATGCACCGGCCGTTACTCCTTCAACAGCCGTTCGATCACGCGTTGTGCTATCGCCAGGTCGGTTTGTCGAGGGTCGTTCAGGAACCAGCTGACCTCACCCTTCTTGTTGATGAGAACGATTGACGGTGTGCCAACGACCGCGTGGACCTCACGGAAAAATCGCTGGTCCTTGCGGTCGGGATCAAATCCGCCCGGGAGGCTGACCCTGAGGCGCTGCAAGTCATCGCGCATTTTTTGAAGCAGAAGCTCATCCTCCACGGGGTCAGCTTCTTTGGTGGCATATCCAATCGTTGCTCCAACCAGCAAACCCTTTTGGGCTGTCACGAGGCTTTGGACCCATTGCAGAAGGGCCTCTGCCGTGCGGTTCTTGGGCGGGCGGAAGACCAGGGCGACAACTTTTCCCTTCGACTCACGCAAAGTGAGCTTCTCCTCTGTGGCCCACAGTTCCCCAAAGTCCATGTCGATCTTTGGGATCTTGCCGTGGTAGTTGTCGAGGAAGTCGAGGAGGTCCTTCGAGCGAAATTCCAGCGTGGTGTAGCAGATGTCCTGGCCAGGCTTGCGGCCTTCTGCCTCCGCCTTCTGGGCCCGCATGTCACCCTCGGCGATATGCTGCTGAATGGCCTCACGAGCCCCCTTCGGGTCGCCAAGTGCCAGTCGCACATGACCGATCCAAAAGCTCGAGACACAAAGCCACTGCTCATACTGCTGACGAAGGTGGTGTCCCTCCTCGATTTGCAAGATGCGACTGGGGTACTCGGCATGCACGTGGCGCAAGAGCTCCTCCATGCCCTCGAGGTCACCCGCTCCATGGAGTGCGTCAAAGAGCCGGTCGTTGTAGAGCACACACTCCAGGTCCTTCGAGTGGAGTTGGATGACCTTCTCGAGATACTTGACTGCCTCCTCGTAGCGCTTCTCACGGATGAAACTCTGCGCGACAGCTACATGGACGTTGGGCCGAGCCTCGTGCTCGGGATATTCGGCGAGGAGAATCTCCGCTGTCGAACGAAGCTCCTCATACTCTTCGAGCTGCTCCTGAAGGCAAAGGCTCGCCAGAAGTGAGGCGCTCCGGCAGATCGATCCCTTCAGACAGCCGTCGGCGTTGGACTCTGTGAAAGCGAGGATGCCGCAGACGTGCTCCCTGTACTTCTGCGCCATCTCCTGGGCGCTCATGCCGAGCGCCAGGAGCGAGTCGCGGTAGCAAGGGAGGCGGGCCACCTCCATGCGGACGAGGACAGACCTGACCCAGGAGACCGGGTCGCTATCGGGGTACTCCACAAGAAAGCGTTTGGAGAGCTCGATGGCGGCATCCATGTCCATCTGGAACTGCTCGGCGGGTCGCTTCACTTCGCAAAAGCCTGCTGGCACACGCTGGTCCAGCGATTGGATTTGCTGAAGGATCTCGTCCCCTTCAGGAGGAAGGAGCTTCTCGATGCTGGCGAGAGGGGGGCGCTCCTCGCGTTTCAGAGGGTTGCCGAGTCCCGTCACAACCTTGACGGCAGTAGGCTTGGGGTCCTCTGTCGCGTCGGCAATCTCGGCAGTAACAACGGCTGGGACCGTCTCGCTCGCTTCCGTGGCGGCAGCGGAAACGGGCAAGGAGGCCTCGTCCCTCGGGAAGAAAGAACAGCCAGTTGAGGCAAGGGCAGTCAGTAGGAGGACAGAGGCGGGAAATGGAAAGGGCATGAACGACTCCACTGTTCGCAGCTTGTAGGGTCGATCCCCTAATTTTCGAGGTCTCTCGGGCTGCTTGTCGAGAATATACTCCTCGCGGCCATTGATTGGGACATCCTGGCCAACGCTCCCCCACAACCGGCGCCGGAAGCCCCCGGCGCTTGTGGACCGTAGAGAAGGGGGAGGGACGCCGCCAGGCGGACCAGTCCGGGGCAGATCTTCCTCCCCCGCGAGAAGTAACTGCAGAGCCCTCGCCTTGAACCCGTCTCTATCCCTTTGCGGTTTTCTCGGCCAACATACGCTCGATGACACGGCGCAAGATGGCCCGGTCCATGTCCCTGGGATCTGCCAGGAACCAACTGATCTCGCCCTTTCGGTTGAAAACCACCACCGAAGCTGTCCCAACGGTCGCGTGCACCTCACGGAAGAGCTTGTGGCCCTGGTCGTCGGGGTCAAAGCCGGCGGGCAAAGTGACACCGAGATTCTTCAAGTCATCACGAAAATCTTGCATCGACTTGGAATCGGCTTCCTCGCCCGGTCGCCCAGCGCGGAAGGCCAGCGTAATTCCGAGGAGCCCATCCTTCTCGTGGGCCTTGACCAACGAATTGACCTCCTGGAGGAACTTTTCCGCACGTACGTCTCCCGGCGAGCGGAACACGGCCACGACAATCTTTCCTTGACACTCCTTCCAGTCGAGTTTCTTTTCCGAGACCCAGAAGTTCTCGAGCTTGAAGCAATTCGTGGGCGCCTTGCCGTAGAAATTGTCGAGGACGTCAAGCATGTCCCTCGTGCGGTAATCCACCGTGATCGTGCAAATGTCACCCGATCCGATTGGTTTTCCCTCTTTCTTCATTTTTTCAGTTCTCACCACATACTCCGCGATGTGGTCGTGAAACGTCTTGCGTGCCCCATCCACGTCGCCAAGGGCCATTCTTACAAACCCGATCCAGAAAGGAGACATGCAGAGCCACTGCTCGTACTGGTTGCGCAGGTAGTGGCCTTCCTTGAGGGTTGGTAAGCGCAATGGATACTCCGCACGCACGACGTGCATGAGGTCCTCCATCCCTTCGAGATCTCCCACGCAGGTGAGTGCGTCGAAAAGCTTTTCGTTGTAGTGGACGTACTCGGGATCGTCCACATGGTCCTTGATCACCTTGTTGAGGTACGCGACGGCTTCGGCGCAGGCCCCCGACGCCAGGAGCGCGCCGGCAACTGCCAGGTGGATACTTGGCCGCTGCCTGGATTTGGGAAACTCGGTCACAAACTGCTCGCCGAGGTACGGCACCTTGGTGAACTGGAGCGTACGGTTGTAAAGGTCGATCAATAGGCGCAGCGCCGTTTCTCGTGCCCTGGAGCCCGCCTCGGAATCCTTCACGGCCTGGCGGGCCATGTTGAGCAAGTCCTCCACATGAGCCTTGTAGGCC